>SCQP01000008.1 GCA_004299485.1 Acidobacteriota bacterium
GCCCTCAAGCAGTGCGGCGGCCACGCCAACGTGACTATGGTCCCTGGCCGCAACCATGTCACCATCCTCACCGGCGTGCAGTCCATGTTCGACCCCCTCGCCGTCGGCCTCGCTATGTTTCTGCGCGGCGTGCGTTAACGGAGGAGTTTGGCGCCGGGAGCTTTGGCGAGTTCGCGGTCGAAGGTGCCGAGCGGGAGGTGGCCGGCGGCGCGCGCCTGTTCGAGCAGGAGGCAATCTGTGAAGCTCACGCGAGGCCACTCGCGAAACAGGCGCAAGGCCGCTGCGATCACGGGCGCGTTTTCGAGGGCCAGGTGGGGGTTGTCCAGGAGTAAATCCAACGCCTCGATCTGTTCCTGGCGAGTGCGGCGATAGCGGCTCTGCAGAACCCACACCAGTTCGGCGATCGCGGTCTGGGAAATCCAGGCTCCGCCTACCAGGAACTCGCTCGCGGCGGCAGCCTGCTTGAGATCATCACGGGTCAGCACCCTGACGAGGACGTTAGTATCCGCGGCGCTCAGCATTTTCTCGAATGTAATCGGCGATGCCCTGTTTCAACTGCTTGAGCGTCTGACGCTTCGGTGGGCCTTCGGGAAAAAGCGCCTTGTGGATATCCTCGAAACTGGATTTGCGCGCACGACGGACGATGGCCTCGCCGTCCCGGAGGTTCCACTCGAGCGTGGTGCCGGCCTGAATTCCGAGCTCTTTGCGGACCTCAGCGGGCACAGAAGTCTGGTTCTGCGACGTCACCCGGGAGTGGACAGGAGTCGTGGCCATGGCAATAGATTACCACGGGTAATGAGAGGTGTCTTCAGAAGCCGGGGAGGAAGCTGAACTCCCAGACGTGGGACTTGAGGGGGCGGTTGTTGGGGATGGCGTAGTCGATGGAGACGACTGCAAAACCCAGGAGATTGGCGCGCAGAGTGAGGCCTTCGCTGGTGACGGGGCGGCGGGATCCGCCGAGGAAGTCGGGTTTGATCGCCGCGGTCCAGGCGGTGCCGGCGTCGAAGAAGGGCGCCAGTTCGATGGGAGGAATTTGCGGGCTGCGGAGCACGCCGAGGGGGCCGGTGAGTTCGAGGCGGGCTTCGAGATTGAGGACGCCAATCTTGCTGCCGATGAGGCGGTCGAGCACGGGACAGGCGCCGGTGGTCTCAATGCTGGGGCCGCACTCCTGGGGCGAAAAGGAATTGAAGTCGTAGCCGCGGACGAGCGAGGGATAGCCCAGGAACAAGTCCTGCATGCGGGGGTCACCCGCGCCCGAGCCGTAGCGGCCGAAGGTGAGGACGCGGCCCGCAAGGCTGAGAGAGTTGGTAACGCCGAGATATTTACGGTAGTCGGCCAGAGCGG
Source organism: Acidobacteriota bacterium (assembly GCA_004299485.1). NCBI lineage: Bacteria > Pseudomonadati > Acidobacteriota > Acidobacteriota bacterium. Next base: position 1,345 of record SCQP01000008.1, read on the forward strand.
TGGCGAAGTCGATGCTGCCGGCGTTGCCGCCGGCCTGCAGGCGGTAGCTCTGGCCGCGAATGGGGCTGACCCCGCCAAAGATCGAGGTGTCATAGACCAGCGCGGCGGAGCCGACGGCAAAATTGAGTCCCGGCGGGGCGGGAATGCTCTCTTCCCGGGAAGCAACGGTTGATCCGGTGACGAGATCGACGAGGTTGGTGCGCTGTTCAGCGGCAAAGCCAATATTTTCAAAGCCGGCGGTGAACTCGATCCGCTGCGCCCGGCTGAAAGGATATTCGAGCACGCCGACCACCTGGCGGTCGAGCTGCCATTGCGTGACTTCCTGCGTCTGGGCCACCGGGCGGCCGTTGATGACGCCGGTAACGGCGGCGACACTGCCGGAGACAAACGGCGTTTGCCCGCCGCCAATGCCCCAGGTCCAGCGATGGCGTTCGTTGGTGTACAGACCCGAGGCGGACAGGTTATTGAGAAAACCGGCTGCACCGCTGCTGCTGAGGGATTCGAAAGCTACGGTCAGATTCTGATAGCCCAGCAGATCGCTGAAGTGCAGCGCCGTGCCGCCACCGAGCAGCGTGCCGAAGTTGCTGACACCGACGGAGACGCTGGGCGGGGCGATGTAGTCGAGCTCGAGGCCGGGGTGGTAGGGCTCGGTGGTGAAATTGGCGGCGAGCGCGAGGCCATCCTGCCAGTTCCCCAGGTAAGTGGCGACTTCGCCGGTGTCGCTCGTGCGCCCCGGAAGCAGAGCGGGATGCAGCGACGCGGTGGCGGACGGAACCGGCGCGGCTTGCGGGGAGAGACGGACGAGGCTGTAGTTGTTGTCCGAGAATTCGCTGTAGACGATGGCGCCGGTGCCGGTGGCGACCGACAGCGCTGGGCTGAGGGCGGTGATGCCGCTGACGCCGGTCTGCAGGTTGGTGAGTTGCTCCGGGGCGGCGCCGCCGGTGAGGGGCAGCCGGTAGATACCGGGAATGCCGCTGGTGTCGGAGATGCAGTAAAGCGATTGCCCGTCGGGCGACCATTGCGGATTGATCTGATTGCCTCTGCCGGCGGTGGGAATAGCACTGACCGCGCCGCTGGCCACATCAAGCAGCGCTAAGCGGTACGGGCCGTGGGAGAGATCGCTGAGGTCGGCGGTGAAACGGTCGGTGACGAAAGCGATTTGCTTGCCGTCGGGCGACCAGGCGGGCTCGAGTTCAGCATAGTTGTCGTTGGTGAGCTTGCGCACGGCGCCGTTGCTGAGATCGAGCAGGTACAAATTGGTCTGACCGCCCTCAATGGCGCTCACGACGATTTGGCGGCCATCGGGCGCCCAAGTCGGACTGAAGACTTCGCCGGCGCCGGGGATGAGGTATTTGTGGACCACCCGGTTTTGGGCGACGTCGTAGATGGAGACGTAGGCATTGCCGCCTTCAACGTGTCCAAACGCGAAGCGGTTGCTGTCGGAGGCCCAGGCGCCGGCCGAGTTGATGAACTCCAGATTGTTGAAGTGCGCGTCGATGGCGGTCGAGGTAATCTGGCGGACGATCTGGCCGGTTTCGGCATTGGCCAGGAACAACTCGATGGAAAATACGCCGCGCTCGGAAAAAAACATCACCCACTGGCCGTTGGGGCTGAGCGCGGGGCTGACGTTGAGGCTGGCCTCGTTCTTTTTGGCCGCCACCAGAACCTGCGCCGGCGCCACGGCCTCGGTGGCTTGCAGCACCGGACGATTTTTGGCTTCGCTCGCTTGCAGCCAATCGGCGGAAAGCTGTTTGGCGCTGACGTGCAGGACGGCTTGGATAGCGGCATCGACGTTGCCGGCGCGGGCGGCGTCGAGCAACATGGGGGCGATTTTGTCGTCTCCATAACGCCCGGCGACATAGGCCCAGAAGGCTTCGCCGTAGCGGTAGGGGAAGTATTTGTTGGGGTTGCCGAGGTCCTTGACGGTGGGAAATGTGTCGCGGGCAACGGCATCGCGGATCCACATGGCGGTGTTGGCGTCGCGGGGGCCGAGCGAGCAGTACTCGGCCATGCCTTCGACAAACCAAAGGGGCAGGCGCGAGACCAGCGGAATCGGGCTGCCGCGGCTGAGGGTCATGTCGTACTGATAGGCGTGGACCAGCTCGTGACCGAGGACGTGATCATCAGCGGCGAGCGAGCCGGCGAGCGGCAGTACGATTTTGCGGCCGATGGCGGTCGTGACGCCGCCGGTCGAGGGTGAGATGAAGCCGGGCAGTACCGTGGTCTGCTCGAAGTCGGTATGACTGGCGTAAAGCACCAGCGGCTGGCGGGTGGTGAGGACGTGATGAAAGAGCTTGGTGTAACGAGCGTACCAACGCTCCGCCATGCGGCCGATCTCGACGCTGGCCGCGCGTTCCTCGGGATAAAAGTAGATATCGAAGTGCTGGGTCTTGAGCACCTCGAAATTGAGCGTCTTGTGACGGACCTTGTTCTGGCCAAAATACTGAGCGCGCGCAGCCAGGGCGAGCATCGCGCACGAGGCGATTAACAAGACGAGCGTCGGGAGGCGTCTCATGCCTATATAGATGGACGAGAACGGCACGTTGTTGTCAACAGTTTCCGCTTCACGTATAGTTGTCTAGGCATGGAGAACTGGGTATGGCGATGACGAAGGACCGGCTGCAAGGAACGCTGGATTTGCTGATTTTGAAGACCTTGGCGGTGCGCGGCGCAGCGCATGGATACGCTATCGCCGCGCACATTGACCGGATATCGGATGCGCTGGTGCAGGTCGAAGAGGGGTCGCTCTACCCTGCCCTGCACCGGCTGGAGCAGGCGGGGCTGATTGCCGGTGATTGGAGGACGTCGGAGACAAACCGGCGGGCGCGGTATTATGCGCTGCGGCCAGCGGGAAAGAAACGGCTGGCGGAAGAAGAGCAGCAATGGCAGCGGCTGGTGCGAGGGGTGGGCGCGGTGCTGGCACAGGAGCTATAGCCATGGGACTTTGGCAGCGGTTGGGACGGACGGTGAGGCCGGGAAAGCTGGATCAGGACATTGCCGAAGAGATGCAGCACCATCTGGCGATGCGCGCGGGCGAGGGCAAGAGCGCGCGCGAGGTGCGGCTGCGGTTTGGACCACCGGAGCGTATCGGCGCCGAGGCGCATGAGCGCGACGTGGTGACGTGGCTGGAGTCCTGCTTGCAGGATTTGCGGCACGCGGGCCGGATGCTGCGCCGCAGCCCGGGGTTTACCGCAGTCGTCGTGATTTCACTGGCGCTTGGGATTGGGGCGAATGCGGCGATCTTCAGCCTGGTGAACGCAGTGCTGCTGAAGACCCTGCCGGTGCCCGAGCCGCAGCAGATTGTGTTGCTGGGGCAGAAGGGCAACGGCATGGGGTCGATGCCTTTGCTGTCGTATCCGCTGGTGCAGGAGATGGCTGCGTCGGGGCGAGCGGAAGGCGTCGAGGTGGGAGCCGCGAGCGGTGCGAACGATTACCGCTTGGGGCCGAACGAAACCGGGCCGGCGGTCGCCAGCCTGCAGTTGGTCACGGGTGGCTACTTTAGCGGACTGGAGATCAAGCCGGCGCTGGGACGATGGATCAACGACAGCGATACCCGGGCGGTGGGGGCGTCGCCGGTAGTCGTGGTAGGCTACGGGTTTTGGCAAAAGCAGTTGGGCGGCGCGGTGGATGTGATCGGACGGACGATTGAGTTGCGCAGTGTCAAGCTCACGATCGTGGGCGTGGCGCCGCGCGGCTTTACGGGGCTGAATCCGGCGAACCCGGCAGATGTGTGGGCGCCGGTGACGATGCAAGCGGTGCTGCACGCCGGCGGCAGCCGGATGAGTGTCAACGGCGACGACAGCAAACCCTGGACCTCGCAGGAGCAGATCGCGTGGCTGGCCGCATACGCACGGATGCCGCGGCCGGGGAGCGCGGCGCGCTTGCAGGGCGAATGGAACGGGTTACTGGCGCAAAGCTGGAAGCGGATAGCGCCGGATGCGACGCCGATGACGCTAACGATGAGCCACGGCGCCAGCGGCGACGGGCAGTTGCGCCTTGAATACGGCGGTCCGTTGCGCATGCTGATGGCGCTGGCGGCACTGATGCTGCTGATCGCGATTGCCAACGTGGCGACATTGTTGCTGGCGCGGACAGTGCGGCGGCGGAGAGAGATTGCCGTCCGGTTGGCGGTGGGGATCAGCAGCGGGCGGCTGGCGCGGCAACTGGTTACCGAGGGTGTTCTGCTGGCGGCGCTTGCCGGGGCGGCGGCCGTGGCGCTGGCGTTGTGGCTGAGCGGATTTCTGGTGCGGCTCGCGGGCGCCGGGGACGGCGTCCCGTTCCAGCCGGATTTGGATTGGCGGGTGTGGGTGCTGCTGGCTGGAGTTGCACTGGTGACCGGGGTGGTGTTGGGACTATTGCCGGCGTGGCAAGCCAAACGCGGGAGACCGGCGGAAGATTTGAAGAGCGAAGCCGGGCAAGCGAGCGGCGGAAAACACGTGCCGCTGGGGCGTTGGCTGGTGATCGCTCAGGTGGCGCTGTCGCTTTTGCTCGTGGCTGGCGCCGGCTTGTTTGCTCGGAATCTGGCGGGGATGTTTCACGTGAATCTGGGCTTTCAGCCCGATCATCTGCTCAGCGCGGAGTTGTTGCTACCGCCGGGGACAGACTTGCCGCTGGCCGCTAGTCTTGCGCTGGAGCAGAGATTGCTGCGACAGGCGCGCGCGATTCCGGGCGTCACCACGGCGGCGCTGAGCGACAACGGCCTGGATGCCAACTCCAACTCCAACAGCGGGATTGTGTTCCCGGACGACCCCAACCCGAAAGAGAAACCCCGAGCGGAAGAAGACACTGTGACCCGGTCGTTCTTTGGCACTGTCGGCATGAACCTGGTCCGCGGGCGCGGATTTGACCCTACGGATACCGCGCACAGCCCGGCGGTTGTGGTGGTGAATCAGGCGTTTGCGCGGGCGCATTACGCGGGGCGTGACCCGATGGGTCAGACGTTCGGGTATGACCGCGACAGTATCGGCAAATTTCGCATTATCGGCGTGGTGGCGGACGCGCGGGTGAATGATCCGCACAAGCCGGCGGTGCCGATGTTTTATCACCTGGCGGATCAGGTGGCCGGCGTCCCGCTGCGCCTGGTGGTGCGGACCGCGGGCTCGCCATCGGCTATGGCAGCTCCGCTGCGGGCAGCGATCGCAACCGCCGATCCGGGGCTGCGCGTGTTCTCGATTGTACCGGTACGCGAGCGCGTGAGCCGGCTGCTGAGCCGGGACAAGCTGGTCGCGCAGTTGAGCGGCGGCTTTGGCCTGCTGGCGCTGCTGCTGGCGTGTCTCGGAGTTTATGGCGTGATGGCGTATGCTGTCGCGGCGCGAACGAGTGAATTCGGGCTGCGGATGGCGCTGGGGGCGACGCGTGGCGGGGTCCTGGGGTTGGTGCTGGGCGAGACGGCACGTCTGCTGGCCATCGGCGCGGTGATTGGGGTGGGGCTGGTGCTGCTGTGCGGCCGCTGGGTGCAGCCCCTGCTGCATGGCGGTGTTGCAACAGCAGATCCAGTTACGCTGGCAGCGGCCATCGCGGTCATGATTGTGTTGCCGCTGTTGGCGGCGGCGATACCCGGCTGGCGGGCGGCTCGGGCCGACCCGGCGCAAGTGTTGCGGAGGTAAGGCCGTCGAGCTTGCCCGACAGTTCCCCGCGGGTTTTGGGGAGGGCATAGGGGTAGTTTTTCTGCAGGAACTCGATTAAACCTTCGCGGATTAGGCAGCGCAGGTCCCAGGCCGTGGGGGCGTCTCTGGCGTCGGCGAGGGCGCGGACCTCGATGGTGTATTCCTTGCAGTCGGAAACCTGGAGGACGCAGACGCCGCCGTACCATTTGTCGGTGGCGTGACAGAGGCGCTCGAGTTCCTGGCGGAGCGCGTCGAGCGGGGCGGTGTAGTCGAGATAGAGGTAGACAGAACCGATGAGGGTGGCGGTTTTGCGGGTCCAGTTCTGGAACGGGGTTTCGATGAAATAGGTCAGCGGCAGGATCATGCGGCGCCAGTCCCAGAGGCGGACGGCGACGTAGGTGGCGGTGATTTCTTCGATCCAGCCCCATTCGTTTTCGACAATGACGGCGTCTTCGAGGCGCATGGGCTGGGTGAGGGCGATCTGGATGCCGGCGACGAGATTGCTGAGCGTGGGCCGCATGGCCATGCCGACCACGAGAGCCGCCAGGCCGGCGGAGGCCAGCATGCTGGTGCCGATGGCTTTGGCGCCGGGGAAGGTCAGCAGCATCAGCGCCAGGGTGAGGATGACCACGATGACGCCGATGACGCGGCGCATGACCTGGACCTGAGTGGCGATGCGGCGGGCTTCGAGGTTATCGGCTACGTCGATGCGGTAGCGGGAGGCGACGATGTCGGCCAGCACCGCGGTGGCGAGCATGATGCACCAGGCGCCGCCGGCGATGAGGATGAGGCTGAACAGATGCTGCAGACCGGAGTGCCAGAGCAGCGGCAAGGGGGCGGCGGGCAGCGCCAGCAGCATCGCGACCACCGGCAGGAGCCAGCGCGCGGGGCGGCGGGCGTGCTGGTGGAGCGAGGCCTCTACGATGCGGCCGGGCTTGCCGGCCCTGCGGGCCAGGATGCCGAAGAGGATGGCGTGGACAATCAGGCCAGCGATCAGCGCCGCACCCAGGACCAGAACGGCACGCAGCCAGGCGTGAAAAGTAACCAGGATATGCACCCGTAATACCTCCGTTGCTTCCAATTCTGGAGGGGCAGGCGGGCCCAGCGCAAGCCGGTGGACGGCGGCTCAAGTTCCCGGGCTTTCTGCCGATAAGGAGGGAGTCATGTTGAACTTCGTCGGTGGACTGCTCTTCATCTTTGCCGTGCTCGGAGGCGTCGGCCTGAGCTTGGCGCTAAGCGTGCTCGCCCTGGACGCCGTTGTGAGCCGCATGGACGGGCATCGCCACCGCCCTGGCCACCGGCTTATTGGTTAGAGAGCGTGGAGAAGCCGCGCTTCGTCCCAGGACGGCAAAAGCTGATCACTGATGGCTGAAAGCTGATCGCGGATCGCCCAACTCGCCCCTCATCTGTGGCTCGCCTTGGCCAACGCCCCGGCCGGGTCGGGGCCTCCGGGGCCCCCGGCCCGGCCGGGCGCCAAGCGGGTGGCGTGGCGCAGCCACGCCCGGCCCCGCGCCAGTCAACAGTTGCGCATAATGGCGCGCCTGGGCGGGCTGATGCAAGCCCTCGTACAGCGCCACCAGGCGGCCCAGCGCGCGCGTAATCGCGACCGGATCATTGGCGCCGAGCTTGGCCTGGAGCGTCGGGAAGCTATCCACCAGCAGCGGTTCGGCCGCGCGCAGGTTGCCCTGGGCGAGCAGGCAGCCACCGAATTCGCTTTGCACATCTGCAATATCCCAGGAGCCGGCCGGCAGCGTTTGCTCGTCGGCGGTAAGAGCGGTCCGCAGCAGACCTTCGGCGGTGAGCAGGTTTTTGGTCCCGCCCAGGCGCACGAGCACCGAACCCAGGTTTAAATCCACAAAGCGCAAACTGTAGTCGGTGGCGGGCACCTTGGCGCTCAAAATCTGGAGTGCCTGCTGGAAGGTTGCCGCGGCGGCAGCCAAGTCTCCCTTCGCGTCCTGCACCTGGGCGATGTTGGCCAGATTGAGACCGATCTCGGGATGCTGGTTGCCCAGCAATTTGCGATTGAGCGCCAGCGCCTGCTGGTAGTAGCCTTCGGCCTGATCGTATTTTTTCTCGATGAACATCACGGCGCCGAGGTTGTTCTCAAGCTGCGAGACCACCGGCGCGTCGGGGCCGTACACCTTGTCGGCGAGCTCCAGATCTTTCTGGAACTGAGAGGCGGCGACGGCGTAGTTCTTCTGCGTCGCGGCGATCTCGGCTAGGTTGGCGCGCATGGGAATCAGCTTGGGACTGTCGGGTCCATCAAGTTTAATGCGCATCGCCAGCGAACGCTGGAAGTACGATTGCGCCTCGGGCAACATGCCGCGCTGATACAGCGCAGTGCCGATGCCATTGAGCAGCGCGGCGACATCGCTGTTGGAAGGTCCCTCGATACGCTGATCAATGGCGAGCGCCTGCTGATAGTACTGAACTGCATCCTTGTCATCGCCCCGAGCCAGCGCTTGCAGGCCCAGATCCCGCAGGGAATCCGCGACGGGTTTGCTGCCGGAGCCGAACAGGCGCGTGCGGACGGCGAGTGAGGCCTGCAGCATCGGCTCGGCGGTCTTGAAGAAGCCCAGGCTGGAATAGGCGGCGCCAATGGTGCCGAGGAGTGAGGCCTTGACCTCCGGATCCATGGCGCGGTCCTTTTGAATGCTGGCCGCGCCAGTATCGAGCAGCTCGCGGGCGGTGACGGTTTTGCCGCGCGCCTGGTTGGGGTTGGAGGCCTGGAACAAATTGACCAAAAAGCCGGAGACTTGCTGCGCCACCTGCGCCGAACGATTGGCGCGGTCGCGCTGCGTGGCGATGCGCCGGGCGGCAATCGCCATACCCACGGCAAACATAACCAGCAGCGCAATCACCGCCGCCGCCGAGGCCACGCCCACCCGATGCCGCGCCACCAGCTTGCGGATCTGATACATGGAACTGGGCGGCTGCGCCAGGATGGGCCGGTCGTCGCAGGCGCGGCGGATGTCCTCGCCCAGTGCCGCCACGCTCTGGTAGCGTTGCTGCGGATCTTTTTCCAGCGCCTTGCGGACAATCACGGATAAGTCGCGGCCGATGGGGGTCTTGGCCAGCGCCGCTGGCAGCGGGCGCGGTGGCGTTTCCGAGATGATCCGCGCCGCGTCAAGCAGGCTGGCGCGGCGCAAATCATAGGGAAGCTCGCCGGCCAGCATTTCGTACAGCATTACGCCCAGCGCGTAGACGTCGCTGCGCACATCCACCAGTTCGCTCTGCCCCCGCACCTGCTCCGGGCTCATATAGGGCACGGTTCCCTGCACCGCGCCCGGCAGCGTCGCCGGGCTGGGCCCTTCGCCCTCCTCCTCGGTCAAGCGTGCCAAGCCGAAGTCGAGCACCTTCACCGCAGCCGCCTGGCCAGAGATGCTCACCGTTTTGGTTTCCGGTTCCTGCACCAGCACGTTGGCGGGTTTGAGGTCGCGGTGGATCACGCCGCGCTGGTGCGCATAGCTGACCGCATCACAGAGCAGTAGAAACAGATCCAGCCGCAGGCGGACGCGCGCCCGCTGCGGCAGATCTTCCTCCGCATGCTGCCGCAGGTACTCATCCAGCCGCAGCCCGCGCACCAGTTCCATGGCAAAAAAATGCTGCCCATCCGGCGTGCGCCCGGATTCATAGATCGCCGCAATCCCCGGGTGGCGCAGCCGCCCCAGCACCTGCGCCTCGCGCTGGAACATGCGCACCGCTTGCGCGCCGGCGAAAGCATCGCGGATGATTTTCAGCGCCACGACGCGATGCGGGTTTTCCTGCATCGCCTCGTACACCACCCCCATGCCGCCCTCACCCAGCCGGCCCAGGATGGAGTAGTTGCCAATTTTGACGCGCGCGGGTGCAGCCTCAGCCGCCGCCTGCGAACCTGCGGCAAGCGTGGGCGCATCCGCATCCACATGGACGAGCGTGGGCGCGTCAGAGTCGACGCCGCTGGGCGCAGAATCTCCTGCTAAGGTAGGCAGCTCATCCGGTGGAAGTGGTGACTCCCCGTCTCGGGCCATAGTGTACAGTATATCCCCGCATCGCGGGTCACTTTAGAGTCTTGTCAGAGTCTTGCGCGCAGACCCGAGTCACTACCGCCGCCGCCAGGAGAGCCGGGAGGCTTCTTTGCCTTGGGCGCAACCGGAGGGCAATTGTTGGCAGGCTTGTTCTTGTCCTGGCCATTCTTGGAGGCCTCAGACGGCGCCTTGGTCTCTGCGCCCTTTTTGGTCTCAACGCAGTTCTGCGCCAGCTTGGCGCCAGGCGCTGCAGGATTGCTGGTTACTGCAGGGGTCGATGATTTCTCCGGCTCGGCAGGAATAACCGAGGTATTCGGGACATTGCTCGCCGGCGGCGGCGTAGTCGTACCGGCTGGGTTCTGGCCCTGATTTTGATCCTGCTGATTGTGATTGCGCACTTGCAGCCCGCCGACCGGAATGGTCAGCGTGACATTGTGCATCATCCCAGTCGACGATACCGCGTTCACCGTCGCCGTCATGGCCGAGGCGGAGAGCATGGAATTCTGCTCTTCCTTTTTCGCCGTCTCTGGATTGCCCAAGCCACCGCAGGCAACGCTGAACGTCAGCGCGCCCGCAATCATCGCCGCCTTCCAGCGCCGCCGCCGCTCGTCCGCGTCAGCCAGCAGGAAGCACAGGGCCAGTGCGACCAGCGCCGCCGCGGCGACCGCCCAGGGCCAGCGCCCATTGCCCGCTCCCGGCCAAGGCACCGATGCCGCAGATGAAGTCACGGTAAGCTGTGCAATCACCGCCGCCGGACCACCGATCGATACCGAAGCCGGAGCCACGCTGCACGTAGCGCCGCCGGAGACCGAACACGTCATGGTAATCGTCTGCTGATCGCCGGCAATAGAGTTCAGCGACAGCGGAATCTGCACCGAGCTGCCCGCGGAGAGCAGCGGCGCGCCCCCGGCAGCCGCGATGGTGAAATCGCTACCCGTGCCATTGAGCGGCACCTGATCGGAAACGCCTCCGCCTCCCGCAATCGACAGCGTCCCGGCGCGCGGCCCGGTGGAACTCGGTTGAAACGCGACGCTGATCGAGCAACTCGCCCCGCCCACCAGGACACTGCCGCACTGGTTCGCCGTGATCGGGAACTCGGCGGAAGAAGAGATCACCATCCCGGTGAGCGCCTGCTGGCCGGAGTTCGTGATGGTAATGGTTTGCGCTGTGCCCGAATGGCCGATCGCCTCGCCCGCCGACCAGCTCATGATGCCCGGGGAAGCATGCAGCGAAGGCGCCGACTTGTTCGCCGTCGTGCTGCTGCCACTGCCCGACAGGGCCACGGTGGCCAGATCGTTCAGCGTCGCAAACAGGGGCAGCGATGCCTCGCGGCGCGTGCGCGTGGCGGCGAGCATTGCATTCATCTCGGCCAGCACCCGCGGCTGCACGCGGAAACCCAGGGAGCTGGAGGTTGAAGCCGCGCCGATGACATACCGCGCCGGCTCCATGTGCGGCATCTCATAAGACTCCGCAAAGAAGTTGCTGACGGTTTCCGTGCCGCCCGGAGCGCCGCTGGTGTTGTTGAACGATCCGTTGAAAGTAATCGAACCGGTCGCTGCGCCCGAAATTGCCGGCGTCAGCGTGACTGTGACCTGGCAACTGGCCCCGTTCGCCAGCGTCGAGCCGCAGTTGTCGGTTTCGCTGAACTCTCCCGAAGCGGTGATGGTCAGGCCGGTGATCGGCTGGCCCGTGCCGTTGGTGAGCGTGCTGGTCTGCGATTCGCTGGTCTGGCCGACGGGCACCGTGCCGAAGCGCAACAGCGGCGGCGCCAGCACCAGGCCGTTGACGCTGCCATTGCCCTCGACCGCCACCTGCTGCTGCGAGCTTGCGCCCCCGGCGTTATCGGTAATCGTCAGCGTGCCGGTGCGATGGCCGAGCGCCGAGGGTGCGAAGGTGATGGCAATGGTGCAGCTCGAATTCGCCGCCAGGGTCGAACCGCAGGTATTGGTCTGAGTGAAGTCGCCGGTGACGGAGATGGACTTGATGGCCAGCGCCGCCGAGCCGGTATTGGCGAGGGTGGCAATCTGCGCAGTCCCGTTGTAGGTGAGGTTCGAGCCCGGAATCGGCTGGCTGCCAAACGCCAGGTGGGTGGGCGAGACCGCAGCCGTGGCCGCCTGACCGAGAGCGGACAAGGCCACAATGTGAGACCCGATGTTGTCGTTAACCGTTAAGGTGCCGGTACGCGAGCCGACCGTCGAGGGTGTCACCGTAACGTTGATAACGCAAACGCCGTTGGCAGGCAACGACTGCGGGCAGTTGGTGACTTCGCTGAAATCGCCGCTGGCGGTGATGGAAGAAATCGCGAGGGCGTCGTTCGCGTTGGGGTTGGTGACGGTGATCGTCTGCGCCTGGCTGGGCTGATTGACCGGCTCACCCCCAAAGAACAGGTTGGCCGGATTGAGGATCGCGCCATTGACCGCGCTGGGCACAGTACCGGTGCCGCTCAGTGCGGCCTGCGCGCTGAGGCTGCCATCACGGGAGGTGACGGTCAGCGTACCGCTGCGGTCGCCCTTAGTCGAGGGAGCGAAGCTGACGCTCACCAGACAGGAATCGCCGGGCCGGAGCACCCTCGTGGTCGAGCACTGACTGGTCTCCTGGAAGTCGCCGCTGATGGTAACCGGTGCCAGAACCAGATTGGCGGAGCCGTTATTGGTGACCGTCAGCGTCTGCGTCGGGCTGACGGAGCCGACCAATTGCGAGCCGAAAATCATATCGGTGGGTCCGACTTCGAGGCCCGGCTGCGTGCCGATGCCGGCGACCGTGACCTGCATGCCCATGATCACCACCGTGCCGTTGGCTGGACCGATCGCGGTCGGTGCGAAGCTGACGTTCACGCTGCACGAGCGATTGGGGCCGAGCGAGGCCGAGCAATCGCCGTTGTACGTAAAGCCCGGCGGAATCTGGGGCAGGGCGCTAATGGCCCGGTCGCTGCTGTTGGTGACAAAGATGGTCTGCGCGATCGAGACCTGGTCGATCTGGACGCTGCCGAAGTTCAGATCAGCAGTGCTCAGGAAAACGCCCTGACCGACCGTGAAGCTTTGGGTTACGCTCGGGGCAGCGGTGTAGTCATTGTTGCCGGCCTGGGACGCCGTAATGGCCACCGTGCCCGTCGCACCAGTAAGCGTCACGGTGTTACCCGAGATCGTCGCCGGACCGGTGATGGTAAACGTAAGGGGCAGGCCCGAGGTCGCCGACGCCTGGATCGAGAAGGGCTGATCCTGCTGGGCGTGGTTCGGAATCGAGCTGAAGTTGACGGTCTGCGCGGCCTGGGTGATTTGCAGCGTGCCGCCCACATAGTGGAAGGTGTAATTCGCTGCGTTCAGGCCCTCGCTGCCGGCCGTAATCGGGTACTGCCCCACATCGCTGGTGGGTCCGGCGGTCGTGGTCCACTGCACCGTGCCGTGGACCACGCTTTGCGTGTCACCGTTGACGAAGCCGGTGATCACCGTCGAAAAGCTCGGGTTGCTCGCGCCGAAGATGCGGGTGGCATTTTGCGCGGTAGCGGTCAGTACGGCTGGCGCGGCGGTAACCGGCACGGTAACCGGCGAGGGCGCCTTGTAGTTGGCGCTCGCCGCCTGCGACGCCGTCACCTCGATGGTGCCGGCGACGCTGGCCGTCAGCGTAGCCGTGTCCGTCGGACCCGGCGTGATCGTGCCCTGCCCTGCCGGTACCGCGAACGTGATCGGCACGTTGGGGATGCCGCCGCTCGCCGACAGGGCGACCGAGCCGCCGTAGCTCAGACTCTGCGCCGGCGCAGTAAACACAATCGCCGCCGCCGTCGCTGTCGTCACCGTCAGCGTCCCCGTCTGGTAGGTGATGGTGTAGTTCGCCAGGTTCGTCGTCCCGTTCCCCGCCGCCGCCTTGGGCGTGATGGTGAACGTCGAACCCGCCGCGCTTGTCGTCGTGTAGGGCCCGTTCGCCGAGGAAGTGGTGTAGGTCTCAGTGATCGCGTCGCTGCCCACCAGCGTTCCCGTCACCGTGCTCGTGTACGCAGGCGTCCCGCCGTAGGCCACCGACACGTTCGCCGCCGTGATCGTCAGCGCCACCGGCGCCGCCGTCAGGTTCACCGTCACCGAAGCCGGCGCCCTGTAGTTCGCACTCGCCGTCTGCGACGCCGTCACCGAGAACGTCCCCGCCCTGGTCACCGTCAGCGTGGTCGTGCCTCCGGTCGTCGTGATCGTCGCCGCCCCCGTCCCGTCGGTCACCGCAAACGTGATCGGCGTATTCGGAATCCCGCCCGACGCCGAGAGCGTCACCGTGCTCCCGTAGCTCAGCGGCCCGCTCGGCCCGGTGAAGCTGATCGCCGCCGCCGCCGCGGTCGTCACCGTCAGCGTGCCGCTCTTAATGGTGATGGCGTAGTTCGAAAGCAGCGTGCCGGTCCCCGCCACCGCCGCCGGCGTGGTCGTGAACGTCGTCCCCGCCGCGCTCGTCGTCGTATACGGCCCGTTCGCCGACGAGGTGGTATAGGTCTCCGAGATCGCATCCGTCCCCACCAGCGTCCCGGTCAGGGTGCTCGTGTACGCAGGCGTCCCGCCGTAGGCCACCGACACATCCGCCGCCGTGATCGTCAGCGCCACCGGCGCCGCCGTCAGGTTCACCGTCACCGCCGCCGGCGCCGTGTAGTTCGCGCTCGCCGCCTGCGAAGCGGTCACCGTGAACGTCCCCGCCTTGGTCACCGTCAGCGTCGTCGTGCCGCTAGCCGTGGCGATGGTCGCCGCTCCGGTCCCGTTGGTCACCGCGAAGGTGATCGGCACATTCGGAATGCCGCCCGTCGCCGAGAGCTGCACCGCGCTGCCGTAGCTCAGCGGCCCGCTCGGCCCGGTGAACACAATCGCCGGCGCGGTCGCGGTCGTCACCGTCAGCGTCCCCGTCTTGATGGTGATGGCGTAGTTCGAAAGCAGCGTGTTCGTGCCCGCGACGGCGGCAGGCGTGATCGTGAACGTCGTCCCCGCCGCGCTCGTCGTCGTGTAGGACCCGTTCGCCGAGGAAGTGGTGTAGGTCTCAGTGATCGCGTCGCTGCCCACCAGCGTTCCCGTCACCGTGCTCGTGTACGCAGGTGTCCCGCCGTAGGCCACCGAAACGTTAGCCGCGGTGAGGGTCAGCGGAACCGGCGCGGCGGTCAGGTTCACGGTGATCGCGGCCGGAGTCGAGTAGTTCGTGCTGGCAGCCTGGGAAGCGGTCACCGTGAACGTGCCCGCCTTGGTCACCGTCAGTGTGGTCGTGCTCCCCGAGGTTGCGACCCTGGCCGAGCCGGTACCGTTGGTCACCGCAAAGGTGATGGGCACGGTCGGGATGCCGCCGCTCGCGCTCAGGGCAACTGAACTGCCATAGCGGAGCGAGGTCGTCGGGCCGGTGAAGGTGATGGCTGGAGCGGTCGCCGTCGTCACCGTCAGCGTGCCGGTCTTGACGGTGACGTCGTAGTTCGACAGTAGCGTGTTCACGCCCGCCACCGCGGTGGGCGTGATGGTGAAGCTGCTGCCGGCGGCGCTCGTGGTCGAGTAGGCTCCGTTGGCCGAGGAGGTGGCGTAGGTCTCACTGATCGCATCCGTGCCCACCAGCGTGCCGGTCACCGTGCTGGTGTACGAAGGCGTCGCGCCGTAGGCGACCGAGATGTTAGCCGCGGTGATGGTCAGCGGCACCGGTGCAGCGGTCAGCGGGACCGTGACCGGGGCCGGAGTCGAGTAGTTGCTGCTGGCCGCCTGGGACGCCGTGACCGAGAACGTGCCCGCCTTAGTCACCGTCAGCGTGGTCGTGCTGCCCGAGGTGGCGACCGTCGCAGCGCCAGTGCCGTTGGTCACCGCAAAGGTGATGGGCACATTCGGGATGCCGCCCGAGGCCGAGAGCGCGACCGAGCTGCCGTAGCTCAGTGAGGTCGTGGGGCCGGTGAAGGTGATGGCGGGCGCCGTCGCCGTCGTGACCGTCAGCGTGCCGGTCTTCAGAGTGATCTCGTAGTTCGACAGCAGCGTGTTCGTGCCGCCAACCGCGGTGGGCGTGATGGTGAAGCTCGTGCCCGCCGCGCTCGTGGTGGTGTAGGCTCCGTTGGCCGAAGAGGTGGCGTAGGTCTCACTGATCGCATCCGTGCCCACCAGCGCCCCGCTCACCGTACTGGTGTACGAAGGCGTCGCGCCGTAGGCGACCGAGATGTTAGCCGCGGTGATGGTCAGCGGAACCGGTGCAGCGGTCAAGTTTACGGTGATCGCGGCCGGGGTCGAGTAGTTGCTGCTGGCCGCCTGGGACGCCGTGACCGAGAACGTGCCCGCCTTGGTCACCGTCAGTGTGGTCGTGCTCCCCGAAGTTGCGACCCTGGCCGCGCCGGTGCCGTTGGTCACCGCAAAGGTGATGGACACGTTCGGGATGCCGCCCGAGGCCGAGAGCGCGACCGAGCTGCCGTAGCTTAGCGGGACCATGGGGCCGGCGAAGACGATGGCCGGGGCCGTCGCCGTCGTGACCGTCAGCGTGCCGGTCTTATTGGTGATGTCGTAGTTCGACAGCAGCGTGTTCGTACCCGCCACCGCGGCGGGCGTGATGGTGAAGGTGCTGCCCGCCGCGCTCGTGGTAGAGTACGTGCCGTTGGCCGAGGAGGTGGTGTAGGTCTCACTGATCGCATCCGTACCCACCAGCGCCCCGCTCACCGTGCTGGTGTACGAAGGCGTCGCGCCGTAGGCAACCGAGACGTTAGCCGCAGTGATGGTCAGCGGAACCGGTGCAGCGGTCAAGTTTACGGTGATCGCGGCCGGGGTCGAGTAGTTGCTGCTGGCCGCCTGGGACGCCGTGACCGAGAACGTGCCCGCCTTAGTCACCGTCAGCGTGGTCGTGCTGCCCGAGGTGGCGACCGTCGCGGCGCCGGTGCCGTTGGTCACCGCGAAGGTGATGGGCACGTTCGGGATCCCGCCGCTCGCGCTGAGGGCAACTGAGCTGCCATAGCGGAGCGAGGTTGTCGGGCCGGTGAAGGTTATGGCAGAGGCGGTCGCCGTCGTCACCGTCAGCGTGCCGGTCTTAATCGCGATGTCGTAGTTGCTGAGCAGAGTGTTCGTGCCGCCAACCGCGGTGGGCGTGATGGTGAAGCTCGTGCCCGCCGCGCTCGTGGTCGAGTACGGACCATTCGCCGAAGAGGTGGCGTAGGTCTCACTGATCGCATCTGTACCCACCAGCGTGCCGGTCACCGTGCTGGTGTACGAAGGCGTCGCGCCGTAGGCAACCGAGACGTTAGCCGCAGTGATGGTCAGCGGCACCGGAGCGGCGGTGATGGTCACCGCGACGGGCGTGGCAGCGGTGTAGTCGGTGTTGCCCGCTTGCGAGGCGGTCACGGTGAAGGTACCGGCTTTGGTTGCGGTTAACGTGGTCACGCCATTGACAGTGGCTAAGGCCGCGGTACCGGTGCCGTTGGCGACCGCGAAGGTTACCGGGAGCTGTGAGCTAGTGGTAGCGCTGAGGATCTGATGATCGCCGTAGAGCATGGAGGTGGACGGCGAGAAGTTCGTGGTCTGGGAGCCCTGGGTGACGGTAAGCGTGCCGGGCTGGAGGGTGATGGTGTAGTTGGAAAGCAGCGTGCCGGTTCCCGCGACGGCGGTGGGGGTGATGGTGAAGGTGCCGGGCGCGCTGGTGGTGGTGTAGGGGGCCTGATTGACGGTGGAAAGCGCGGCGTAGGTCTCGGTGATCGCATCCGTGCTCACCAGCGTGCCGGTGACGGTGCTGGTGTACGAAGGCGTTGCGCCATAGGCAATGGACTCGCTCCTGGCCGCGATGGTGAGCGCCACCGGAGCGGCAGTGAGCGTCACGGTGACCGGGGTCGCAGCAAGGTAGTTGGTGTCGCCGGCCTGGGAGGCGGTGACGGAGATGCTGCCGGCTGCGGTCGCGGTCAACGTGGTCACGCCGTTTGCCGTGGCGATGGTGGCGCCGCCGCTGGTGCTGAAGGTGACCGGCTGGGTCGAGCCGCCGCCGGTGGCGTGGAGCTGTACGGAGCCGCCGTAGTTGAGCGGGGTGGTGGGCGCGGTGAAGCTGATCGTCTGGGTGGCTTTATTGACGGTCAGCGCGCCGGTCGCGATGGTGAGGTCGTAGTTCGACAGCAGCGTGTTAGCGCCGGCAACGGCGGTGGGCGTGATGGTGAAAGTGCTGCCGGCGGAGCTGGTGGTGGTGTAGACACCGTTGGCGGACGAAGTGGCGTAGGTCTCGGTAATCGCGTCGTTGCCGACGAGCGAGCCGGTCACGGTGCTGGTATAGCTGGGCGTACCGCCGTAAGTCACCGAGACACTGGCCGCCGTGATCGTCAATGGGACGGGGGCGGCGGTGATGGTCACGGTGACCGGCTTGGCGGCGGTATAGGAGCTGCTGCCGGTCTGCGAAGCGGTGACGTTGATGGTGCCGGCCTTGGTGGCGGCCAGGGTGGTGACGCCGCCGGTGGTCGTGAGCGTACCCGTGCCGGTGCCGCCGGCGGCGATGGCGTAGGAGACGGGCAGACCGGAGCTGGCGGTGGCGGCGAGCGTGACCGAGCTGCCGTAGAGGAGACCGGCAGGGTTGGGGAAGGTAATGGTTTGCGTGCCGCCGGTAACGGAGCCGGTGAGGGTGACGGACTGCGAGACCGTGGCGTTGAGCGAGTTGTCGGCGAGCGTGGCGGCGCCGGTGTAGCTGCCGGCAGGGGTGGTGGCGCCGAGGGTGACGGCTTCGGTGCAGGCCAGGCCGGAGGCAAGCGAGGTCGAGCAGTTGGTGGCGGCGGCGTTCTGGCTGAAGCCGGTGCCGGAAATGGCGACGCTCGTCAGGTTGAGGACGGCATTGCCGGAGTTGGAGACGGAGAACGTACCCTGGCCCGCGGTGCCGTAGCTGGTGCTGAGCGAGACGGTGGCGATGGGCAGGGTGGTGGTGCTGGAGCGCTCGATTTCGACGACTTCGTTGGCGGCGAGATTGGCGTAGTAGATGTTGCCAAAGCCATCGATGGTGAGGCCGGCAAGCGAAGTTGCCGGAGTCAGGCCGGTGACGAGCGTCGCCTTGGTGCCGCTCGGGAAAATTTCGGTGAGCGTGCCGGCGCCGGAGTCGAGGGCGTAGACATCGCCGGCGGCGTCCACCGCAAGGCTGAGCGGACCGGTGAAGCCCGTGGCCAGCGCCGTCGGGCTGGTGGCGCCGGCGGCAAGTTTTTCTACAGCACCCGAGCCGGGGAAATAAAGATTGCCGGAGGCGTCGGCAACGATCGAGGTGAGATTGGCCCCGAGGCCAGTGACGGTGGCCGGAGCAGAGCAGCTCGAGTTCATTGCGCAGGCGGCCGCGAGGCTTTGCGCGGTGTTGTTGCCGGCGTAGACGATGCCGCTGCCGGTGACGGCAACGGCGATGGGCACGGTGTTCGCGCCGAAATGCTGGAGCGGCGTGAGCTTGCTGGTCCCGGTGGCGAGGCCCTCAACCAATCCGCTGCCCTGGTCGGCGACGTAGAGATTGCCGGCGCCGTCGACGGCGATGCCGGAGGGTTTGGACCAGGAACCGGCGGAAATCTGCGTCTGGCAGTTGCTGGTGCACTGCGCCGGATTCTGCTGCTCAAGGACGGTGGCGTGGACGGGGTCGGTGAGGTACAGGTTGCCGCCGCCGTCAAGGGCGAGGCTGGAGGCATCGACGTTGGTGGCGACGACGACGGGCGCGGGCGTGGGCACATCGACGGTCACCAGCGGGGCGGTGGCCATGCGGCTGATGTAGAGGGTGTGCGTGCCGGTGTTGGTCGTGACAGTGACCGCGCCGGCGCGCAAGCCGGGCGCGGCAGGCTTGAAGTCGACCATCACGGTGCAAGCGGCGTTCTGATAATTGGCGCCGGTGGCGCAGGCGCCGGCGCCGGTATCGGAAGGATCGCGGGTGAAGTCCTGACCGGTGGCGCCGAGGGTGGTAACCGTGATGCTGCTGACGGTTTCGCGGGAGGTGCCGAAGGAGAAGTCGGCGATCTGGACCACGCCAGCGCTGCCGCTCTGGCCGCTGGCGGAAGACTGGCCGACGGCGATGGCGGGCGCGGCGACATAGATCGTTGCGATCGCGGGGGCGAGATTGGTTTCGCTGGTGTCGGTGGCGGTGAGGGTGTAGATGCCGCCGTTGGTGACGGTACCGAGGGTGATGGGCTGGCCGGCGGTGCCGGTGGCGGTGAGGGTCTGGCCGCTGCCGGTGACGGTGACAGTGATGCCGTCGGAGCCGGTGATGATGTTGCCGGCGGCGTCTTCGACCTGGACGGTGATGTTGCCGAGCGGCGCGGGGGCAGTGAGGCCGGCGGGCAAGGTGCTGGTGAAGGCGACCTTCGCGGCGTTGTCGACGCCGTTGCCGTTGCCATTCAAGGGCAACACGTGGGGCGACGGACGGGTGTTGTCGGTGATGGTTTCGGTGGCGGAGGCGGCGCCGGGAATGCTGGGAGTGAAGGTGGCGAGGAATTCGCAGGCCGTGCCCGGATTCACCGGTGAGGCGGTGGAGCAGCCGTTGCTGGCAGCGGGCGCGAAGGAAAAGACGCTGGGATCGTTGCCACCGAGTTGCAGGCTGGAGACTTGCAGGTTCAGGTTGCCGGCATTGGCCATGGTGACGGAAACCTGGGAATTGGGATTGCCCTGAGTGACGTTGCCGAAGATGATGCTGGGCGCGGAGCGGGTGACTTTCTCGACGGTATTCGTGTTGGTGCCGGAGAGCAGGCCGCCGGTGCGGACGAAGTCGTCGTAGTAGACGTTGGCGGAACTGTCGAACAGGGGCGCGAAGACGAAGTGGCCGCTGGGCGCCTGGGCGATGACGGTCTGGCTGGCGTCGGGCCGGATCTCATAGATCTGAACGGTAGCGTTGGAGGCCAGGAGCAAATCCCCGGCGGCATCGGTGCCGAGGCCGGAGTAGCAGAGCAGCGAGCCCGGGCCGGGGCTGGGAACGACTTTGGAATCGGAGCCGCTGGCGGAGATCTTGAATACATTGCAGACGCCGTCGCTGGCGAACAGATTGCCCGCGGCGTCGGCGGTGACGAGCGCGGCGCCGTAGGGCAGCACGTCGCTGGCGATCTGCTGCAGGGTGTTGGAGCCGGGCGCGGCTTTGAACAGGCCGGCGAAGAGGTCGGCGACGTAAACGTTGCCCTGACCGTCGGCCGCGATACTGCTGAGCCAATGGCCGGACCAGAGGTTGACTTGCGCGACGGTGGTGTAGTCGGCCGAACTTAAGGTTCCGTTTTCGTTGGGGACCTCGTAGACGGCGTCGGGATAGAGGAGATAGAGATTACCGGCGCCGTCGAGCGCGACGCCCTGGATCGGCAGGCCCCAGGTGTTGATGTTGGCGCCCAGAGCGATGGGATTAGAAGTATTGATCGCGCCGCCGGGCGAGGAGGGTTGGAGCTCGGTCACATCGTTGCCACGCAGATCGGCGACGAACATGTCACCGGCCGGATCGAGGGCGAGCTGGACGGGGGCGAGCTGGAGCGTGGAGTTGTCGAAGGCGGGCTGGACGGGATCGGGCACGGGCGCGGTATCGAAGGTGGTGAGAGCGCCGGTGCCGGTCTGGCTGAGGTACTGCGTCTGCAGGGCGTGGTTGTTGGCGTCGAAGAGGACGACAGCGCCGGCGCGCGGACCGACCGCGGTCTGCTGGAAGTCGACAATGACGGTGCAGCTCTGGCCCGGGCTGTAGGTCTTGAGGATGCAAGTGCCCGGTGTGGAGGTGTCACGGGTGTAATCCATGCCGGTGACGCCCTGGGTGTAGACCTGGATGGCGGCGACGGCGGCGGTCTGCGAGAACGTGAAGGTGAGCGGCGGAAGCGTGATCTTCGGCGGCGGTGGCATGTGCGAGCCGCCGCTGCCGGGCGCGGAGACGGTGATCGTGACCTGGGCGGAAGTGACTTCGGGATTGGTGGAGTCGGAGACGGTGATGCTGTAGGCGCCGGCGACGGGAAGCGAGACGCCGGTGAGATCGAGGGTGGCCGAGCCGTTGACCGCGGCGACGGCAGCCAGGGTGTGGGTGAAGCTGCTGGGGCCGGAGAGGACGGCGACGAGGCTATCGGTGCTGGTGGTCTGGTGGCCGTTGCTGTCTTCGAGCAGGACGGTGAGCGAGGGCAGAGCGGAGGTCGTCGCAGCGGGCGGAGCCGGACTGAAGACGAGCTTGGTGGGCTGCGTGGCGGTGGTGGTTCCGGTGAGGGCGACAGACTGGGGCGAGTTGGGGGCGTTATCGGTGAGCGAAAGCGTGCCGCTGACGGAACCCACGGTTGTGGCGGCGGTGTAGGTGACGTCGAGACTGCAGGTGGCGGCGGCAGCGAGCGTGTTGCCGGAAGAGGCCGTGCAGGCTTGCGCGTCATGCGCGGCGGCAAGAGCGAAGCCGGCGCCGCTGACCGTGAGGGCGGAGAAATTGAGCGGTTGGTTACCGGCATTGCGCAGCACCGCGGTACCGGCGGGGCTGGTGGAGTTGACGACGGCGCTGAGGGGAGCCATCGCGGTGGAAGAGGTGAGCGCCTGCAGACCCTGGGTGCCGTTGCTGTCGGCGATGCTGACGTAAACAGTGCCGTCCTGGCCGATGGCGACGCCCGCGGGCGCTTTGCCCTGATAGACGGTGGAGACGGTTTGGGAAGCGGGCGAATAGAGCCGGACGCGGTCGTTACCCTGATCGGCGATGTAGACATCCCCGGCGGCATCGACGGCGAGGGCGCTGGCCTGATTGAACAGCGCGCTGGCGGCAGCGCCATCGGCGAAGCCGGCGGTAGTCGAGCCGGCGAGGGTGACGACGGATTGGGTCGCGGCGATCCATTCCTCGAGCTGGGCGCCGTTGTGATTGAGGAAGTAGAGATCGCCCTGGGTATCGGCGGCAAGCGCGCCCGGGTGATCGAGCTGGACCACCAGCGTGGTAATGGCGCCGCTGGAGGCAAAGACCTTGCGAATGTTGTTGTTGCCGCTATCGCTGATGAAGAGGTTGCCGAAGGGTCCGGCGGCGACGGCCGCGGGCGCATTCAACTGGGCGCTGAGGGCGGGGCCAAGGTCACCCTTGTTGCCGGACTTGCCGTTGCCGGCATAGGTCACGATGTTCCCGGTGGCGGCGCTGACTTCGCGCACGGCGTGGTCGCCGGTGTCGGCGATGAAGAGATTTCCGGCGGCGTCGGCAGCGAGGGCGCTGGGGTTCTGGAAGCTGGCGGCAGAGGCGGGACCGCCGTCGCCGCCGGAGCCGGGGCCGTTGTAAGCGCCAGCGATGCCGGAGCCGGCGAAGCTGGCTTGAGAGTGGGACTGGAGCTTGTAGTCGTAGACGGGCTGCGTGCTCCCGCCCGGGCGGGCGAGGACGAAGAGATTGCCGAAGCCGTCGGTGGCGAGAGCGCCGGCGAGGCTGGGGATGTTTTCGCCAGGCAACGTAGCGGCCTGCGGCGGCTGGATCATGACTTCGGGGCCGAGTCCGATGCCGGTGAGCGGGAAGCTGACGGGGTTCTGGCCGTTGTCGGAGATGGTGACCGCGCCGGTCTGCAGGCCGGCGGCGCTGGGTGTAAAGGTGATGGGGACGAGGCAGACGGTGCCGGCGGGATTGCCGCCGTTGAAGCTGAAGCCCCAGACCTGCGCGCCGAGCGTACAGCCCTGCACCGTGCTTAGGGTGAAACCGTTGCCTGTGACGGTGATCTGGGTAGCCCTCTGGGAGGCGGTTAGCTGAATGGCAAGGGTTTGCGAGGCGCTGGCCGCGCCGACGGCCGTCGCGGGGAAATCGCCGCGGGCGGTAATTTCACGGATGGTGCCGGTGCTGCTGCCGGCGTCGGACACGAAGAGATCGCCGGCAGGACCGATAGCAAGCGCGGAAGCGTTGAGGAACTCGGCCTGGGAAGCGAGGCCGCCATCGCCCTGCCCGGCGCGGCGGGCCTGATTGCCGTCGCCGGCGAGGGTGACGATGACGCCCGTGGAAGCGTAAACTTCGCGGATATCGAGGCCGTTGTTTTCGGCGATGTAGAGGTTGCCGGCGCTATCGGCGGTGATGGCCCGGGGGCCGTACAGGTAGGCGCTGGTGGCGGGACCACCGTCGCCGTTGTTGGAGGAGTTATTGTTGTTGCCGTTGTAGTTTTGGCCGTGATTGTCGTCGTCGCCCTTGCCGCCCTTGCCGTTGCCGCCGCCACTCGACTGATTGAGCTGGCCGGCGACGATCTGGAGCTTGCCGCCGGCGAGTTTGGCGACGATTTCGTTCTGAACCAGTGCGATATAGATATTGCCGGCGGCATCGGTGGCAACGCCCGAGGGTTGCAGGCGGAGATCGGTGGCTTGCTTGCTCTTGATGGTGCCGTTGCTTAGGGCGGAGGGACCGCCGCCGGCGATGACCTGAGGGGCGCCGGCGCCGGGGATGCCGTTGGCGGCAGCGATCTCGAAGACTTCGGTGCTGGTGGCGAAGAGGAGATCGCCGTCGGGATCAATGGCGAGTGCGAGCGCGGGCGCACCCGAGGAGGTCGAGGCGA
Source organism: Acidobacteriota bacterium (assembly GCA_004299485.1). Lineage (NCBI taxonomy): Bacteria > Pseudomonadati > Acidobacteriota > Acidobacteriota bacterium. The sequence goes on from SCQP01000008.1 coordinate 25,341, forward strand.
GGGCGCTGACGGCGCCGGCGGGGGTGACTTTCCAGATTTTATTGGCGGTCGCGTCGGCGACGTAGAGGTTGCCCTGGCGGTCGGTGGCGAGGGATTGGGCGGAGGCGATGGAGGAGCCGGAAGCGACCGGGCTAAGTTGGCCGGTGAGGCGGTTGTAGGACCAGAGGAACTGGCCGGCAGTGCGGGTGGATCCGGAAAAGTAGATGTTGCCGCCGGCATCGAGGGCGACGCCCCCGCTGGGGGTGAAAGTAGACGGCGCAGGCAGGCTGAGAACAGTCGGGACCGCCAGCGCAGGGGACTGCGCGGACGCAAGGGGCAAGCCGAGCGCAAGAGTGCACGCCAGCGACATTGCCAGGGTCAGGAGGGGGGAGCCTGATCGGCGCATACACATCTATGGATCGACTGCTGAGTGAAAATCCTCTAGGGTAGTATCTCACGAATCGGGTCACAAACAACAGCGGTAAGTGGTCAGCGGTGATGTCGGACTCCGCATTTTGACTGCGGCGCTAAGGCTTTGCGGTGAATGGTGGCGAGCTGGAAGGATCGTGAGGTTCGCGGCCTTTCGCACCCACAGGGCCAACGGCGCGGCCCCGCGTGGGATTTGTTTCAGGGTTTAAAGCTGCAGCTCGGGTCAGCAATGGAGTTGGGGGAGATGGTGATGGGCTGCAGATGGTTCTGGCTGAGGGTGCGGTTGAAGGCAACCAGCGTCTTCGCGCGCATGGTGTTCCAGGCGGCGACGGTGCGGTCGTAATTGCGGCAGTCGCTTTCCCAGGTGGCGATCTGGGCCGGGGTGGGGGCCATATCGAGGCCGACCTGCATCATGCTGACGAGGGTGTTGAAACCGTTGTTGGCGTCCACAAACGAGCGCAGGGCGCCGGGTTTGGGAGCCGGGCCGCGGCGGAAGAAGAAGCCGGTTTCAACTTTTCCGGCGATGGCCTGGAGCTGGGTCTGCACATCCTTGGCCTGCGAGGCGACCGCGGAAGGCAGATTGGCCTGCTGGGTAAGGGCGGTGACCTGGGCTTCGGCCGCGGCGGCGGCGGCGTGGCCGTCGTAGCTGCCGGTCATGGCGTGATAGGCGTTCAGCGTCAGCTTCATTTGGGCGCGCAGGGCGGCCATCAGTTCGGGGCTTTGGCCGATGCGGGGGTCGTTGATGACGGTGAGTTTGCGGGTATAGGTCTGGCCGTCAACGGTGAGTTTGAGGGTATACACGCCGGGGATGACCTGCGGGCCTTTGGGACCCTGGGTGGTTTCATGCTCGACCGAGTTCATCTGGTTTTCCAGATCGGTCTGGAAAGCGGGCGGAGCGGCGTAGTCGAGGTTCCAGGCGAAGCGGCTGGTGCCGGCGGCGGTCGAAAGGGCGCGGCTCTGGGGTGTGGCCAGCCAGTAGTCGGGATACGCGGCGCCGGTGATGGCCGGCGGCAAGGTGCTGCTGATGGTGTTGACGAGGGCGCCGTCGGAGTTAAAGATGCTCAGCGAGATGGGGCCGGAGGGTGGCTGGCTCAGATGGTAATAAATGATGGCGCCGTAGGGCGGGTTCTGGGCGTAATGCTCCCAAGGCTCGGTGGGTTGATCCCAGTTGACGTTGACGCGGGAGCGGATGGCGTCGCCGGGTGAGAACAGATAGGCCGGAGCGGAAGCGATGGCGGAGGCGTGGGCGGCGATTTCGCGCAGGGGCGTGTAGTCGTCCAGCACCCAGACGCCGCGGCCATAGGTGGCAACCACGATGTCGTTTTCGTGATTGAAGGTGTGGAACACCAGATCGCGGATCGAGGTGGTGGGCATGTTGTTCTGCAGAGACTGCCAGTTACTGCCGTCATCGAAGGAGACGTAGACGGCCGATTCGGTGCCGCAGAACAGCAGCCCCGCCTGGTAGGGATCTTCGCGCACCACGTTGACCCAGCTTCCGGTGCGCTGATCGCTGGGCAGGCCGTTGACAATTTTGGTCCAGGTTTTGCCGCCATCGAGGGTACGCCAGATGAGGGGCACATCGTCATCGGCAGGCGCAATACCCTGCGGGGCGCCGCGGCTGCTGCCGAGGCGGCCGGCGATGTAGGCGGCTTCCGGATTCTGATGGCTGGCCTGGATGTTGAGGAAGTTGACGTGCTCAGCGCCGGGGATGTTGCTGACGTTGGTCCAGTGCTTGCCGCCGTCCATGGTGTTGAAGATCTGGCCGTTACTGCTGACCGTCCAGATGACGCCTTTTTTGGCGGTGGAGATGGAGAAGTCGTTGATGGAGTTGCCGCGCGGGCCGAAGGGGCTGGGCGGCGCCGCGTGGGCGGGCTTGGGCTCGGGCGCGCCGCAGACGATCGCGGGTTGATCCTGGGTGGTGGTGAGGTCGGGACTGACGACTTTCCAGCTCATGGCGCCGTCGGTGGACTCCATCAGGCATTGGTAGCCGACGTAGAGGGCATCCGGATGGAAGGCGGTATCGAAATGCTTGGGGAAGTCGCGGCCCTGATGGAATTTTTCTTCGTTGACGCCGAAGTTGGGCGCGACGTTCTGCCAGTCGCCCGTAGCGATATCAATCTTAATTAAACCGTTGCCGCCGCCGCCGGGACCGTAACCGACGCCATAGACGATGTTGGGGTTGGTGGGCGAAACGGTGAGGCGGCCAAATTCGGAAGACGGGAAGGGCGCCCAGTCGTGATTGATTTCGCCGTAGTCACTGCGATTGCGGACCATGACGGCGCCGGTATCCTGCTGCGAGCCGATGACCCAGTAGGGGTAGGTATTGGTGGTGGTGATGTGGTAGAGCTGGCCGATGGTCTGGCTGTAATAGGTGCTCCAGGTGTCGCCGTTGTTGAGAGTGACGCCGGCGCCCTGATCGAAGCCGACGACCATGCGGCTGCCGTTGTTGGGATCGACCCACATGATGTGGGCGTCTTCGCCGCCGGGCGCGCCCTTGAAGGGTTCGAAGGTATTGCCGCCGTCGGTCGAGCGATAGAGGGCGGTGGAGATGGTGTAGATGACGTTGGGATTCTGCGAACCGACGTAGACGCCGCAGTTGTAGCCGCCCTGACCGTTGGAGATGCGGGCGTCGTGCGGATCCATGTGCGTCCAGGTCTGGCCGCCGTCATCGGAGCGGAACAGGCCGGAGCCGTGATCGACGCTGTTGCCGATGATGAAGACGCGCTGGGCATGGGTATGCATGGCGACAGCAACGCCGATCTGCTCGGGGAGGCTGGGGATGGTAGTGATCTGGGTCCAGGTCTGGCCGCCGTCGGTGGATTTGTAGAGCTCGGCGGGTTTGGGCTTGGGCGCGCCGGGGCGGGGCGGACCGAAGCGAAAGCCGCCGCTGCCCTGGGTGGCGGCGAAGATGACGTTGGGATCGTCGAAGGCGTAGGAAAGCGCGCGGGTGCCGTTGAAGCCCTTGGGGTCGAGAACGTTGGTCCACGTCTGGCCGCCATCGGTGGAGCGGAAGACGCCGCGGCCGGTGCGGGTGGCGTCGCCCTGGGTCGAGGCCAGCACGACGTTGGGGTCGGTGGGTGAGATCAGGATGCGGTTGATCTTGACGGTGTTCTCCAGGCCGACGTGGCTCCAGGTCTTGCCGGCGTCGGTGGATTTGTACATGCCATCGCCGTCACTGCCGCCGATGGAGTCGCCGGTGCCGGCGTAGACGATGTCGGGATTGGAGGGGGCAACCTGCACGGCGCCGACGCTGTTGACGTTTTTGAAACCGTCGAAGATGAACTGCCAGGTCACGCCCGCGTCCGTGGTTTTTTCGAGGCCGCCCTGCGGCAGGCCGGCATAGAAGACGCCGGTCTGGCCGGTGCCCATGGCGCCGCTGACGGAGGAGATACGGCCGCCGTGATGGGGCCCAATGTCGCGCCACTGCAGACCGGCGTAGAGCTTGGGGTTGACTTGCGCGAAGGCCGCAACCGAGAAACCGAGGAAAGTAAAGGCGGCCAGACGAAGGGCGCGAACCGACATGAAAGATCCTCCAGGTTGAACCGACAGTTTACATCAATAGGTACTAAGTCTCGAGTTTCCAGTATCGACCGGGGCTGCCCTTGTAATGACGCTGGAGTGTTGCACAGTTGATGACCCCGTCATGGCGGAGCGTTTGAATTAAATTGGCTACCGGAGTGGATAGATGTGCGACGATGGCGGCCATGGGGCGCCGCGGGTCACGGAGGATAGTGATGCGGATCTTAAAATCGGGTTTTGTTCTGCTTATGGCGGTTGGCCTGATGGGTCTGGGGCAGCGGCTGTGGGCACAAGCGAGCACGACGGGCAGCATTTCTGGAATGATTACCGACCCCAGCGGCGCTGCCGTACCGAATGCCGCCGTGGTGGCGATCAATAGCGGCACAGGAGCGGCGCATATGGCCAGGACCGATGCGCACGGGAATTATGTGCTGCCCCTGCTGGCGCCGGCCACGTATACGTTGACGGTTAACGCCACCGGCTTCGCAAAAGCGCAGCGCAGTGTGCTGGTGGAGTTGGGACAGGTGTCCTCAGGGGCGTTGAAGCTGGCGCTGGCGGGAAGCACGCAAACGGTCGAAGTGGGCGCAGCGCCGCCGCTGTTGCAAACCCAGAATGGCAACGTGGCCAGCACGATCAGCGAAAAGCAGGTGCGCGAGCTGCCGATACCGGGCGGCGATATTTATGACCTGGCGCAACTGCAGCCGGGGGCGGTGAATACCGGCAGCTTTTTCCCGTCGGTAGACGGGATGCCGACCAGCTCGAACATGTACACGCTGGACGGCATGGAAGACATCGACCCGTACAACAACAACACCAACGGCGGCGCGACCAACCTGCTGCTGGGCATTAACGACGTGCAGGAAGTGACCACGGTGAGCAACGGCTACAGCGCCAAGTACGGAACGCTGGCGGGCTCAAACGTGAGCATGGTGACGAAGTCGGGAACCAACAATTTTCACGGCAACCTGATTTTTGACTGGGCCGGAGAAAACCTGATGGCCAACGATTTCTTCAACAATGCGAGCGGCACGCCCCGGCCGACGTCGATGGCGAAACAGTGGGTGGGCAGCGTCGGCGGGCCCATCCTGCACAACAAGCTGTTTTTCTTTGTGGACGATGAAGGCCTGGCGGTGGTGCTGCCCTCGAGTCAGTTGGCGACGATTCCCAGCCAGCCGTATGAGGCCGCGACGCTGGCGAATCTGACAGCGAATCATCCGGCCTCGGTGCCCTTCTACCAGTCGATTTTCAAGTTGTACAACGGGGCGGCGGGGGCGAGCCGGGCGACGGCGGTACCGGGCGGCGGCTGTAGCAGCGACTTTACGATGCCGGCACCGTTCGCGGGGGCGCCGTGCGCGATGCAGTTTTATTCGAACGCCAGCAATTTCGCCTGGGAAAACGTGACGGTGGCGAAAGTGGACTGGAACATCGATCCCTCCGATCACGCCGATGTGCACTGGCTGCTGGACCGGGGCGTGCAGTCCTCCGGCATTGATCCCATCAATCCGGTGTTCAACCAGGTCAGCAATCAGCCCGAATTTCAGGCGCAGGCGAACTGGGAGCACACCTTCGGTGGCTCGGCGGTGAACTCACTGCTGCTGGCGGCGCAGCACTATAACGCTGCGTTCGGACCGCCCAATCTGGCGTCAGCGCTGCAAACCTTTCCCGGTCAGCTCGATTTTGGCGACGGCAGCATCACCACGCTGGGGGGCTTTGACGGCAGCGCGAACGTCGGCCGGGCGGTGACGCGCATCCAGATTTCCGACGATTTCGTCAAGACCATCGGCGCGCATTCCTTCGACGTCGGCTTCACGGGTTCGAAATACCTGTCCAACACCCTGATCGGCAACAACAAGAACGGCGACTGGGTGACGAGCGACATGGATTCGTTCTACAACGGCGGATTGGACACGGCGACGGGTTCCAACACCCAGTACGCCAAAGGCTATCCGGCGTTTAGAATGGCGCCGCTGGAGATGATGCGCATCGGCGGCTACGCGGATGACAACTGGCACGTGACGCCCAGGTTCATGCTGACCCTGGGACTGCGGATGGATCACCCCACCAGCCCGTCCTGCAGGCAGAACTGCTTTGCCAGCCCGGGCGACTTCCTGGCGATGAACCACGACGCGACGCAGCCGTATAATGCGGCGATTAAAACCGGCCTGAACAATGCCATCGGCAATATCGGGGCGATTGAGTGGCAACCGCGCATTGGCTTTGCCTGGCAGCCGTGGGGTGCCAGCGCGGGCACGGTGGTGCGCGGGGGATTTGGGCTGTTTGCCGACAACTTCCCCATCGACATCGCCAGCGGGTTTCTGGGCAATCTGCCGCTGAATCCGCTGTTCACGCCCTCCAACGGATTGATTTCGCCGGCGGAGGGCAACAATGCGCTCTCGGTGCAGGCGGCGAAGGCGCAAGCGGCGCTGCAATCAGGCTTTTCCAACGGTGCGACGCTGGCGCAGTTGCAGGCGGCAGTGCCCGGCTTTCAACCGCCCACGCTGACGACCGCGGCCAGCCCGCTGCAGAACCCCAGCTACGAGAAGTGGAGCCTGCAAGTGCAGCGGCAATTGTGGACTAACGCGGCGCTCACGGTGGGATATGAGGGCAACAAAGGCGATCATGAGCTGATGCAGAACCCGGCACTGAACACCTACAGCAAAACCGCCTACGCCGGCTTGCCGGGCGCGGCGCCCGATGCCCGCTTTGGCAAGGTGCTGGAATACCAGAGCAATGGTTCGTCCAACTACAACGGCATGACGGGCACGTTCCGCGATAACTTCACGAGCGGCGTGCTGATGCTGAACTACACCTGGGGGCATAGCATGGACCAGGGATTTGGTTCGGGGCAGATCCGGATGGTCGAACTGCCGGACAACCTGCAGGCGCTGTACGGCAATTCGGATGACGACATTCCGAATTCCTTCAGCGGCAACTACGTCTGGAACGTACCCTTCCAGAAATGGTTGGGCGGAAGCTCGACGCTGGCGGGCGGATGGCAGGTAACGGGCACCTTCATGGCGCGCTCGGGTCTGCCGTACTCGGTGCTCGACACCCACACGCGCTCGGTGCTGAGCCGGACGAACTATGACGGCCGGGACGTGCTGGCGAATTTCCTCGGGGGTGCGGTTCCGGGTTGTTCGAGCCCGGATCAGTCCTGTCTGGTCGCCAGCGAGTTCAGCCGGGCGAGCAGCGCCTTCGGCAACCAGGGGCGCAATATGTTCCGGGGGCCGGGCTTCTGGTCCACCGACCTGTCGGTGCAGAAGGGCTTTGCGGTGCCGGGCTGGGAATCGGCGCAACTGGCACTGCGGGCCAATGCCTACAACCTGTTCAATCACGTCAACTTCGCCCGGCCCGTGGCTTCGCTCGGCAACCCGCTTTTCGGGCAGATTACGGGCACGACCTATAACGCGTCGTCGATATTGGGCGGCAATGGGGGCGATGCATCCGTGCGCATGATCCAGCTCCAGATCGGACTGACCTGGTAGGCGGCTCGCGCCGATGGTGAACACTGGCCAGGGGCATTCCTAATACGGATGCCCCGCTTATTAAGGGGAGAAAAGCGATGAGAACGAAGCGATGGGTGCGGCGCGTGGCGTTGAGCGCGGCCGGGATGGTGGGTGCGGCGTTGCTGGTCACGAGCGCGGGAGCGCAGTTTCCCACCGCGATCGAGCGGCTGCGGGCGCAGCGCGAAGCGGTCGAGAAGCAGCTCGAAAAAGTGGCCATCATTGACCGGCGCGTGATGATCCGCATGCGCGACGGCAAGGAAGTGATGGCCGACATTTACCGGCCGAAAACACAGGCCAAGGCCCCGATCATCTTCGTGCGGACGCCGTACAACTTCAATTTCTGGGACGTGCGCAACGGCACCTACGCCGACATGAGCCGCCAGCTCTACGCGGTCGAGCACGGCTACGCGTATGTCGAGATCGAGGAGCGCGGGCACTTTTTCTCGCAGGGCAACTACGACATCCTGGGGCCGCCGCTGTCGGATTCGGCCGATGAAGTGAATTGGATGACGACGCAGCCCTGGTCGAACGGCAAGCTGGGAACGACCGGCTGCTCCTCCACGGCGGAATGGCAATCGGCGGCGGTAGCGCAGGACATTCCCGGCTGGACGACCTTCAACGTGCAGGGCTTTGGGGCCGGCGTGGGGCGCGTAGGCCCGTACTACGAGCAAGGCAACTGGTATCGCGGCGGCGCGGTGCAGATGCTGTTCATTGACTGGCTCTACGGCGAACAGAACCAGGTGCGGCCCGCGTTTCCGCCCAACACCCCCCAGGCGGACCTGATCCGCGCCTCCAAAATGTTCGACCTGGCGCCGCAAATGCCGCCGGTGGACTGGTCGCAGGCGCTGTGGTATTTGCCCGAAGAGGACATTATTAAGCACGTGGATGGACCGCCGGGCATCTTCGGCAGCCACGTCGGCGGCATCGCCACCGGCGGCGACATGATCGCCCGCACGCCCAACTCGCCGCAGTGGACCAAAGGCGGGCTGTGGAACGACAGCATGACGATCCGCAAGCCCGGACTGTGGTTCATGAGCTGGTTTGACGTCTCGGTCTCGCCCAACCTGGCCGAGTACAACTTTGTGCGGCGCACCGCGCCCGCGCCGGTCAATGACGAGCAGTACGCCATCATTGCGCCGGTGTTGCATTGCGCCTACACCCGCGCCACGCAGAACACCATGATCGGCGACCTGAGCGTGGGCGACGCGCGGCTCGACTATAACGACATTATCTACCAGTGGTTCGACCATTTCCTCAAAGACCAGCACGACGGCGCGCTGCAGCGCCCGCGGGTGCTGTATTACCTGATGGGGAAGAACGTTTGGAAGCAATCGCCGTCGTGGCCGCCCCCGGGCGTAAGCACCCAGACGTTGTACTTCAGCAGCGGTGGCCACGCCAACACCCTGCACGGCGACGGCGCGCTGACGCCGGCACCGCAAGCCAGCGACCACCCCGACGGTTACCTCTATGACCCGGCGCATCCGGTGCTGACCTTCGGCGGCGGCGGCTGCTGCGAGGGCAATGCGGTGAAGTTCGGCTCGTACGACCAGGACGAGCATGAGATGCGCAATGACATTCTGGTATACAACTCCCAGCCCTTCACCACCGGAACCGAAGTCAGCGGGCCGATCACGGTGACGCTGTATGTGTCCTCGAGCGCGAAAGATACCGACTTCACCTTCAAGGTCATGGATGTGTACCCGGATGGCCGCGCCTTCAACATCACCGAAAACATCCAGCGCATGCGCTGGCGCGACGGCTACAACCACGCGCCGGTGTGGATGCAGCCGGGACGCGTCTATAAGGTTACCTTCCAGCCCATCGACACCAGCTATTACTTCTTCCCCGGCCACCGGTTGCGAATTGCGCTCTCCAGCAGCAACTTTCCGCGCTTTGACCGCAACCTGAACACCGGCGGCAACAACTATGACGAAGCCCGGGGCGTGATTGCGCACAACGCCATCCATCACGACGCCGAATACCCCTCCAGCGTCACGCTCACGGTGCTGCCCGCGCGGGCAGCACGGCCAACGCTCGCCTTCGGCGGCAGCTTGAAGGAGCCCTGAGCGCCAGCGGACGGACCCTGCCGAGAATCGAAGCCCGCACTCCAAGCGACCAACGGGAGCGACCAGGGCAAATAGTGGCGAGCCACCGGCCGTAGTCGCAGAATGCAGGTGAGGGATGGTGGCCAGGGACGGAATTGAACCGCCGACACGCGGATTTTCAGTCCGCTGCTCTACCGACTGAGCTACCTGGCCCCTTGGGTTGGTGCTGTCGAACAACATCCGCTCCAGCCGGTCCAAAACCGTCGGTGGCGGTTTCAGTGGCTCTTGCGGCCGGCTCCGGACCCGCCTGCCGCTCCACGGCCTGCAACCGGTGCTGCGGCGCGAGGTGGGCATAACGGCACGTCATGGCAACGGTCCGATAACCTATTAATTCTTGCACAGTTCGGATATCCACACCAGCCATACGCGGGGGCCGCACGTTGGCACCTGGCGGCAGCTTGGAGGAGCCCTGAGCGCCAGCGGGTGGACGCTGCCGGGAACCGAAGCCCGGACCCCAGGCGACCAACGGGAGCGACCCGGGCAAAAAGTGGCAAGCCACTTCTTACCGCGCCGTATCCGCTAGTTAGCAGATTGCAAAAGCCGCGCGCTTATATATACTTTGCTCTGTGTGTCCACATGACAGTGTGAATTGTGTCCGGCGGAGATTGCCGCGACTCAGACGGGTGGCGCTTGTTGGAATGCTCTTTCCCGTGATCGCGACCGCGGCGCGAGCGCAGACAGCCCAGTTCACCAGCGCGCAGAGCACCATCGGCAGCGGCCTGAACTCCCCCTTTGACGTGGCGGTCGACGGCAGCGGCAACGTCTATATCGCCGACTCCGGCAATAACCGCGTGCTGAAGGAGACGCTCTCCGGCGGCAGCTACACGCAGAGTACGGTGGCCGACGCGAGTACCAATGGTCTAAATTCTCCCACTGGCGTCGCGGCGGACGGCAGCGGCAACGTCTATATCGCCGATAACAACAACAACCGCGTGCTGAAGGAGACGCTCTCCGGCGGTACCTACACGCAAAGCATCATCGCCAGCGGTTTGTTCAATCCCATTAGCGTGGCGGTGGACAGCAGTGGCAACGTCTATATCGTCGACCCCGGCAATAACCGCGTGCTGAAGGAGACGCTCTCCGGCGGCAGCTACACGCAGAGTACGGTGGCCAACGCGAGTACCAATGGTCTGAATTCTCCCACTGCCGTGGCGGTGGACGGCAGCGGCAACGTCTATATCGCCGATAACGGCAACAGCCGCGTGCTGAAGGAGACGCTCTCCGGTGGCGCCTACACGCAAAGCACCGTCGTCAGCGGCGTGGGCCCTCTCGATGGGGTAGCGGTGGACGGCAGCGGCAACGTCTATATCACCGAATACACCTTGAACGTCGTGCTGAAAGAGACGCTCTCCGGCGGCAGCTACACCCAGAGTACGTTGGCCGACGCGAGCATGAATGGTCTGAACACTCCCGCAGGCATGGCAGTGGACAACAGCGGCAACGTCTATATCGCCGATGACGGCAACCACCGCGTGCTGAAGCTGCAGTTCGCCGCGGTGGATTTCGGTTCGGCGGCCATCGGCGCCAATGCCGCAGTCACGTTCGCCTTTACCTTCACAAACTCTACGGCCGCAACCATCGGCACGCCGGTGGTGCTGACCCAGGGCGCGACCGGGCTGGACTTTGCCGACGCCGGCACGGGAAGCTGCGACACCAACGGCACCAGCCACAGCTACATCTCCGGCAACACCTGCACGGTAGCCGTGAACTTCAATCCACAGTACGCGGGCGCGCGCGACGGCGCGGTGGAGCTGACCAACAGCTCCGGCGCGGTCATCGCCACGGCCTACGTTTATGGCGCGGGAACAGGACCGCAGGTGACGTTTGCGCCGGCCGTACAGAGCACAGTGTTCGACAATGCCACAAACGGCCTGAGTCAACCCTACAACCTGGCGGTGGGCGGCAGCGGCAATGTCTATATCGCCGATGCCGCTAACAACCGCGTGCTGAAAGAGACGCTCTCCGGCGGCCTCTACACCCAGACCACGGTCGCCAGCGGCCTGAACTCTCCCCAGGGTGTAGCCGTGGACGGCAGCGGCAATGTCTATATCGCCGATACCTTCAACAACCGCGTGCTGAAGGAGACGCTCTCCGGCGGCAGTTATACACAGAGCACGGTGGCCGACCTGAGTACAAATGGTCTGCAACAGCCCTTTGCCGTAGCGGTGGACGGCAGCGGCAATGTCTATATCTCCGATTCCCTCCGCAACCGCGTGCTGAAAGGGACGCCCTCCGGCGGCAGCTACACATCGAGCACCGTCGTCAGCGGCCTGGGCATTCTCGCCGGCATAGCGGTGGACGGCAGCGGCGACGTCTATGTCGCCGATGACACCAACAACGTCGTGCTGAAAGAGACGCCCTCTGGCGGCAGCTACACACAGAGTGTGGTGGCCGACGCGAGTACGAATGGTCTGAACGCTCCCGAGGGCCTGGCGGTGGACGGCAGCGGCAACAACGTCTATATCGCCGATTACAACAACAACCGCGTGCTGAAGGAGACGCTCTCCGGCAGCAGCTACACCCAGACCACGGTAGCCGGCAGCCTGAACCAGCCCATTGGCGTGGCAGTGGACGGCAGCGGCAACGTCTATATCGGCGATAGGGGTCTCAGCAAGGTGCTCCTGGAAGACGTGGCGACACCGCCGTCACTCAGCTTCGCGAGCACCGTCGTGTATTCCGGCAACAGCAGCGACAGCCCGAAAACAGTGACGCTGAGCAACATCGGCAATGCCACGCTGAACTTCCCGTTGCCCACCACCGCCGGCGCCTTTAACCCCAGCGTAAGCGCGAACTTTACCTGGGACAGCCGGTCGTCCTGCCAGCAGACAAACTCCGGCACGGGAACCGCCTACACATTGCAGACCGGCGCGAGCTGCACGGTCGCGATTGATTTTGCTCCGGCGATCGTAGGCAGCAGCATCCCGGGCAGCGTGACGCTCACCGACAACACGCGCAACAACCTGGGCGTGACGCCACCCGCCAACGCCACGCAGACGATTAGCCTGAGCGGCGCAGCCACCCAGGCCAGCCAGACCATCACCTTCGCCAACCCCGGCACGCAGACCTACGGCGCCTCGCCCACCCTGGCTGCGACGGCCAGCTCCGGACTGGCGGTGAGCTTCACCTCGGCCACGGCCAGCGTCTGTACCGTCACCACCGGCGGCGCGCTGAGCGTGGTCGCCCTCGGCACATGCACCATGGACGCCAACCAGGCGGGCAACACGGACTACACCGCAGCGCCCACGGTTTCGCAGTCGTTTACGGTGGCGATGGCGACGCCCTCCGTGACGGCTTGGCCGGCGGCTAGCGCCATCACCTATGGGCAAACGCTGAGCGCATCCCATCTGACCGGCGGCTCGGTGAGCAACAACGGCAGCATCGTACCCGGCACGTTCGCCCTCGTGACGCCAACGGCCGCGCCCGGTTCCGGCACCGCCTCCGAGAGCGTGATCTTCACCCCCACCGACACGACCGATTACACAACCGTAACCGGCTCCGTCAACGTCACCGTCAACCCCGCTCCGCTGACCATCACCGCCGCGAACGCCACCATGACCTACGGCGGGACATTACCCTCCGTCACCTCCACCATCGCCGGCCTCGTGAATGGCGATACGTCGAGCGCCCTCGGCGCCATCACCTGCTCCGCTTCCACCACCACCCTCAAAACCACCTGCTCCGGCGCAGTTGACGCCAACTACACCATCACCTACGCGAGCGGCACGCTCACCGTCAACCCCGCTCCCCTGACCATCACCGCCGCGAACGCTACCATGACCTACGGCGGCAGCGCGCCCTCCGTCACTGCGACCATCTCCGGCCTCGTGAATGGCGATACGTCGAGCGCCCTCGGCGCCATCACCTGCACCGCCTCCACCACCACCCTCAAAACCACCTGCTCCGGCGCAGTTGACGCCAACTACACCATCACCTACGCGAGCGGCACGCTCACCATCACCCCCGCTCCCCTGACCATCACCGCGTCCAACGCGACCATGACCTACGGCGGCAGCGTACCCTCCGTCACTTCGACCATCTCCGGCCTCGTGAACGGCGATACATCGAGCGCCCTCGGCGCCATCACCTGCTCCGCCTCCACCACCACCCGCAAAACCACCTGCTCCGGCGCAGTTGACGCCAACTACACCATCACTTACGCGAGCGGCACGCTCACCGTCAACAAGGCAACCCTAACCGTAACGGCAGCGCCGGTCTCCATCGCCTATGGCAGCGCCGTTCCCGCCTTCTCGCCCAGTTACAGCGGCTTCGTCAACGGCGACACCGCGGCCAGCGCGCTCACCGGCGCGCCCACGCTCACCACCACGGCAACCAGCAAGAGCGGCGCCGGAACCTACCCCATCGCCGCCGCTGCCGGAACACTGGCTGCGGCCAACTACAGCTTTACTTTCGCCGGCAGCACGCTGACCGTCACACCCGCGGCCCAGACCATCACCTTCAGCACCATCTCCACGCAGGCCTACGGCGCCGCGCCGCTCACCCTGGCCGCCACCGCCAGCTCGGGGCTGCCAGTAACCTTCGTACTGGTCTCCGGTCCGGCAACGCTTTCTGGCGATACGCTCACCCTCACCGGCGGCGGCACGGTCGCCACCGAGGCCACGCAGGCCGGCAACAACGACTACCAGGCGGCCACGCCGGTCACGCGGACGTTCCTGGTCACCGCACCCGGACTTACAATCTCCCCCTCCACGCTCGCCTTCGGTGGCGAGCTCACCGGCTCAACCAGCGCCGCCCAGACCGTGACGCTGACCAACACCGGAACCTCGACGCTAACCATTGCCTCCCTTGCGGCCAGCGGCGGCTTCGCCGAAACCAGCGGCTGCGCCGCCACCCTCGCCGCCGGTGCGCACTGCACCGCGCAGGTGACCTACACGCCGGCCGTCGTGGGCAGCAGTAGCGGCGCGCTCACGGTGACTACCAACGCCAGTCCGGCCACGGCCACCGTGGCGCTCAGCGGCTCGGGAGAGAATCTGCTGCTGGCGCCCGGCGCCAACCCACCGCCCATCGTCACGCCCGGCCAGCCGGCGCTGTTCGCCCTGAGCATCACGCCCTCCGGCGGCCTCACCGGGGGCGTTGGGCTCGCCTGCGCCGTAAAGCCGGCCACCCAGGTAAGCTGCTCGCTCGCCCCCACGAGTCTGACGCTCAGCGGCGCCAGCCCGGAGACGATTTCCGTGGTCGCCAATACCGCCGCCGGCGCGGCCGGCTGGGCGCTGCCCGGCGCCCCAGGCTCACCCAACGCTTGGCTGCAGCTTGGAGGAGCCCTGAGCGTCAGCGGGCGGACCCTGCCGGCAATCGAAGCCCGCACTCCAAGCGACCAACGGGAGCGACCAGGGCAAATAGTGGCGAGCCCCTGGCCGCTCTGGATGCTGGCCGCCCTCGCTCTACTCGCGGGCCTCGCTTTCGCGCTGCGCCGCCGCCGCAGCCACTGGGCCGCCCTGGTTTTTGGCGCCGCCCTCCTGCTGGCCGCCTGCGGCACGCCTCCCGCCGCGCTCAACCCCAGTGCCGGCAGCACACCTGCCGGCAACTACGTCCTAACCGTCACCGCCACCGCCGCCGGCGGCAGCCGCACCGCCCAGCTCCCCTTCACCGTCCGCTAAACCACACCCCGCCGACCGATAGACCGACAGACCAGATGGCGAACCTACCACTCTGGCCTGCCACTAAGGCCCAACGCGGGCGTAAAACGGCGCATCGGACCCGCTACGGAGGCAGGGTCCATGCACAAGAGTGGAATTATTGTTTTCGCCATCGCGGTGTTGGCATTGAGCGTGGCGGCAGGCGCGCAGGGATTGCAGCGATCAGAGATTTCGCTGCAAGTGTCCGGCTTGTTCACCTCCAATAGCAATGGCACGCCGACGAGGCATCTGGCAACCGACTCAGCCGGGCTGCTGGTGGGCTACCGCTTTCACCTGACGTCGTGGGAAGCGCTGGAAGCGGAGTACGGCTACACGCGCGACGGTCAGCGCTACTTTACGCCGGCAACGGCGGTAGGGACGCCGGCGACGAATTTTGCGATCACGTCGAATTTTCAAGAGCTGATCGGAAACGAAGTAATAACGACGCCCAGGATCTTGGGGACATTCCAGTTCTTCATTCTGGGCGGCGGAGGCGCGGTGATGTTCTCGCCGCGGTCCGGTCCTTCCACGCTGCTGCTGCGGCGGCAGACGCGGGGTGCGTTCAACGCCGGGGCGGGATTTGACTTCCACGTCGGGCACCTGGGAGCGCGGGCGGAGTTTCAGATGCTGTGGTTCAAGACTCCGGATTTCCGCAACCCGGCACTGGCGTTGAATAAGTGGACGCACGTGTCGCAGCCGTCGGTGGGGTTGATCCTCACCTTCTGAGTTAACAGTTCTTAGTCCTCAGTTTTCAGTTCTGCGGCCGCCCCCGCCGATAGCACGCCTGACGAGCGTTCACTGATAACTGATAACTGATAACTGAGTAGCGTTCACTGATCACTGATAACTGAAAACTGAGTGAGGCATTCCAGAAGCGCCGCGATGTCGCCCGCCTGCGTGCGGTAGTTCGTGATGCAGCAGCGGATGGCGGCGCGGGGTTTGCCGTCGCGCGCCGGCAACGCCGCGGCGGAGACCCAGACCTGGCCGCTGGCAACGGCGGCGCGGACGATGGGGTCGATGACCGCGGGCGTGTCGCCATCGGGGCGGTCGGGGGCGAGGCAGACCAGCGGCAGAGGGGTGTCGTTGACGATGCGGAAGCCGGCGCCAGGTGCGGCCTGGCGGAGCAGGGCGGCCATGGCGAGCTGATGACGCAGGACGGCGGCGTAACCTTCCCAGCCGGCGACGGCGAGCGAGAGAAAGAGCTTGAGGCCGATGAAGCGGCGCGACCACTGCATCGAGTGCGCGAAGGGGTCGATGCCGGCGGTCGCGAGGCCGGAGGCGTCGCGCGGCATGTAGTTTTCATCGACGCGGAAGGCGCGTTCGAGGATGTCGGCATGGCGGGTGAGAAACATGCCGGCGCCCATGGGGACAGAAAGCGATTTGTGGGCGTCGAAGGTGATGGAATCGGCGCGCTCGACGCCGGCGATGACGGGGCGAAGCTCGGGAACGAGAGCAGCAAGACCACCCCAGGCGGCATCGGCATGCAGCCAGATTTTTTCGCGGGCGGCGAGATCGGCGAGCGGGCCGATGGCATCGACGGCGCCGGTTCCGGTGGTGCCCAGGGTTGCGACCAGCAGCAGGGGCTGGAAGCCGGCGGCGCGGTCGCGGGCGATGGCGGCGGCAACGGTTGCGGGCTGGAGGTGCATGGCGTCGTCGACGTCGAGCACATGCACAGCGCCGGTGCCGAGGCCGCAGAGCCGGGCGGCTTTGACGATGGAGTGATGACTGTGGTTGGAGACGTAGATGGCGGGCGGGCGCGGCAGCGCACGGGCGCCGCCGCGGGAAAACTCGGGGAAGGCGTGGCTGAGGGCGCAGAGGAGGGCGGTGTGGTTGGCTTCGGCCCCGCCGCTGGTGAAGACCCCATCGCTGGAGGCGGCCGGGTAGCCGAATTTGGCGGCGACGGCACGCAGGACGTAGGCTTCGATTTCGGCGGCAAAGGGGGAGTGGCTCCAGGCGGCGATCTGGGGATTGAAGGCGGCGACGAGAGCATCGGCGGCGACGCCCATGGTGGTGGGCGCGGGATTGAACAGGCCGAAGTAGCGCGGATGGGGCGTGTGGACCTGATGCTCCCAGAGGCCGGTGACGGCGAACTGCAGCGCCTCGGCAGGCGCGATCGGGTGGTCGAGGTCGATCGTGCCAATCTGGGCGCGCAGCGCGGCCGTGCCGGCCGCGTCGAGCGGCTGGGAGACGGGGTCGCCGGGCAGCAGGCGCAGATAGCGCTCGATTTCGGTGGAAAGCTTTTGCCAGAGCTCCAGCCGCAGGTCGGCATCGAGCGCTAGATCGGCGTTAGCGGAAGTCACATTCAGGTCCATAGCAGATGGCTATAATTTTAGAAGAGCACTGCACCACCATGCCGGAACTCTTTACCGAAATCGATTCTTACCTGCAATCGCTGGGCGCCAATGAAGGCTACGGCCGCGAATTGTGGCGGTTGTATCAGGCCAATACGCACGCCGTGCCGGAAGCCTGGCGCGTAGTCTTTCAGAAATTTCCCCGCCACAACGGCTTTCATGCCAACGGCACCGCGGCGGCGGCGCCGGCGCTCGTCTCCGCGGCCCCCGATCTGGACACCATCCGCAAGCAGGCCGCGGTGTTTCAACTGGTTCATGCCTTCCGGGTGCGCGGGCATTTGCTGGCCAACGTCGATCCGCTGGGCATGAGAAAGATTGTGCCGCATGAGGAGTTGGAGCCCGAGCACTACGGCCTGGGCGCGACGGAAATGCAGCAGCCGTTTCTGTGTCCCTTGGCGGGGCGCTCGCCGGAAGCGGGGCCGACCTGCAGCCTGGCGGACATTCTGCATGTGCTGCGCACGACCTACTGCGGCACCCTCACCCTGGAGTTCATGCACCTGCAGCGCCCCGAGGAGCGGCAGTGGCTGCAGGACCATATGGAACCGTTCCAGGACGAACGCGGCCTGAGCACGGCGCAGAAGCGGCGCATTCTGGCCAAGCTGACCGAGGCGGAGGAGTTCGAGCATCTGCTGCAGGCCCGCTTTGTGGGCCACAAGCGCTTCTCGGTGGAAGGCGCCGAATCGCTGATTCCGGCGCTGGATCGCTTCCTGAACCTGGCGACGCGGGACGGGGCGCAGGAAGTGGTGCTGGGCATGGCGCACCGCGGACGGCTGAACGTGCTGGTGAATGTCCTCGGCCTGAGCATGAGCGAGATGTTCTCGAAGTTCGAAGATCAGGACCCGGAGAGCGTCGAAGGCTCGGGCGACGTGAAGTACCACGTGGGCGCGCGCGGCGTGCATGTGGGGCCGGAGGGCAAGCGCCTGCCGGTGGAGATGATCAACAATCCCAGCCATCTCGAGGAAGTGGATCCGGTGGCCGAGGGCAGCACCCGGGCGCGGCAGGATTTGCGCGGCAGTTTCGGCGACGAGCGCGGGCGCCACGTGATCCCGCTCCTGATTCACGGCGATGCGGCGTTTGCGGGCGAAGGCGTGGTGGCGGAGACCCTGAACCTGTCGCAGTTGGGCGGCTACCGGACAGGTGGCACCTTCCATATCGTCATTAATAATCAGATCGGGTTTACGACCTCGCCCGAGGGGGCGCGCTCGTCGCTATACTGCACCGACATTGCGCGCACGATTCAAGCGCCGATTTTTCACATGAACGGCGACGATCCGGAAGCGGTGGTGCGGGCGACCGAGCTGGCGTATGCCTACCGGCGGGAGTTCCGCAAGGACGTGGTGATCGATATCGTCTGCTACCGGCGCCATGGCCACAACGAGGGCGATGACCCCAGCCTGACCTCGCCGGTGATGTACCGGAATATTGATCAGCATCCCTCGGTGCGGGTGCTGTACGCGGCAGCGCTGGTGAAGGCGGGGGTGCTGAGCGCGGAAGAGGCGGAGGCGGAGCGCAAGGCGACGCACGAGGCGCTGAGCCAGGCGGCCTCGCAGCCGGCAGCAGCGGCGGCGGCAATCGAAGCCGAACCGGAGCCGTACGTGCCGGCGACGGCGGTGGCGGAGGCGGAGCTGGCGAAGGTAGGCGAAGGCCTGACCGCGCTGCCGGAGGGATTTCATCTGCATCCGAAGCTGAAGGGCTTTCTGGGCAAGCGCCTGCAGGCCATCCGCGAGCGCGGCAACATCGACTGGTCGCTGGCGGAGGCGCTGGCGCTGGGCACGCTGGCAGTCGAGGGCGTGCCGGTGCGCATGAGCGGCCAGGACACGGGGCGCGGGACGTTCAGCCAGCGCCATGCGCTGCTCTACGACTACGAGACCGCGGCGCCGTATATCCCGCTGGCAAATATCGACCCCGCGCAGCGATCCGTCGAGATCTACGACAGCCTGCTATCGGAAGAAGCAGCGATGGGCTTCGAGTTCGGCTACGCCATGTCGCACGCCACGGCGATGGTGCTCTGGGAGGCGCAGTTTGGCGATTTCGCCAACGGAGCGCAGGTGATTATCGATCAGTTTCTGGCGGCATCGGAGACCAAGTGGCAGCGCGCGAGTGGCCTGACGCTGCTGCTGCCGCACGGCTACGAGGGCCAGGGGCCGGAGCATTCAAGCGCCCGCCTGGAGCGCTTTTTGCAGCTCTCTGCCGAGGGCAACTGGCGTGTGGCGAACTGCACCACCGCGGCGCAGTATTTTCACTTGCTGCGCGATCAGGGCCTCCGCCGCCCGCGCCGCCCACTGATCCTGATGACGCCCAAGAGCCTGCTGCGCCACGCCGAAGTCCCCTCGCCCTTCGCGTCCTTCACCAGCGGCGCGTTCCAGCCCGTAATCGGCGACGCCACGGCGCCGGCGGAGACCAAGCGCGTTCTCCTCTGCTCAGGCAAGATTTGCTACGACCTGACCAAGGCGCGCAAAGCGAAGAAGGCAACCGAGCCCGCCATCATCCGTGTAGAGCAGCTGTACCCGTTCCCCGCCGAGGCAATCACCCGCGAGCTCTCGCGCTATCCCCAGATGCGCGAATGCTACTGGGCCCAGGAAGAGCCCGAAAACATGGGCGCCTGGACCTTCGTCGCCCCCCGCCTCCGCCCCCTGCTGCCCTCAGCCCTCGAGCTGAAACATGTGAGCCGCCACGAAAGCCCCAGCCCCGCCGCCGGCTCCCTCCGCCGCCACAACCAGGAGCAAGCCGCCCTGGTCGCCGAGGCGCTGGGGTAAGCGGAAGCAGGCGTCGATGCGGATCATCTGGGCCATCGCCGCGGCGAGCATCTACGTGGCCTGGCGCCTCACCCACCCGAAAAACGCGCCGCTGCCGGCGCCGAAGAGCCCGGTTGGAATCATCAAAGGCCCGCTCCGCGCGACCTCGGCCGACCACGACACCGCCTGGGACGAGATCTAGCGAAGCGACAGGCCACTTCCCTGCCCGCGCGTCTGCGCGGAGCGACGCGCAGCGCAAAGAAAAAGAGGCGGTCCTATAGACCGCCCCAACCCCGCTTCTGGCGGGGGGAGTTGTAACCACATGTTACTACGCAACGCGACCCCAAACCGACCCGGCTATGCGAATTAGAGGGCGACGGCAGGGCGGAAGCTCACCTTGAAATTCGCGCCCTGACCGACCCGGATGCGAAGTGCTGCGAAAACGCAGGGGACCCATTGGTAGCGTGTCGCCGGCCGAGAGCCGGTTGATTGCTCGCTGGCCCGCTTCAGCGCTCCGGTAGGAGCAGGCCAAGGCCTTGGTAGCGCCGGTCACCGATGAGGAGTGGGCCGCGGACCGGCTCGGTGAATTCCAGCCTAACGTGCGTGATCGTGACGGCGTCGCCCGGGGCGCGGTAGATTTCGGCGCGGGCCGTGGACGGAAGCAACGGAGTAAGAGTGGGCGTGATTGACGCGCTGGCGACGAGGTCGTTGGGCAGCCCGGCGTCGCTCAGGCTTTGGCGAAGCAGGGCCGAGATTTCGGCAAGACGCCGGAGGTCGCGTTCGTTGCGCGTCAGCGCGCTACCGTCGGGCGACTTGCTTGGGACCTTGTAGCTGCGGGCGAGCGCGACGGGGGTCGCCGACAGCCAGACGCGGCCCGCGCTGACGTACAGCCGGTAAACTCCGTCATCGCCATCGTGTTCGAGGCGGCGGACCCGAAAACCGGGTTCGATTTCTGTGCCGGCGATTGCCGATGCGAGGGTGCTGTAGATGGAACGGGCGAGGGCAGTATCAGACGCGTTGGCGTGGCCAAACAGCGCAAAGCGGCGCACGCGGCCGTCGGCATTGCCCGAGGGGCTCAAGGACGGGAGCGGAACAAAGGCCAGGTGGGGTTTCCGCGTGGGCCTGTTATCCGGCGCGTGGCCGGAAATGAGTTCGAGCGCAAGGGCTGGGTCCGCCCAGCGCCATACCTCGCGGGCGAAGCTGCAGGCGAGGGACCGCAGGGGCGAGCGCCAGCGGTGGGCGCTGAAGGGGTCGCAGGAAACCGGACGCTCGTCGGGGTCACACGTATCGGGAACAATCTGAAAAAGTGAGATGTGCACGGGGAGGCGAGGCGAGGCGATGTCGCAGCTGTAGCCCTGAAGGCGAAGGTCGCGGCGAGCGGGCGGTTTTGCGCTGCGTGCGATTCGGTTCCGCTGCTGGTCGAAGCGCTCAAGCAGCTTATCGGTTGAGTACTGCATTGCGGCCAGCAGGCTGATGCCGGCTGGCGGCTCCGACGGCCGCCACGCTTGCAGGTCGACAGATGGCCGGCCCCCGCTTCTAGTGATCAGGGCGCGGCATAGGACGCGGTCCTCAGCGCGGCCGAGATACCCCAGCTTGGCAGCCGCTTCGTTCAGAGAATCGAGGTTGTCTCTTGCTTCGGCGAGGCCGTGCCCGCTAAGCTCCCAGAAATAGTCAACCCGGAGGGCGCCGGGATCAGATGCCGCAGCGCGCAAGTAAGGAGCGAGGTCGATGTGGTAGCGGGCGAACTCTTTTTTAGCGGGACTGTTGTGGGGCATGGCGACCTGCGGACGCTGGCGCTCGCGGTCGTCACCTAGCCTGTTCGCGAGTATGGTGGGCGGCGAGAGCTTTTCGAGCCAGCGAAGGGCAGCAAGCGTCCCGCCGGCGTATTCGGATCGCAGCGATGCGGGTAAATTGGCGAGAACCGAGGACATGAGGGCCTGGTGCAGGCGAGCGGGCGCGGGCGGCCAATCGAGCTCGTCGCGCATGGTCCTGTCCTGGCGGACGCCCGAATAGCTGTGCGCGATGAAGCAGCAGGAGATGACGAGGCAGGGCATCGGGCGCTACTTCCCTTTGCCCGCCTTCGCCGCTTCGATTTTTTCTTGAGGCGGTTTGACTTTGGCGGCCTTTTCGAATTCCGCCTTAAGGTCCGGCGCAAAGCACTCGAATTCTGGCAGGTTTGGCGGAATACCGAGCTCGTCGCCTGCTCTAACCGCCACGGCGATCAGGAGCTCGCGGTTGTCGCAAAGGCCAAGCAGCCCCTGGGCCTCAGCGGAACCCCTGCCGGCGCCGAGAAGCTCATGCTTCGTGGCTGCTTTTTGAAGAAGCTCGCAGCCGGAGCGGAGGCGATGGCTGCCTCGCGAGCGCGGATAGGCCTCAGCAAGGACGGCGAGCGCAAGAAGATAACGGCGGGCTGCGTTGGTTTTCTGAGCTTCACCGCAGAAGATCGAGGCGATGTCAGTGAGAGAGATCAGCGACAGGCGCTCGATCTTTTCGCAAAGGATGCCACCTAGAGAGCCTTTCTTGCTAAGCGCGTTGGAGAATCCGCAGGTTGCGATCGCGTCCTCCTCGGCCTTCGTTGTGGACTGTTTTTCGAGTACTTCGCTGGCAAACTCATCCTTCGAGTATGGGGCGTTATAGACGGAGTGCTTTTCAAACGGGGTGACATTGAAGGCGTCGATGCGGCTGAGGAGGATGCGAGCGTGCTTGTACCCGTCGCCGCGGCTATCCCAGAAGCCAAAGATAAGGCTCGTGGGCATCAGCTTCAGCAGTGCGAGGCCATCGCCATGAGCAAAATCGCTGATCGCCGCCTTGACCGTCTCGCTCTGCCTGGAGAGCCGGACGCGGAAGTCGCCAATGCGATGCGGTAGCTGCAAAACGCTGGTCGGCTCTGGCTTGCCAGGGATTCTGGCCGTGCCTTGCGGCACAAGCTTGCGCAGCTCCTCGTCGACGAGGAAGGCAAGTTCGGTGCGGTTCGCCTGGGACTGAGGCGAGTCGATCGTGCATTGGCGCGCACGTAAGACCTTGTAGCGGAGGTGCTTGCGGTGGTTGTCGTCGGCCCATTCCTGTTCCAGATCGCCCCACTCGATACCATTGAGGTCGTAAACGGGCGGAGGGTCGTTTTTGCCTTCGCCGGCATAGGAGGCGGGGAAGACTGGGAAGTCGAAGCCGCCGGCCGGCTCAAGCTGCTCGATGACGCGGATGACGGCGGGATGCGAGGCCGCTTTGCCGGGCTTGCGCGCTTCGACGCCGAGGAGAGCATCAAGGTGCTGGTTCGCTTCCGTGATTTGCTGCTCTGTGACTTTAGGGGGTTCGGACATTTTCATGCTCCTGCAGGGGATGCTTCGGGGAAAAATTTATAGTTGCCGGCATCGCCGTGGCCGGCGGGTCGGCGGGCGAAGGCAAGCTTGCTACCGGCCATGCCCCGGACGCGGCCGGTGCTCACAAGTCCTGCCATTGCCAGCGGGATGGGGTTGCACCAGGCAAATACTTCGACGCCATGCACCGACGTTTGCCAGATATGGACGGGAGCGAAGAAACTCGCGCCAGCCAAGCTGAGCCGTTCAATCGCCGGGAAAACAGGGTCGCGGTTGCTCGTACCTTCAGCGTCGCTGGAGAAACCCAAGTCGCTGGCATGGGATTCCAGTTCGGAGTCGAAACCCCAGCGACCGGCCCCATAAGCAACCTGCCGCAACCAGTCGCTCGTTTCCGAAGGAGGCCTGAGCTTCTGTTCGCTCAAGAACTTGGCGGCGCGGACGTTGCCACTGAAGACCTTGAGGGCACTCATTCTGCCCCTGCTGTCCTGCAGCGAGATATATGGGTTGGCACCGAGCTCGTCGCCGCAGGCGATGACGCCGGCGGCGGGGCCGGAGGGGCTTGGCGACCAGTTCAAATTGCCGACATAGTCGTGAGCCGCGGTGAAGAGCCGGTTTTTGGTGAGGCCAGCATCGATTTCGAACTTCCCGTTCTCTGCCCAGCGACAGGTGCCGGAGGGCTGCTGAAGGGCCGACTCACGCTCAGCGATTCCCGCGAGCGCGATCGCCGCGAGGAAGTGGGCGAGGTTGCGCTCGTCGAGAGCGAGGAGGAGGGGCTCAGGATTCATCGGCATCTCCTTCAGCTTGCTCGTCTTCGGTCTGGACTTGGCTGGCCTCGACGTCGGCGGAACGGATGAGGGCCTCGAGATAGGCGAGGCGCCAAGAGCCGAGCTGGCGCTGGAGGTTGCAGAAGCGCAGAGCGGCGTCGACGCGGGTGGCGTTTTGCTTGGCGGGCTCGATCCCAGGCGTTAGCCCCTCGTCGGCGATTGATGGCCGGACGTGGCCGTGGTGGCAGGCGACGAAGTGAAGTACGAGATCGCGCCAGAGCGCGGCGTGATCGACGGGCAGGCCGGGCGGGGGCGAGACGTGGTCGAGTGCGTGGCGAAGGGATTCCCATTCGTGGCGGAAGCCGTTGAGGGGCCGCGGACGAGAGAGACGCGGGTTCAGCTTGGCGAGTTCCGGCTCGGCGGACTGCCGGCCGAAGGCATCTTGCCACTTTGGGAAGCGCTTGCCTTCATCGTGCAGGCGGGCGGCGGTAGTAAGAAGTGAGTCGAGAAAAGCATCGCCGGGTGCGGCCGCTTCCGCCAGGCGGTGGGCTTCAGCGGCAGCGCGAGTGAGGTGGCCGTGGACACAGCCGACGTCGTCCAGATATTGGAGTTGCTGGCTGGCCGCGCGGTCAGGACGGAAATACCGAAACGTATAGTCGACGGCGCCAACGCGAAGAATCTGGCGGAAGGTTTGCTTCCAGCTGGGATCCGGTTGATCGGGCGGGCTCGCTTCGGATTCAGAGTCCCAGGCAATTGCGCCATCCTGAGCGACGCGGCCTGTGGCGGGTGCGATTGTGCGCCGGTAACACGCGGCTTTTTGAAGCCCATCGAGGACGTCGGAGATGGAAACCATGCCCGCTTCGCCGCCAGCGTCCTTCAGCAGGCCGGCGCAACCGTCCAGCGTGTTGGCGGCTGCGGGAAGGATGAGCGTCGAGCCGGGGCGGAGCGCCCGCAGGATCGGGTCGCAGGACCCATCTGCGAGCTTGCAGCGCCAGCGGTCGCGGTCGCGGTAGAGCAGCGGTAACGAGGAGCCTGGACTGCCCTTGAGCCAATCGCGAACGGCGCCGATGCTGACGTGGTGCAGCTCTGCGCGTAGCGGAGGGAACCGCGTAAAGATTGCTTCCAGAGCGGCGCGGACGTCGCCTGCGCTCTCGGCGTCATCGTCGAGATCTATCCAGCGCAGAGCTTCCACCTCGAGGCGAAAGGCGACATCGATTAGGGGTGCCGAGCTTTCATCTTCCGTAAACCCGTAAAGGAACGGATGGGGCGAGAGATAAGGGCCGCGATCCTCGGTGGTTGCGGTGAAGGCGCCGAGGACGGCGTCGGTTAGGGGAGGCGCCTGAACGGGCGGGGCGGCGGCGGCGGCAAGTTCGCAGGAGGACCAGTCGTTGGGGGCTGCGGCCTCAGCAAGTATCTTACGAGTGGCGCCCAGCGGCCAAGCCTTAAGCTGCTTTTCGTCGGCCTCTGCCCACGCGGCACCGGCGAGGAGGGCTCCCGAGACCGGCTGGTTAGCGGCGCGCAGATCCTTTGCCAGGCATTGGAGTTTCTCGGCGACCGCCGAGTCGGGTTCGGGCGGTACGCCCATAATATGCATTTGCGGGACAATGCCGCTGGTGCTCAGTTGGCCACGACGATCAAGGCGACCGAGGCGCTGCAGGAGCGTCGGCAGGTCGGCAAAGTCGCAGACGATGGCGTCGGCGTCAGCGTCAAGGCCGACTTCGGCGGCGGCGGTGCCGACGAGGAAACAGGGTTCCCTCCCTTCAGCGGACGTGCGCTCGCCAACGAAGCGCCGGAAGATGACATTGTCCGCGAGTCGCTCGCGCTCGTAGCCGCGCAGACGACCGGTGATGAGGCAGACGTTTTTGGATTTCAGCCCCCTAGCGACGCTCGCAGCGGCGGTGGCTTCGCGGACGAAAATGGCGATTCGGCGCACTTGGCCTGCATGGGCGAGCTGGAGAGCTTTTTCCGCGAGCTTTCCCGGCAGCTGCTTCTTTTCGACGGCGGGCACCTCGATGACGGCGCGGCGTGTCGCTTCGGCGGCAAGGCGAGGCCTCAGCGCTGGATCCTCGCGTTCGTGCTCGGTTAGCCGGAACGGCGTTGGGGTGGGTGGTGGCAGGCCCGGGGTTCCCGAAAGCTCGGTAAGCCAGAACGGAAGCCGGGCGAACGCCGCAGCCAGCGGAAGTGGGAGACTTTCGAGCGAGGACGTTTGCTTGGCGTGAATCTGGCGCAAGGTAAGGACGAAGGCAGGGACGAGGTGGGCTTCGTCGACGGCAACCCAGGTGTCGGTACCGAGAATGCCGGCATGCTGCGCGCGCCCCCACTTACCGAGGCCATAGCCTTGAAAAAGGAGACGACTGCCGATCTGATCGACCGTCCCGACGATGAGCTGGGGAGCGGCCGGGCGAATTACCCAATCCCGGTCCTGCAGGGTTTGCCCACGGAGCTCCACGATCTCGAAGGGCTGCGCGTCGGCGCCCAGAGTGGTGAGACCGCTGCGAACCGGGGCGAGGGTTGAACTGTCGGCAAGCCTTTCGCGCAGGGCTTGCGCAATCCGATAGACCTGCTGAACAAGGACGCGCCTATTGACAACCCACACCAGACGGCGCGGGACTGCTTTGGCCCCCGGGCGCTGCATGCCGTAGCGGGCGAGGGCGATTAGCCAGAGGAACACAAGATCCGTTTTACCAGCGCCGCAGGGCAGGTCAACCAGCCGGGGATAATCGCCGGCCGCGATTTCTCCGAACATGCGCTCCATCCAACGCATGGGCGTGAAATCGCGGAGCGCTTCGTACTGGTGCCCGAATGAGTCAGGGGCTGGGTTGCTCGCCGGCATGCTGAGATACTGCTGACTTGTGGAGAGTAGCATGGAATGAGCTACTGTCAATTCCCCAAACGGGTGTATTATTTGGCCAAAAGGCACTGAGGGCGCCCCCATGCGATCTTCTTACCTGGTCTGTTACGACATTGCCGATGACAAGCGGCTGCGCAAGGTGTTTCAGGCGATGCGCGGGTATGGGGATCATCTGCAATTTTCGATTTTCGAGTGCCAGATGACGCCCGAGGACCTGGTCCGCTGCCGCGAGGAGCTGCGCGGCATCATCCATCACCGCGAGGACCAGGTCCTGTTCGTCAATCTCGGTCCGAGCGAGGGGCGCGGCGAGCGCGTCATCACCGCGCTTGGTAAACCCTATACGCAGATCGATGCCCCCTGCATTGTGGTCTGAGGCGCGATATGGCTACACCATCCCTACAGCCGGAGAATGTCGAAACCAGTCCGGGGAAAAAGCCGCTCCCCGAGCTGTTGCCCGCGCGCATGTTGAATGAATTCGTCTACTGCCCGCGGCTGTTCTACTACGAGTGGGTCGAGGGCGTATTCCGCGGCAGCGCCGACACCGCCGACGGCTCGGCGCGCCACCGCCGCGTCGATGGCGAGCCGGGCGCCTTCGCGCCCGCGCCTCAACTGGCAGAAGCCGGAATCAAAGCGCGATCAATTGAACTTTCCAGCGACCGCTTGAAGCTGTTCGCGCGCCTCGACTTGGTGGAATCGGCCGACGGCGGGGCAGGCGTCGAGGTAACCCCTGTCGACTACAAACGCGGCCGTCCCGCCGATGCGGACGGCATGCCCGCCGCCTGGCCCGCCGACCGCGCCCAGATTGCCGCCCAGGTGCTGCTGCTGCGCGACAACGGCTACGCCTGCCGCGAGGGCGTCCTCTACTACGCCGCCACCAAGCAGCGGGTGACGGTGCCGGTCGATGCGGCGCTGGAAGCCGAAATTGCCTCCCTATTAGAGCAAGCGCGCACGGCGGCGGCCGGTCCGCTTCCGCCGCCGCTCGAGGACAGCCCCAAGTGCCCGCGCTGTTCGCTCGTCGGCATCTGCCTGCCCGATGAAACCAGCGCCCTGCACGCGCTCGAGCTCTCCCACGCCGGAGCCGGGCGCCAGTTGGCTCTGTTTGCCGAACCGGCGGAGCCAGGCCGGCCGGTGCGCCAACTCGTCAGCGCGCGCGACGATCTGCGCCCGCTCTACCTCAACTCGCAGGGCATGCGCGTGGGCAAATCGGGCCAGGTAATTCAGGTGCGAGAGAAAGACGCCCTGGTGCAGGAGGCGCGCCTGGGCGAGATTTCGCAGGTCAACGTCTTCGGCAACGTACAGGTCTCCACCCAGGCGATTCAGGAGTTCTGCAGGACGAATGTGCCGGTCTGCTATTTCTCGCACAGCGCATGGTTTTACGGCATCACCACCGGCCTGAGCAGCCGCAACGTGCTGCTGCGCCGGCGGCAATTTCACACCGCCGACAACTCCGCCCTGGCGCTGGAACTGGCGCGCGCCCTGGTGGCCGGCAAAATCCGCAATCAGCGCACCCTGCTGCAGCGCAACCATATCGCACCTCCGCCCGAGGCGCTGCTGCAAATGAAACGGCTGGCCGACGAGGCCCTGCTGGCGCCGTCGCAGGCGAGTCTGCTGGGCATTGAGGGCGCAGCCGCGGCAACCTACTTCCAGCATTTTCCGGGGATGCTGAAGCCCGAAGATGATTTCGATGCCGGGGCCTCCGCCGGCGCCGGGCTGCGCTTCGACTTCCGCGGACGCAACCGCCGCCCGCCGCGCGATCCCGTGAATGCTCTGCTCTCGCTCGCCTACAGCATGCTCACCAAAGACCTGACTGTGGTCTGCCAGGCGCTGGGCTTTGACCCCTACTGGGGCTATTACCATCAGCCGCGTTTCAGCCGCCCCGCCCTGGCGCTGGATCTGATGGAGCCCTTCCGCCCGCTGATCGCCGACTCCGCAGTCCTAAGCGCGGTCAACACGAGAATGGTCACGGCCGACGATTTCGTCCAGTCCGGACCGGCCGTGGCGCTGACCGAGAAGGGCCGAAAGGGTTTTCTCCACGCCTACGAGCTGCGCATGGGCAGCCTGGTGACCCACCCCGACCTGGACTACCGCGTCAGCTACCGTCGCCTGCTGGAGATTCAGGCGCGCCTGCTCATCCGCTACCTCGACGGCGAGCTGATGACCTACCCGCCCTTCGTGACCCGATGAGCGCAGCGCCGATGCCCGGGCCGAGTGCCGCCACCGCCGCGAGCGGTCCCGTGATGCGGAAATCCCGGCACCCGCTCGCACCCAATAAACCCTTGCCCTCCATCCACTTGCGCAACCACAGCAACAGACCTATGCTGAAAACGTTGTCGCCCCCAAGGGCCGCTCGCAAACCGCCCGCGGAACGCTTGAAAACACGCCAGTTTTACGCGGTCCATTTCCGCAGCCAATCGGCTGCGGCCTCATTGAAGCCCTGCTGGTGTCCGGTTTCCGTACCAGATTGCGGACATTTCCGCAGCCAATCGGCTGCGGCCTCATTGAAGCGGAAATAATAGAGCCTGGCAAACCCGCGGGGCGGGCAATTTCCGCAGCCAATCGGCTGCGGCCTCATTGAAGCCCGCTGAAGGCGGGCGTGAGCGTGTGCACCATCAGATTTCCGCAGCCAATCGGCTGCGGCCTCATTGAAGCGTTTGCGTGACGGTCCATTGCCAGATGCTATCGGTTATTTCCGCAGCCAATCGGCTGCGGCCTCATTGAAGCCCCTTCAACTCGCTTAGCTCCACCCGGATCGTTTCATTTCCGCAGCCAATCGGCTGCGGCCTCATTGAAGCATCGCTGCTTCCTGGGCGGTTCCACCAGGGGCTTTCATTTCCGCAGCCAATCGGCTGCGGCCTCATTGAAGCGTGATGGCGTCCACGATCGTGCCATCCGCCAGCTCCATTTCCGCAGCCAATCGGCTGCGGCCTCATTGAAGCGGGTCTCATTCACCCCGTTCACTGTCGCCGCGGTCTCATTTCCGCAGCCAATCGGCTGCGGCCTCATTGAAGCCGTCGGATCCCGCGCGGCTGCTGGCCGCGGCGACCAATTTCCGCAGCCAATCGGCTGCGGCCTCATTGAAGCTCGACCTGCTCTGGCGTCAGCCCTACCGTCGCGGTCATTTCCGCAGCCAATCGGCTGCGGCCTCATTGAAGCTGCGTCGTCAGCGCCGTGCCCGCCACCAGCGGCACCATTTCCGCAGCCAATCGGCTGCGGCCTCATTGAAGCCGCTCGAGCATCGCCGGGGTGACGTTGACGCGCCATTTCCGCAGCCAATCGGCTGCGGCCTCATTGAAGCTCTGTGTCACCGAGCTGCTGCACCTGGTCCAGGAAGATTTCCGCAGCCAATCGGCTGCGGCCTCATTGAAGCCGGGGACCATTTGCGCGGAGTCATGTTAGGCTCGGGGATTTCCGCAGCCAATCGGCTGCGGCCTCATTGAAGCGCCAGGTCGGAGAGCGCCTGATACAGGCGCAC
The DNA here is from genome assembly GCA_004299485.1 of Acidobacteriota bacterium. NCBI lineage: Bacteria > Pseudomonadati > Acidobacteriota > Acidobacteriota bacterium. The sequence continues at coordinate 55,999 of SCQP01000008.1, forward strand.
GTCGCATTTCCGCAGCCAATCGGCTGCGGCCTCATTGAAGCGCATCCTCGAGCGTCGCCGTGTAGAAGGTCCCGGTCGGCATTTCCGCAGCCAATCGGCTGCGGCCTCATTGAAGCAACGCGCGCGGACGGCGGCTGAGTGAACCTGCTACGATTTCCGCAGCCAATCGGCTGCGGCCTCATTGAAGCCATCCGCAAGGGTGGCAAACAGCCCTGGGTAGTTCAGATTTCCGCAGCCAATCGGCTGCGGCCTCATTGAAGCGAGTGTTTCAATCTTGCTCTGGACGGCGGTGCGGGTATTTCCGCAGCCAATCGGCTGCGGCCTCATTGAAGCGGGGAGTGACTAATCAGTAAAGTCGTCTGCGGCCGCATTTCCGCAGCCAATCGGCTGCGGCCTCATTGAAGCGGCCAAAGTTGCACCGTGGTCACAAAGGCGGGGGCGGATTTCCGCAGCCAATCGGCTGCGGCCTCATTGAAGCTCGTAGACGAGGCGCGCCAGTTGCAGTCACCGCATAGATTTCCGCAGCCAATCGGCTGCGGCCTCATTGAAGCATCACCAGCTCACCCGGCGTGCTCAGCGCGAAGATATTTCCGCAGCCAATCGGCTGCGGCCTCATTGAAGCTGACTACGCGGCGTTGTGCGCACAGCTTCGGGCAGGCATTTCCGCAGCCAATCGGCTGCGGCCTCATTGAAGCCGACGTTTTGGCCGGTAGGCGTCATGGCGAGCTGATACATTTCCGCAGCCAATCGGCTGCGGCCTCATTGAAGCGCAAAATGAACACCACGTCCTACACCTCTACTGAAATTTCCGCAGCCAATCGGCTGCGGCCTCATTGAAGCGACCCTCGATAATGTACCCCGAGACGGACCCTTCCCACATTTCCGCAGCCAATCGGCTGCGGCCTCATTGAAGCTTCTTGTCCGCTTCGCGCCGGGCCGCGTCGATAGCCATTTCCGCAGCCAATCGGCTGCGGCCTCATTGAAGCGGCGTGACCAACGGCAGGCGATGGGCGATCCGCCTGATTTCCGCAGCCAATCGGCTGCGGCCTCATTGAAGCGCGGTCCAAGCTCGGCGCTAAGCTGTCCGATGCCCATTTCCGCAGCCAATCGGCTGCGGCCTCATTGAAGCTTCGTGGTGCCGGTGGGCGCGGGCATCGAGCGCGGAATTTCCGCAGCCAATCGGCTGCGGCCTCATTGAAGCAAATCGTCCTGCTGGTGGCGGCGCGCTTCGAGGGCGGATTTCCGCAGCCAATCGGCTGCGGCCTCATTGAAGCTTGAGCGTCGAGCCGGGGATGATCTCGGCCGAGTAGATTTCCGCAGCCAATCGGCTGCGGCCTCATTGAAGCAACGGTTCCCGGCTCGCAAACTCGACCGGCGTATAATTTCCGCAGCCAATCGGCTGCGGCCTCATTGAAGCCCGCGCAACGAGGACGCTGGCTACGCCAAGCTGCTGATTTCCGCAGCCAATCGGCTGCGGCCTCATTGAAGCAAGCTGGCGCGGCGCTGCCAAGCGGCTGACGCGCACATTTCCGCAGCCAATCGGCTGCGGCCTCATTGAAGCTTGAGCGTCGAGCCGGGGATGATCTCGGCCGAGTAGATTTCCGCAGCCAATCGGCTGCGGCCTCATTGAAGCTGCTCCTACCACCGTTGCGAGCACGCCGTCGTTCGCATTTCCGCAGCCAATCGGCTGCGGCCTCATTGAAGCGTCTTCCCTGACGGATCTGACGGTTCTTCCTTACCGGCATTTCCGCAGCCAATCGGCTGCGGCCTCATTGAAGCGCCCGTGGACGTCGTCGAGTACGACCCGATTGGCGATATTTCCGCAGCCAATCGGCTGCGGCCTCATTGAAGCGTCGTGTGCCGCATCGCTCGTGTCATGGCGTGGTTGATTTCCGCAGCCAATCGGCTGCGGCCTCATTGAAGCTGACGATGGCGCGGAAATGGTGGCTTGCGCCGCGGATTTCCGCAGCCAATCGGCTGCGGCCTCATTGAAGCTGAAGTCGAGGGGATCTCAAGCGGCCACTGCGCCCGGATTTCCGCAGCCAATCGGCTGCGGCCTCATTGAAGCAGCTTGTCAATCGCCTGCTGCTTGTCCGGGCCGTCATTTCCGCAGCCAATCGGCTGCGGCCTCATTGAAGCGCGCAGGAGGCGCTCGCAGCTTCGTCCGCGACTGCCATTTCCGCAGCCAATCGGCTGCGGCCTCATTGAAGCTGACTATGCGAACAGCGACCCGATTCTGGCAATCGATATTTCCTTAGCCAATCGGCTGCGGCCTCATTGAAGCGCGGGTGCGGCGTCCTGATGGCGATACGGCCGCCCTGATTTCCGCAGCCAATCGGCTGCGGCCTCATTGAAGCAATAGACGCTGCAACGTCCTCGCGCCGCTCGTACAGATTTCCGCAGCCAATCGGCTGCGGCCTCATTGAAGCTTCACGTAGTCGGCGCCGAGCAGCGCGTGGTCGCTCATTTCCGCAGCCAATCGGCTGCGGCCTCATTGAAGCCAGCGGTTGCGCCACTCAGCGCCGGGGTCGTTTCTTATTTCCGCAGCCAATCGGCTGCGGCCTCATTGAAGCGCCATAACAGCCGTCTCCCGGCGGCGCTGGCCGCGCATTTCCGCAGCCAATCGGCTGCGGCCTCATTGAAGCCTGCTCGCGCGCCTGCTGCTGGTTAAACTGCGCCTCATTTCCGCAGCCAATCGGCTGCGGCCTCATTGAAGCTTGTAGTACCGGCAGGCGGCGGCCCCGTAAAGCACGCATTTCCGCAGCCAATCGGCTGCGGCCTCATTGAAGCGCTACTTTTCAAGATCGGCGCCAACAGCGACGATGCCATTTCCGCAGCCAATCGGCTGCGGCCTCATTGAAGCCACCAGACTCCGTGCCGAGCTGGCCGACAGCCACGGCATTTCCGCAGCCAATCGGCTGCGGCCTCATTGAAGCGCCGGGGGCGCCGGTGGCAGCAGTCGTGGCGGCCAGATTTCCGCAGCCAATCGGCTGCGGCCTCATTGAAGCGTCAGAGCGCCACACGCCTTCGCCGTCCACGATGCGCATTTCCGCAGCCAATCGGCTGCGGCCTCATTGAAGCCGCGTCATGCGTTCGAGCGTGGCCCCGGACGCCGCCATTTCCGCAGCCAATCGGCTGCGGCCTCATTGAAGCGTTGCGCCGTTGACGAGCACGGTGTATTTTAGCAGATTTCCGCAGCCAATCGGCTGCGGCCTCATTGAAGCCCTCAGTAGGCGGCGGCAAGCTGGGCGGTCACCGTGAATTTCCGCAGCCAATCGGCTGCGGCCTCATTGAAGCCATTCCAGGGTCTGGTTTCGCCAAACGCGCAAAGGCATTTCCGCAGCCAATCGGCTGCGGCCTCATTGAAGCGTGATACCACATTACGCGCGGCACCACGGTCATCCTATTTCCGCAGCCAATCGGCTGCGGCCTCATTGAAGCTATTTGAAGCTGGGACCACCGCCCCCCATTCGGCAGATTTCCGCAGCCAATCGGCTGCGGCCTCATTGAAGCAGATCGCCGAGCCCGGCGAGTGCGCTGGGGCTGGTCTATTTCCGCAGCCAATCGGCTGCGGCCTCATTGAAGCGACGGTGTAGAAGGTCGTGTCGGAGCCGGAGAGCAGCATATTTCCGCAGCCAATCGGCTGCGGCCTCATTGAAGCGTCGTCGTTCCAGTGGGCTTGCGCTCGTCGGTCCACATTTCCGCAGCCAATCGGCTGCGGCCTCATTGAAGCAACGTATCTGCACGCGCTGGCCAGGGCACCGACAGGATTTCCGCAGCCAATCGGCTGCGGCCTCATTGAAGCCCGCAAGCGTCGCGGTGTTCGCAAGGACCATGCGTGCATTTCCGCAGCCAATCGGCTGCGGCCTCATTGAAGCTGATTCAAGCGCAGCAGGCACTTAGTGCGCTCAAGAGCATTTCCGCAGCCAATCGGCTGCGGCCTCATTGAAGCTGCTCTTGGCATTGGGCAGGGACAGGGAGCAACCAATTTCCGCAGCCAATCGGCTGCGGCCTCATTGAAGCTCGACGGCATCCAGTGGCACAAGTTTCCGGAGGCGCATTTCCGCAGCCAATCGGCTGCGGCCTCATTGAAGCGGCCCACGCGCACCAGGCATCCGCTGGCACCCAGTCAGATTTCCGCAGCCAATCGGCTGCGGCCTCATTGAAGCATGAAACGCTTGTGCTCTCGCTTCGCAAGGTTCCAGCATTTCCGCAGCCAATCGGCTGCGGCCTCATTGAAGCCCCTTCGTCGGCCGCCACGCTTGGGCGTCCATGTCGCGATTTCCGCAGCCAATCGGCTGCGGCCTCATTGAAGCGTTCATCCCGGCTGGGAGTACGCTCCCGGAGCATGGATTTCCGCAGCCAATCGGCTGCGGCCTCATTGAAGCTCACATTCAGGGAGATGCGCCGCTCGGGCGCCCGCGATTTCCGCAGCCAATCGGCTGCGGCCTCATTGAAGCCTGAATCGAATTGCTTAATGCAAGCTCAACGCTGATCATTTCCGCAGCCAATCGGCTGCGGCCTCATTGAAGCTTCACTGCGCGCTCCATCCTCGCGCCGGTCGGGCGTATTTCCGCAGCCAATCGGCTGCGGCCTCATTGAAGCACTGTGACTTCCGGCGGTTGCCGCTGAGCACCAATGATTTCCGCAGCCAATCGGCTGCGGCCTCATTGAAGCCCGCAGCGGTATGGTGCCCGTGATGCTCTCATCGAATATTTCCGCAGCCAATCGGCTGCGGCCTCATTGAAGCCCGCAGTGCGTGGATGCGACCTGGAACCGAAAGAATGATTTCCGCAGCCAATCGGCTGCGGCCTCATTGAAGCTCTACGCGGTGCCAGCCGTCCAGCGATTCATCGTAATTTCCGCAGCCAATCGGCTGCGGCCTCATTGAAGCTTCATTTGCACTGTCCCTCACGGAGCAACACCAAAATTTCCGCAGCCAATCGGCTGCGGCCTCATTGAAGCAACTCGTGGTAGTTGAAATACGGCCGCAGATATTTGATTTCCGCAGCCAATCGGCTGCGGCCTCATTGAAGCCAGAGAGATGTGATGCTGTCATCGCCCAGCCCGCGCTGATTTCCGCAGCCAATCGGCTGCGGCCTCATTGAAGCGTGCTTCTAGCTTTGTTCCCAATGTACGTGTCACTTCGATTTCCGCAGCCAATCGGCTGCGGCCTCATTGAAGCAACGGCATCCGGCGCTTCTGCGTCAATCTCCTTGCATTTCCGCAGCCAATCGGCTGCGGCCTCATTGAAGCATGAGGCCCTGCGTGCTCTTGAACTGGAGCGCCTGTATTTCCGCAGCCAATCGGCTGCGGCCTCATTGAAGCCTGCTGTGGCGCAGGGCGACGCGCAGCCGCAGCCCGGATTTCCGCAGCCAATCGGCTGCGGCCTCATTGAAGCATGTTCTAGTGATCGACTCTGTGTCGCATGAGTGGGCATTTCCGCAGCCAATCGGCTGCGGCCTCATTGAAGCACGCCTTCGGGCACATCGGAGCCGTGCAACAGCTTGCCATTTCCGCAGCCAATCGGCTGCGGCCTCATTGAAGCGGCGCGGGCCATCTCGACTTCGTAGGGGTCGCGGGATTTCCGCAGCCAATCGGCTGCGGCCTCATTGAAGCGAGGCGTCCTGCTGCGCGTAGTTCGTAAGCCCGCGATTTCCGCAGCCAATCGGCTGCGGCCTCATTGAAGCTGTGGGTGCGAGCGGAATAGGTTCTACGAATACGCTCATTTCCGCAGCCAATCGGCTGCGGCCTCATTGAAGCCGGCCCATGCGCCAATGGCCGCGCCCGTCGGACTCTCGCATTTCCGCAGCCAATCGGCTGCGGCCTCATTGAAGCCCGTACCGCAACATCAGGTGACTTCCGGCGGTTGCCGCTGAGCACCAATGATTTCCGCAGCCAATCGGCTGCGGCCTCATTGAAGCCTGATAAACGGCGAGCGCGTGCCGGTCCTCGAGCTATTTCCGCAGCCAATCGGCTGCGGCCTCATTGAAGCCCGGGAGAAGTCAGCGTGGAAATGGTGTTGGGAAATATTTCCGCAGCCAATCGGCTGCGGCCTCATTGAAGCAAGGTCACCTACACCAACGACGTGCCGCCAGCGCCATTTCCGCAGCCAATCGGCTGCGGCCTCATTGAAGCGTAATCGTTGGGTCATTGTATACTCCGTTGTGAGGTATTTCCGCAGCCAATCGGCTGCGGCCTCATTGAAGCTTCGTTCCAGGCGTTGATGTTGAGCCAGTAGGCGTAATTTCCGCAGCCAATCGGCTGCGGCCTCATTGAAGCCCTTTGTCACCAGCAGCGATATATTGCGCTACTGCCTATTTCCGCAGCCAATCGGCTGCGGCCTCATTGAAGCTACGACCTGGGCAAAGTGCTTGAAGCCGTGCCGGTTATTTCCGCAGCCAATCGGCTGCGGCCTCATTGAAGCCCCAAGGAAACCGTCTGGCCCTTGCTGGCGCCGATAATTTCCGCAGCCAATCGGCTGCGGCCTCATTGAAGCAGGCCTTCGATGGCCAGCCCCATCTCAGCGGCGGCCTATTTCCGCAGCCAATCGGCTGCGGCCTCATTGAAGCTGTTCGACACCAATCTGTGCGGCCGCCGCCCCCGCCATTTCCGCAGCCAATCGGCTGCGGCCTCATTGAAGCGTGAACGTCTGCGCCAAGTGCGGCCTTGCGGAACTGATTTCCGCAGCCAATCGGCTGCGGCCTCATTGAAGCTGACCAGGGTGAAGCAGCTCGGCGGGGACGCGAAGCATTTCCGCAGCCAATCGGCTGCGGCCTCATTGAAGCAACTACCAGCAGGAAGGCGCCTACTTCGCCGGGCGTATTTCCGCAGCCAATCGGCTGCGGCCTCATTGAAGCAGATCGCGGTCGTCGGGAATCTCGACGCGGCGGTCAATTTCCGCAGCCAATCGGCTGCGGCCTCATTGAAGCACGCGACGGACGGGGCACCGCAGCCATGGATGCAGGCATTTCCGCAGCCAATCGGCTGCGGCCTCATTGAAGCCTGCCGTATCAGACGCTATGGGATGAGGACGAAGCCATTTCCGCAGCCAATCGGCTGCGGCCTCATTGAAGCCTCAGCTTTGGACGCGGAGGGAGGCGGGGCCATGCTATTTCCGCAGCCAATCGGCTGCGGCCTCATTGAAGCGCGTGGCAGGCATGGGTGAGCGCGACGGGGACGGTCATCTCCGCAGCCAATCGGCTGCGGCCTCATTGAAGCGGCCGGGTCGCCAGTCTCATGCCACGGGCGGGCAGCGGAAATGCAGGCGGCCGAGACCTGGCTTGCCTGGCAGATTGCAACGGAGAGCAAGTCTCCGCTGGCTCGCCGGCGCGCACGCGCGCGGGCGCGGCTTGCCAGCGGCTCGTAAACGCGGGCCGCAACCCTCGGGCTGGACCGCTTGCACCCCGGCGCGGAGGCGCCCGATCGGCGGCTGGCTACGCCGCGCCGCAGTACCTCGCGGCCAAGGCGGTAGCCAACGTCAAATACGTCCTCGGCGGCATGAGCGGCGCGCGCAAGCACGAAAGCACGCGCGACGAGATCTAGAACAAACGCGCACGCATCCCCCGCTCCAGCCAACCAAAGTACAATTTTCCGCCTCTAATCTATTGACACCCAATTTCTGCGGAACGCTACCGGCGTGGGCTTCGCGCCGCCCAACGCTCCCACGCGGGCAGCCCGCCGCGCACCATCGCGGGCGCGGTTCTCCGAAGAACATCCGATCCCTGCTCAGGTTCCTGAGGCCCCCACGCCTTCCGAGCCTTCGCTAGCCACTAACCACTAGCCACTAGCCACTGTTCCCCTGCCACGGAGGTCTCCATGGACTTCAAGGCTTCTCCCGCTCAGCGCCGTCTGCTGGACTACATCCACGCAAACCCCTCGCCCCTGCCCACCCTGGGGCTGTGCCAGTCCGCCAACGTCAGCCGCGCCAGCTTCTACCGCTGGTGCCGCGACCCAAACTTCCGCGCCTGGCTCGGCATCGCCTGGTCCTCCCGCCTGCTCCTCGACGGTGTGGCCCTGATGAACCAGGCCCGCGCCCAGGCTCCCGACAAGTTCTCCTACTGGCGCGCCCTCTCCGATCTCACCTTCGATCCCAAAGGCCTCGGCGCCATCGCCAAATGGCAGGAATCGCTCGTCCACCTGCCTCCCGACGCCTTTCTCCCTGGCCCCGGCGTCAAACCCAAACCCAAGCCCAAACCCCCAGCCGGCCCCCGGCCCCAACCCGACTGGGTGGCCGAGCTCTACAAGGACAGCGAGTTCCCTCCCCCTCCGCCTCCCGAAATCAGCCCCAACGGCTTCCCCATCTACCATCCCGAGTCTGTGGAAGAGTGGAACCGCCGTCACGGCTTCGTCGATGAGCCGCCAGACGACCCGAAGGTCTTCAGCGTAGCGCAGCCGGGGAGTAGGGGCCCCCGGCTAAGCGGCTTGGAGGTCCATAGAGAGCGGGGCACAACGACGCAGTGCGTCGTTTGCCGGCGCAGCCCGGCTGGGTACCCGCACCCAAATTACGTCAATCCGGTCCGCACCATCCTCCTCCTCCAGCGCGCCCTCAACCCCTCCTACCCCCTCCGCCGTCGTCGCTGCGCCTCCCTCGTAGCGAGGCCCGGGCCCAGGGGCCCCCGGTCGAGCGGTCCGGACCTCCATAGGGAGTGGGCCGCGTGGCGGAGCCAGTTTGGGCGCCCGCAATCCCGTTGCGCCTCTCCCGTAGCGAAGCCGAGGCGTAGGGGCCCCCGGCTGAGCGGCCTGGAAGTCCTTGGAGAGCGGGCCGCGCGGCAGCGCCGCGCTGGGTGCCCGCAAGCCCCTCGCGCCTCCCCAGTAGCGAAGCCGGGGCGTAGGGGCCCCCGGCTGAGCGGCCTGGAAGTCCATAGAGAGCGGGCCGCGTGGCGTAGCCGCGCTGGGGGAACAGGCGCCTGTGGCGCCTGCTCCCGATCAAGGAATGAGACAGTTAACGTGGTGGAAAAACCGCGCAGCACACCTTGCGCAGGCGCCAACGGCACAGCCGACAAATCCGCTCCCGCCCAACAACCACGCGCCTTCTCGTCGCCTCACACTCGCGGCCAATCGAGCCGGCGCGGCCTCAGTCACTGTCTCGTGGCAACTGCCGGCCGCTCAGCGATGCTCCGCCGGCGGCGCCGTGAACTGAATCCCGAGGCCGAGGCCGAGCGAGTGAAGCTTGGCGTTGAAAGCGGCGCCGTCACCGTGGTTGAGGGCGGCGAGGCCGGAGCGAACCTGATTCATTTGCGCGGCCAGGGTTTGATTGGCGGCGATGGCCTGCGCGGTGGGGCCGAGGTCGGCGCCGGCTCCGTAACGGCCGGTGCCGTTGAAATCGGCAGCGAGCGTCGAGAGCTTGGCGTAGAGCTGGACGGGGGTGATGAAGCTCTCCTCAATGCTCTCGCTGCTGAGGTGGGTGTCGAAGAGCTGACCTTCGAGCGCGAGATATTTCTGATCGAGGGCGTGAGCGGCACGGACGGCATCGGCGTGATCGGCGAGCAGCGGCAGAGCATCGGCAAGCTGCTTGCGGGTACGCTCGACGCCGTTGATCATCTCGGCCACGTCGTTGACTTCGCCTTGCATCATGAGGGCGAATTTGAGTTGCGCCTCCATGGTGGTCTGGGTGCCCGAGGCGCTGGGATCTTTGAGGACGGTCAGGGGCTCGGTGCCGACGGCGGAGCCATCAACGGTGAGCTGGACCTGGTAGGTTCCCGGGACCACGCGCGGCGAGCCCGGTTCGCCACCCCAGGCGACCAGGGGACGCCAACCTTCAGCGCCAACTTTGACCCAGGGCTTGTCGGGCGGCGGAGTGAGGAGGTGGACGACGGTGGTTGCGGGGTAACGCAGATCCCACCAGACGCGGTTGAGGCCGGCGCGGGTAGTTCCCTTCACCGTGCGGATCACGGCGCCATCGGCGCTGCGGATGGTGAGGGTTGCGGATTTGGCGGACGTGGGCAGGTAGTAGTTGAGGTCGGCGCCGTAGGGAATGTTTTGGCCGATCACGGGATCGTTGGGGCCGTCCTGCGGCACCAGCACCGAGCGCCGGAAGCGGTAGGCGTCGCGCGGCTTGAAGAAGTGCGGCGCGGCGGCGGCTACGACTTTGTCCCAGCTCCGCAGCGGCGTAATGTCATCCACAATCCAGATGCCGCGGCCGTAGGTGCCAATGACGAGATCGCTGAAATGGGGCTGGATGGTCAGCCAGTACATAGGCGCGGCGGGCATGTTGTTTTTGAGCAACGTCCAGTGCGCGCCATCGTCGAGGGTGAAGTAGATGGAGTTTTCCGTGCCGGCGTAGAGCATGCCCGCGCGCACGGGATCTTCGCGCACCACGTGGACGTAGCTGAACAGGGTGTGCGGGATGTCACCGGAAATCTTGGTCCAGGTGCGGCCGAAGTCGGTGGTTTTGTAAATGTACGGATTGTAGTCACCCATCATCATCAGGTCATCGCTGAGATAGGCGGTGCCGGCGGCGAAGTGGGAGGGCTCGATGCGGGTGATTTCGCCGTAGGGCGGCAGATCGGGGATGTTTTTGGTCACATTGGTCCAGGTTTTACCGCCATCCTGGGTCACGCTGACTTCGCCGTCGTAGCTGCCCACCCAGAGAATGCCGGGCTTGACGGGAGAAATCGAAATGTTCGACAGGGTCTCGCTGTCGAAGGTCATGAGGTTGTCGCCGGCAACGCCGCCCGAGCTGCCTTCATGATCTTTGAGGTTGAGGGTGAGGTCGGGACTGATGCGCTTCCAGCTCTGGCCCGCATCGCCGGTTTCGTAGACGTACTGGCTGCCGGCGAAGACCTGGTTGTGATCAAACGGCGAGATGGCGATGGGGAAGGTCCAGTTCCAGCGGTCGCGGTACATGCTGGGGGCGCCGCCGTAGTTGTCGATGGGCCAGATGGAGACGTTGCGCGCCTGGCCGGTTTTCATGTCGACGCGGGTGAGGTCGCCGTTGTAGCAGCCGGTCCAGAGGATGTTGGAATCGACCGGATCGGGGACGGTGAAGCCGCTTTCGCAGCCGGCGTAACCGTGCCACTCGGCGGAGGTGATGACGCCGCCCGCGACGCCGCTGAAGTCGGAGCTGAACAGCGACCGGCTCGGCCCCCATTCGCCGTCGTCATCCTGGCGGTTGCCCATGACGTCGTAGGGGATGCGGTTGTCGGTGTAGACGTGATAGATCTGGGCGATCGGCAGCTTGATCTGCTGCCAGCTTTTCCCCCCATCCAGGCTGATCGACCCGCCGCTGTCATGCGCGGTCAGGATGCGGTTGGGATTTTTGGGATCGATCCAGATGGCGTGCAGGTCGCCGCCGGCGCGGCCGGCGTCGGTGGCGAAAGTTTTGCCGCCGTCGCGCGAGACCGACCAGTACTGGGCGGTGAAGTAGATGAGGTTTTCGTTGCCGGGCGAGACGTCAAAGTTGGTGAAGTAGGGGCCGCGGCCGGTCATGCGGTTGTTGCGGTTCATCAGGTGCCAGGTGCGGCCGGAGTTGTCGGACTGATAGAAGCCCGGCGCGGGGGATTCCTGCACGAGGGCGTAGACGCGGCTGGAGTCGGAAGGAGCGACGCGCACGGCGATTTTGCCAATGTCAGCCCCGGCTGCGGGCAGGCCGTGGCCGCTGAGGCGATGCCAGGTGGTGCCGCCGTCGTGGGTGACGAAGATGCCGCTGCCGGCGCCGCCGCTGTTTTCGTTCCAGGGACGGATGGAAAGCTGCCACATGCCGGCGAAGAGCGTGTTGGGGTCGTGGGCGTCCATCGAGAGGCCAGAGCAGCCGGTTTGGGCGTTGACTTTGAGAACCTGGGACCAGGATTTGCCGCCGTCTTCGGTGCGGAAGACGCCGCGTTGGGGATTGTCGTTGTAGGCTTGGCCGACGGCGCAGACGAAGACGATTTTGGGATCGTGCGGGTTGATGGCGATGCCGACGACGTGGCCCGAGTCTTCCAGACCCATGTGCTGCCAGTGGCCGCCGCTGTCGGTGGATTTGTAGACGCCGTCACCGGGCGAGGTGGGCTGGCGGATGATGGAAGGCTCGCCGGTGCCGACCCAGACGATATTGGTGGCCGAGGGCGCGAGGGCGATGGCGCCGATGGCGGAGACGTCCTCATGGTCGAAGATGGGCTTGAACGTGACGCCGCCGTTGGTGGTTTTCCACAGCCCGCCCGCCGCCGCGCCGAAGTAGTCGATGAGCGGGTTGCCGGGCACGCTGGCCACCGAGATGTCCCGGTTGCCCTGCGGCCCGACAAAGCGGAAATGCAGCGCCCGCAGCGGATTCGGCGCCTGCGCGCCAGCCGCGAGGCTCAAAACAAGGCCGATGGAAAGGAGACAGGCTGCTAGTGACAGTGATTTCCGCATGGGTAGGCTATTCCTGGCTACAGCGACAAACGGTTCCACCCTAGCACGCCGCCCGATCTGTTTGCAATGCCGGGCCCGATATTAGGCGATGCTTCGAATGGCGGCAGCTTGGAGGAGCCCTGAGCGCCAGCGGGCTGACCCTGCCGGGAGTCGAAGCCCGCACTCCAAGCGACCAACGGGAGCGACCAGGGCAAAAAGTGGCGAGCCACCGGTTTGGACAAGATCGTAGAACGCATGCTCCACCGCTTCGAGGCGCACGACAATACTGAAGTACTGAAATACTGAAGTACTGAAATACTGACCTACATGACGATGTGCGCCCCCTTGCCCAACATGGCGGCGTTGAAGGCGGGCAGCACCGTCGCCTTCAATGCGGCGAAGCCGGCGCGGGCTTGGGTGAGCTGGGCTTCGAGCTTGGCGGTCACGCGGCGCTGGGCGGCGGTGGGGGCGTAGTCGAGGCCACCGGCGGCGTCCTGGGCGCCCTGGCCGACCTGGCCGCTGAGCCAGATGAGGTTCATGTAGACCTTGTAGGCGGTGGGGAAATATTTGTCGTCGCTGAGCATGGATTCTTCGCTCACGAGCTGGTGCTCGACGTCCAGGATCTGGCCGTTGAGCTTGGCCAGCGCCGCGCCGGTCGCGGGCGAGTCGGTCTTGAGCTGGTCTTCGATCTGCTTCCGCCACTGCTCCATCTGGTTGACCATGAGCGAGGTTTGGGTGAGATCGGCCCGCAGGCGGACCTGGAGAGCCGTGGATTCGCGCAGGATGGCGTCGCTGGCTTCGACCTCGGGCGATTTGGTGACCTGGAAGGGCTGGGTGTAGCTGTGGCCGTCGACCGTGAGCTTGACGGTGTAGTCGCCGGGAGCGGCCATGGGGACGCCGGTAGTTCCGGTAATGCCCCAATGAATAATAGTGCGGAACGTCTTGCCCTGATAGCGCGCCTCAGCCCAGATGTGCGGATTTTCGGGCGGGGTGGTGAGCAGCTTGACGAGCGTCGGCGGATCGTAGAGCAGGTTCCAGTAGGCGCCGTTGAGGCCCTGGTGGGCATCCACTTTCATGGTGCGGATCTCGTGGCCTGCGCGGTCGAGGATGTCGAGAGTCACAGGGTTGGTGGGCGCGGTGGGGAGATAGAACTGGAACTGCGGGCGGGCGGGTTCCATCGTGGTGGGATAGACGCTGCGCGTCTTGCGGAAGATTTCGCTCGGCTGGAAGAGCTTGACGTCATCGCCGCTGGGAACAGCGGTTGCGCCCGACTGCTCGAGCGCGGTGATGTGCGGCAGGATGTAGAGGCCGCGGCCGTAGGTGGAGACGTCGACGTCGTGCATGCGGCGCTCGACGTTGATCCAGGTGACCGGGGATGGGGGAAGGCCTTGATTGAAGTGAATCCAATGGGCGCCGTCATCGAGCGAGTAATAGAAAGCGTGACCGGTTCCCGCAAACAGCATGCCCTTGCGATTCGGATTGACGGCGATGGAGAGCGTGTAGTCGAGCGGATTGGAGGAGGGGATGTCGCCGTTGATGCTGGTCCAGGTTTGACCGTAATTGGTGGTTTTCAGCAGGTAAGGCTTGTAATCGTTGCTGCCTGCCATGCGGAAGTCAATGGCGATGGAAACGGTGCCGGGAGTGAACGGCGATGGCGCGATCTGGTTGATTTCGCCCCAGGGCGGCAAATGGAGATGGGCGGTGACGTCGACCCAGTGCGGAGCGGCCTGAGATTCGGCGCCGCGGGTGTACCAGAGTTTGCCATCGTTGGTGCCGGCCCAGAGCAGGCCCTTCACGATAGGCGAGTAGGCGAGCGACCAGATGACCTCGCCGTCGTACTGGGCGAGATTGTCGCCCATGATGCCGCCGTTGTTGACGATGTATTTGGGATTGCGATGGGAGAGGTCGGGGCTGAACTCCATCCAGCGATGGCCGGCATCGGAGGTGCGCAGCACCATCTGGCAGCCGTAGAGGACGTTGTTGTGATTGAAGGGGTCAATCGCCACAGGCGAGGTCCAGTGGCAGCGGTACTTGACCTCGGTCGGCGGAGAGTCGAGGGTGATTTTGGAGGGCGCGACGGAATGCGGCGTGCCTTCGGCGGCGTTGTAGCGGGTGAGTTTGTTGCCGTAGCAGCTTGCCCAGACGATGTTGGCGTTAGTGGGATCGGGGACGGTAAAGCCGGATTCACAGCCGCCGAGATTGAACTGCCACTGCGGGCGGGCCGCGGGCGGGCCACCGAAGCCGAAGCCGCCGATGGGCTTGTCGGAGCCTTCCGGGCTGAAGGCCCAGCCGGCGGGAGATTTTTGCTGCTTGGGATAGGCGGCGAGCAGGGCCTGATTCACCTTGGCCTGACCGCGGCGGCGGAAGAAGCGGGCGAAGTCGAAGCGCGCGCCCTGGGGCATGAAGTCGGCTTTAGGCAGCATGCCGTTGCCGGTATCGGCGCTGAGATCGCTGGGACCGCGCCAGGTGCCGTTGTCCTGGCGGTTGGTGTAGAGCCAGTACGGCACGCGATTGTCGCTGAAGACGTGATAGGTCTGGCCGTTGGGCAGGCTGACGCGGAGGGCGTTGCCGGCGCCGGTCGAGATGCTGGCGCCGCCGTCATCGGTGAGGATGTAATGAGCGGAATTGGTGGGATCGATCCAGGTGTCGTGGCAGTCGCCGCAGCTTGCCGGACCGATGGGCTTGACGCCGGTGCCGCCTTCGCCGGAGAAGGTCTCGCCGCCGTTGGTGGAGTAATGGACGTTGGAGCTGGTGATGAGGACGTTGTTGTCGTTTTTGGGATCGACTTCGATGTGGATGTAGTAACCGGCGCGGCCGATGAGGGAGCGATCCCAGCTCACATCTTTCCAGTTATTGCCGCCGTCGTCGCTGCGCCAGAGGGAACCCTGATCGGCCGTCTGGATGAGGGCGTAGACGCGCTGCGGATGGGAGGGCGCGATGGCGACGTCGATTTTGCCGAGGGGCGAATGCGGCAGGCCGTGACCGGTGAGATGCGTCCAGGTCACGCCGTTGTCATGCGAGACGTAAACGCCGCTGCCGGCGCCGCCGCTGGCCTCAACCCAGGTGCGCTGCTCGACCTGCCAGGTGGCGGCGAAGAGAGTGTTGGGATCGCTGGGATCCATACTCAGGCCGCTGCACGCCGTGTTGGGATTGACGAACAGCGTGCGCTGCCAGGTCTTGCCGCCATCGGCGGAACGGAAGACGCCGCGCGACTGCTGCGGGCTGCTGAGACGGCCTTCGGCGCAGACGAAGACGTTGTTGGTGTCTTTGGGGTTGATGACGATGGTGGCGATGCGGCCGGTTTTCACCAGACCCATATGCTGCCAGGTGGCGCCGGCATCGTCGGATTTGTAAACGCCGTCGCCGATGATGTCGCTGGGGCGGATGACCCAGGGCTCGCCCGTGCCGACCCAGACGACGCTGTGATCGAGCGGCGCGACGGCGATGGCGCCGATGGCGGCCGCATCCTGATCGTCGAAGATGGGCTGGAAGGTGTGGCCCCCGTCGCTGGATTTCCACAGGCCGCCGGAAGCGGAGCCGAGATACACGGTGGCGAGATCGCCGGGAACGCCGGAAGCCGAGGCGACGCGGCCGCCGGGAGGCGGACCCATGAAATGGAACTGCAGTGCCGGCGGGGTGGTGGTCTTCTCGGGACCGCGCGGGCCGCGGCCGAACTGGGCGGCGGCGGGCAGGCAAAGGGCGAGGGTGAGAATGGAGCAAGCGAGCAGCAGCGTCCGGCGCATTGGAAAGACCTCGAGGAAAACAGGAATATAGTAGTTCGCCGTTGCGGACCGTGCCAAGAGAAAATTAATAAAGTATGCCTCCCATTGCTGCCAAACACCCACATGTTGAAAACCGTCATGGCCAAACGTTCAGCGATGACTATTACTGGCTGCGCGAACGGGAAAACCCGGAGGTGCTCGACTACCTCAAGGCCGAAAACGCCTATACCGAGGCCGCGACCGCGGACGCGAAGGCGTTCGGGGAAGCGCTGTACCAGGAGATGCTGGGGCGGATTCAGCAGACGGATTTGAGCGTGCCGGTGCGGCGGGGGGAGTACTGGTATTACAGCCGGACGGTCGAGGGAAAACAGTACCCGATCTACGCACGCAAACAGGGGAGCACCGAGGCGGAAGAGGAGATTCTGCTGGATTTGAATGTGCTGGCGGAGGGGCACAGCTTTCTGGGCCTGGGGGCATTTGCGATCAGCGATGACGCCACCACGCTGGCCTACACGACCGACACCACCGGCATGCGGCGCTACCGCTTGTACGTGAAGGATTTGACGACGACCGGCGGCCTGCTGAAGACGACGGCAGAGCGCGTAACCTCGCTCGAGTGGGCCAGCGATAACCAGACGCTGTTTTACACGACCGAAGATGAAACCACCAAGCGCAGCGATCGCTTGTGGCGTCATCCCCTCGACGGCGCCGCGGAAGAGATCTATCACGAGGCCGACGAGCTCTACAGCATCGGCGTCCAGCGCACGCGCGACCGGGAGTATCTGCTGCTGGAAGCGGCGGCAACCGATTCGACCGAGTTCCGCTATTGGCGCTCCGATGCGCCGGCGAGCGAGCCGCGGCTATTTCTGGCCCGCGAGCGGGATCATAAATATGACCTCGATCACCGGGCGGGGTTGTTCTACATCCGCAGCAACCGCGGGGCGAAGAATTTCCGGCTGCTGACGACCGCGGTGGAGCATCCGGAGCCGCAGCACTGGCGCGAGATGCTGGCGCACGATCCGGAAGTGCTGCTGGAGGGCGTGGACTTATTCCAGGACTACGCGGTGATAGCAGATCGGCGCCTGGGGCTGGAGCGGCTGCGGGTGCTGGAGTTCGCCACAGGCAAGTGGAGCACGATTGCAGTGCCCGAGCCGGTGTACAGTTTGTTCCCGTCAGCGAACCCGGAGTTTGCGACGAGGGCATTCCGGTATCAGTACGAAAGTCCGGTGACGCCGGCCAGCATCTTCGAGTACGACCTCGCGACCGGTGCCGCCAGACTGCTGAAGCAGCAGCCGGTGCTGGGCGGATATGACGCGGCACGATACAAGTGCGAGCGGCTCTGGGCCACGGCGCGGGATGGGGTGCGCGTGCCCATCAGCATCGTTTATCCGTCCGGCTTCGCGCGCGATGGCGCCTCGCCGCTGCTGCTGTACGGCTACGGATCCTACGGCTATGGATTGTCCGCTGGATTTTCGATTTCCCGGCTGAGTTTGCTGGACCGGGGCGTGGCCTACGCCATCGCCCATGTGCGCGGCGGCAATGAGCTGGGCGAGGCCTGGCACGACGCCGGCATGCTGATGCAGAAGAAAAATACGTTTACGGATTTCATCGACTGCGCCGAGTATCTGATCGCCCAGCGCTGGACGCAGCCAGAGAAGCTCGCGATTGAGGGCGGCAGCGCCGGCGGCTTGCTGATCGGCGCAGTCGTGAATATGCGGCCGGAGCTGTTTGCGGCGGCGCATCTGGCGGTACCGTTTGTGGATGTGATCAACACCATGTGTGACGAGTCGCTGCCACTCACGACGGGCGAGTATCTGGAGTGGGGTGATCCGCGGCAGGCAGACGCGTTCGCCTACATGCTCTCGTACAGCCCCTACGACAACCTCGCGGCGCACCGCTATCCGGCGCTGCTGGTCACGACAAGCCTGAACGACAGTCAGGTGATGTACTGGGAGCCGGCCAAGTACGTCGCGAAGCTGCAGGCACTCAACCCGAATGCGACGGTGCTCCTGAAGACCAACCTGGGCGCCGGCCACGGCGGCGCCTCCGGCCGCTACGACCGCCTCAAGGAGACCGCGTTTGAGTACGCCTGGATTCTAGGTATGCTACAGCCATGAGTACGGCGCCCACTTCGATTGCGCATTTCCGTCTCACGGCCCCACTGGGCGCCGGCGGCATGGGAGAGGTCTGGCGCGCGACCGACACCAAGCTCAACCGCGAAGTCGCCATCAAGCTGCTGCCCGCGGCGATGGCGGGCGACGCCATGCGCATGGCCCGCTTCGCGCGCGAAGCGCAGTTGCTCGCGGGCTTGAATCACCCCAATATCGCCGCCGTCTACGGCGTCGAGGAGCGGGCACTGGTGATGGAGCTGGTCGAGGGCCCGACCCTGGCAGAGCGCATCCTGCAAGGCCCCATCCCGCTCGACGAGCTGCTGCCCATCGCCCAGCAGATCGCGGACGGCCTCGAGTTCGCCCACGAGCACGGCGTGATCCATCGCGATCTCAAGCCCGCCAATATCAAACTCTCGCTCGACGACCGCGTAAAGATCCTCGACTTCGGCCTCGCCAAAGCGCTGAGCACCGACTCCAGCACGGATTTATCCGATGCGCCCACCCTCACCACGCCCGCAACCTTGGTGGGCACGATTCTGGGCACGGCCGCCTACATGGCGCCCGAGCAGGCCAAGGGCAAGCCCGTGGACAAGCGTGCCGACATCTGGGCGTTTGGCGCCGTGGTCTGGGAAATGGCCACCGGCGAGCGCCTTTTCGCCGGAGAAACAATTTCCGAGACCCTGGCCGCGGTGCTCAAGGAAACGCCCGACTGGAACCGCGCGCCCGCGCCGCTGCGCCCGCTGCTGCGGCGCTGCCTCGAAAAGAACCCCAAGCTGCGCTTACGCGACATTGGCGACACCATGGCGCTGGTGGCCCAATCGCAACCGGACGCCACAGCTCCCGCACGGACACGCCGCTCACCGCTGGCCGCGTGGATTGTGGCCGCGGTGGCTCTGGCCGTCGCGGCGGTTTTCGCCTGGCTCGCACTCGCCCGGCATCCCGCTCCTGCTGCCTCCGCCGTCGCCTTCACCGTCGCGCCGCCCGCGGATGCGAACTTCGATAACGGCATCGCCGCGCTTTCACCCGATGGCCGCCGACTGGTCTTCGGCGCCGCGCCCAACCAGATGTCGCAGCTGTTTCTGCGCCCGCTCGATTCTGTGACCGTATCGCCTCTGGCCGGCACACAGGCGGCTGGCTCAGTGGATGGCAGCGGCTGGTCGAGCCTGTTCTGGTCGCCGGACGGCAACTCCGTCGCCTACTTCGCCCATGGCGAACTGATGCGCCTCGATCTGAACGGCGGCACTCCCACCGCCCTTGCTCCCGTGCCCAACGACGTCGGCGGAAGCTGGAGCCCGCGCGGTGTAATTCTCTATTGCCCCGCTACGACTGGCCCAATCTTCCGCATCTCGGCCTCCGGCGGCTCGCGCCGGCCAGCGACGGTGGTCGACGTCAAAGCTGGCGAAACCGGCGATGTCATGCCCTGGTTCTTGCCCGATGGCAATCATTTCCTCTTCATGGCCACCACCACCCAGGGCAGCCGGCTCAAGGTGGGCAGCCTGGACTCGCCACGCGTCGTATCGCTCGGAATGGCCGACAGCAACGCCGTTTATGACTCCGGCTCCCTGATCTTTGAACGCAGCGGGGCGCTGGTGGCGCAGCCGTTCGACGCCAGGACCCTCGCCTTCGCCGGACAACCGCAAACGCTTGCCGGCGCCATCACCACCGAGAGCGTTACACCGCACGCCTTCTTCGGCGCCGCCCACGGCACGCTGTTTTATCAGCTCGGCAGCGGCGGCCCCGCACAGCTCGCCATTTTTGACCGCAGCGGCCACCAGTTGCAAACCCTCGCCGCGGCGGCGACATTTGGCGATCTTGAGCTTTCCCCCAATGGCCAGCAACTGGCGGACGTTCAGCCGGACTCGGGCCTCTGGATTTACGACTTGACGCGGAATGCGCGCACGCTGCTGGACCCTTCCGCCAAGAGCACGGCGGCGGCCTGGAACCCGGCGAATGGCCAGATTGTTTACATACGCCGCAACCGCGAACGCTTTGAACTGGTGGAACGCCGCCCCGACAGCGTCAGTCCGCCCACAGTTTTATATTCCGCCTCCATTCCCTTCGTCCCATTTAGCATTGGGCGCGATGGGCGTCTGGCGCTGCTGGGGCAAGCCGGCGACAACGTGCTGGTTCTTCCGCTCCAGGGCGCGGGCAAGCCTTACATCTGGATGGGTTCAAGCCCTGCCGCCCGCATCCACTCCACCGGAGTTGTGCGCGATCTGCAGTTCTCGCCCGACGGCCGCTGGGTCGTCTACATGTCGGACCGTCAGGTCTATCTGACCCAGTTCCCCGGCCCGGGAGCGCGCTATCAGGTCTCGCTGGCGGGCGGCCACCAACCGCGCTGGAGTGCCGACGGCAAAACCATCTACTTCCTCGCTCCGCAACCGCGCCTGATGGCCGTGCCCGTGCGTTTACAGGCCAACGCGGCAACCCTGGGCTCGCCCAAAGCTCTATTCGGGCCGCTGAATGCCTATGGAAGCGGCTATAGCTACGCCGTCTCCTCCGATGGCGGCCGCATCATTGGCTTGCTCAACAGCGGTTCCGCTGCGCCAATCACCGTGATTACACACTGGACATCGTTGCTACGGCATTGACCTATGCGACTTCTTCGCGCTCGCCCGCGCTGCTCTGCCTCATCTCGTTGCCGCAGCAGCAGCGCGGATTCATGGCGCCGCCGCCGCCCGGCTTGGCGCCGCGGGTGACTTCGATTTCGCAGCCGCAGTTGGGGTTGGAGCAGGTGTAGCGTTCGCCGGTTTCCATGGCCATGGCACAGCCTCACAAGGGAAAAGTCCCGGAGGGTTGGATGCAACATCGGCGCTGCGGGAGCGGCGGGCAACAACGGGAAGGCCCTTCGCATCCGTCGAGGCACTATGGCGCAGCGAATTGAGTACAACAAAGTAGCGCCTCTGGCGGTTCATGCCTTGCTGGGGGTGCAGCACTACGTAGACGGACAGACGAGTCTGGATCCGAAACTGCAGGAGCTGGTGAAGATGCGAGCCTCGCAGATCAACGGCTGCGCATACTGCCTGGACATGCATTCGCAGGATGCGCGGCTGAAGGGTGAAACCGAGCAGCGGCTGTACACGCTATCGGCATGGCGGGAGACGCCGTTTTTCAACGAGCGCGAACGGGCGGCGCTCGCCTGGACCGAGGCGGTGACGCAGATCAGCCGGGATCGGGCGCCGGATGAGGTGTATGCAGAGGCGCGACGGCACTTCGACGAAAAGGAGCTGGTGGACCTGACCATGGCGATCATCGCGATCAACTGCTGGAACCGGCTGGCGATTCCGTTCCGGACACCGCCGGGTCAGTATCATCCCCGGCAGCGCCTGGAACTGCGCGAGAAGGCGGCTTAGTTCACACGACGATGCCGCGACCGGGGAAATGGCCGTGAAAAAAGATCGGGAGAGAGAGCACGAGGGCGATGATCAGGATGGCGATGGCGATACCGATGTAGCCGAGCACGAGGCCGGCAATGGCCATGCCGCGCCCGGCAGAGTTGCCTTGCCTGCGCCGGATCTGCACCAGGGCGATGTGGCCGAAGACGATGGCCAGAATGGAGCCGAGCCAGTAAAGCCAGAGAATGCCGAGCACGAGGCTGGCGATGGCAAAACCGTTGGTTTCGCCATTGGCAAGCGCGGCCGCGGGCACGGGCACTGCCGGAGGCGGTGGCGGGAGGGGAGCAGACAGCGCGGCGCCGCAATGCGGGCAGAGGGGCTGAGCGGGATCGACGGGCTGGCCACAGGCGCCGCAGAAATGAGGAGCGTCGGTCATGACAGATGGCTCGCCCGCCGAGTGTAGCACAGGCTAGTTGGGCTGACGGGCGCGGAGGAGGCGGATCTCGGCGATATCGAGTACGTCTTTCAACCTGCCGGCCGCAGCCTTGGCACGCTCCAGGGAATCGAGATCCATGACCTCGACGGTAACGCCATAGAGTGGCAGGACCGTGGCTGTCGCATGCAAGACGCTGTAGCCGCCAATCCCGGCGACCTCGCCGAGAAGATCCAGATCCCCCAGATCCGTGGTCAGCTTGAAATTCAATCCGCTGCGCAACGCCGCCTCGTCGAGACGAAACGGTAGCTCGACAGGCGCATCGCGCAGGCGAGGGCGCAGCGGAGCAATGGCTTCCGCAAGGCGCAGCAGATTGCTGCGCTCGCGGTCGTAGCAGATGTCAAGGTCCTGGGTGCTACGTGCCGAGCCGTGGAGGACGAGGGCGGCGCCGCCAATCACGACGAACGCGACCTCATGCGCCTTCAGCGTGGAGAGCAGTCCGTGAAAGTCAGCGGTCATTTCGGAGCGTTCTTCCAGACGCACCGCAACTCATCGAGAAATGCCAGGAACGACTGCAAGCTCTCCAGACGCTGCTCGGGAGTCATGGCGAGACGCTCGTCGATTTGCGACACGTCAATGCCGCTTTCCATGGTGTCGAGGATCGAATCGGCCCAGGCAATGCGCCGCTCCATGGACCCAGTATAGAGGGGTTCAGGCGCGGGCGGGAGCGGCGACGCGGGCGATCTCGATGCGGAAATGCTCGGGACCGCGAAGGGCGTATTCCCAGCTCATTTCGCCGGGGCGGGCCTGCTCGATCTGGAAGCGGAGGGGCTGGGGGTCGTGGTCATTAACAATGAAGAATTTTTCACCGACGGCGAGATTGTCGAAGGCGTAAAAGACGGTACTGTGGCGCTGGGCGTGGGGGACGGAGCGCAGGTCGAGGTCGCGTCCGCTGGGGGCGAGCGAGTTCCAGAGCGCTTCCGGGGCGGGATGAACGAGGGTGACCAGAAGGCGAGCATCCTCAAGCGCCAGGAGGCTGTGGCGTTCGCCCGGAACCAGGCCGATGATGTCGCCGGCTTTGAGGGTAGATTTGCCGGGCCGATGGTTCAGCTCGACCTGGCCGGAAGCGCAGTAAATGGTCAGCAACCCCTCGGCGGTGTTCTCGGCGAGGGTTTGGCCTTTGCGGAGCGAGACCAGCAGGACGCGGCGGATGGGATCCTCAAGCACGACGCGATGGCCAATATGATGATCGTTGAAATCAGCAGCTTCGAGCACGTTGGTGGGAGTCACGAAATCAGTGTGGCAGGCGCGAGACCGAAGCTGCCGTGACCGGCGTCACGGGGCGAGACTGGCGGCGTTCCGCGTTAGGCTGATAGACATGAAGATCATCGTGGTTGGCGGAAGTGGGACGATTGGGTCGGCGGTCGTCAAGACGCTGGAAGCGAAACGGCACGAAGTGATTGGCGCCAGCCGTAAGGCGGCGGTGAAGGTTGATCTGGAGAATGCGGGGTCGGTCCGGGCAATGTTCGAACAGGTGAAAGACGTTGATGCGGTGGTGTGCTGCGCCGGCGATGCGGCGTTCCGGCCGTTTGCGGAACTGACCGATACCGACTACCAGCTTGGGCTTCGGAGCAAGCTGATGGGGCAGGTGGGACTGGCACGGATTGCCAAAGATTACCTGCGGGAGGACGGCTCGATTACGCTCACGTCGGGCGTGCTGGCGCAGAAACCGATGGCGGGCAGCGCGGCGGTGTCCCTGGTGAACGCGGCGCTGGAGGGGTTCGTGCGGGCGGCGGCGCTGGAGCTGCCGCGGCGGCTGCGGATCAACGTGGTCAGCCCGCCGTGGGTCAGAGAGACGTTGATCCAACTCCACATGGACCCCAATGTCGGTCTGCCGGCCGCCGAGGTGGCCAAAGCTTACGCTGCCAGCGTGGAAGGCGACCGCCAAGGCAGCATCATCGAACCAGGGGTCTCATGAGGGGCTCGAACCAGTGATCGGCAGGGTATTCGGCGGGATTGCAGGATGGGCGATGATCGCGTTTGTGCTGCGCGATGCATTCGAAACCATGATCCTGCCGCGGCGGCTGAACGGGCGGTTTCGCTTCACCCGCGTCTATTTCCAGGGCATCTGGCCAGTGTGGTCGGCGGCAGCAGCGCGGCTGCGCGGCCGGCGCCGGGAATCGGCACTCAGCTTGTTTGGCCCGCTATCCATGCTGCTGCTCTTTGTCCTTTGGGCGGTGATCCTGATTGGCGGATTTGCCTGCGTGTACTGGTCGCTGGGGTCGCCGCTGCAGACACCCGAACCACTGCGCGGCTTCGGCATGGACGTGTACCTGAGCGGGGTCACGCTGCTCACCATCGGCATCGGCGGCGCCGTGCCGCATACCGCCTTCAGCCGCGTACTGGCAGTCGCCGAAGGGGGGCTGGGCCTCGGTTTCGTGGCCATCATCATCAGCTACTTGCCGGTGCTGTACGCCGGCTTCTCACGCCGCGAGACCTCCATTTCGATGCTCGACGCCCGCGCCGGTTCGCCACCCTCGGCGTCGGAACTGCTGCGCCGCCATGCGGGCGCGCTGGAGGAATTACAGACCTACCTGGCGGAGTGGGAGCGGTGGTCGGCCGAGCTACTGGAAACCCATATCTCGTACCCGGTGCTGGGATATTTCCGTTCCCAACACGTGAACCAATCCTGGGTGGCGGCACTCGGAAGCATGCTCGATGCCTGTGCCTTGCTGCTGGCCTGCGGCGAGGATCACTGCACCCGGCAAGCCCAGCTCACCTTTGCGGTCGCCCGGCATGCCGTGGTGGATTTGGCGCAGATTTTCATCCACCGGCTTCCGCGGACGATTCCCGACCGGCTACCGGACGCCGACCTGACCCGGCTGCAGGCGGGGCTGACCGAAGCCGGCGTGCCGCTGCGCTGGGAGGAGGCGAACCGGCGCCAGCTCATTGCCCTGCGCCAGCTCTATGAACCGCATTTGCTGGGAATCGCCGCCCATTTAAAACTGGAACCTCCGCGCTGGCTCGGCAATCCGAACGTCCCCGACAATTGGCAGCGCAGCCCCTGGGATCGCTTCGCCACCGGCGCCACCGGCATCGTCAAGCAGCGCGAACGTGAAGTCGAACGCCACTATTAAGCTGGAGCCGACGTCCGGGTTCGAACCGGAGACCTGCTGATTACGAATCAGCCGCTCTACCAACTGAGCTACGTCGGCCAAGTACTGGGGCCGGAGAGTTGCCGCTGCATACGGACGGGCAGGAATTATTGTAGCAAGCCGGAGGGCAAGGCGTTTCAGTGAGGCCAGAGGTGGTGGGCGTGGCGGGTGCGCTCGGCGGCGCGGACGTGATCTTCATCCATGCCGAGGTAATGGGCGATTTCGTGCCAGACGGTCTGCTCGACCAGACGCTCAAGATGCTCGCGGTTGCGGGCGAGGCGCTCGTGGGGGCCCTGAAAAATGGTGATGCGGTCGGGGAGGGAGAAGGTATCGAAGCTGCTGCGGACGGTCAGCGGCCGGCCTTCGTACAACCCCAGCAGGGTTCCGCCAAGGGCTACGCCGCGCGCCTCAAGAGTGGCCGGAGTGGGTTCGTCCTCAACCGTGATGCTCACGTTATCGAGACGGGCGCGAAACTCCTCAGGGATATTGGCCAGAGCTTGTTCCACGATGCTTTCAAACTCTGAGGCGCGCATACGCTACTTCCTTGATTATGTGGCAGCCAGAGGAGGGAGCAAACTGACAACTGAAAACTGAGAACTGATAACCTGTTGTTCTATGCGATGGAGCCAAATGTTTATTCCGACGCTGCGCGAGGCGCCGGCAGATGCGGAGGTGGCGAGCCACATTTATTTGCTGCGGGCGGGGTACATCCGGCAGCTTGCGGCGGGGCTGTACAGCTATTTGCCGCTGGCATGGCGGTCGCTACTGAAGATTCAGCAGATCGTGCGGGAAGAGATGGACACCATCGGGCAGGAGTTTCAGCTTCCGGCGCTGCATCCGGCGGAGCTCTGGCAGGCAAGCGGGCGGTGGGAGCTGATGGGCGGGAACATGTTTCGGCTCAAGGACCGCTTCCAGCGGGATATGTGCCTGGGGATGACGGAAGAAGAGGTGATGGCCTCGATTGCCGCGGGCGAGATCCGCAGCTACAAGCAGTTGCCGCAGATCTGGTATCAGATTCAGACGAAGTTCCGGGATGAACCGCGGCCGCGGCAGGGGCTGCTGCGGGTGCGCGAGTTCATCATGAAAGACGCCTACAGCTTCGACGTGGACGAAGCCGGGCTCGATGTGAGCTACCGCAAGCACGATGCCGTGTACCGGAGAATTTATGACCGGTGCGGGTTGCGGTACGTGGCGGTGGAGGCGCACTCGGGATCGATGGGCGGGGCGGAGTCGCAGGAGTTCATGGTGCTGGGCGATGCGGGCGAAGACGTGATCGCACAGTGCGTGGCGTGCGGGTACGCAGCGAATCTGGAAAAGGCGAGCGGAACGCCGGCAGCAGTGAAGGATCCGGAAGCGAAAGGCGACCCGGAAAAGTTTGCCACGCCGGGGGCGCACACGATTGCCGAGCTGGCGGCGTTTACCGGTGAGGCGGAGGGGCGGCTGGCAAAATCGCTGGTGTATATGGTGGGCGAAAAGCCGGTGCTGGTGCTGGTGCGGGGCGATGACGAGGCCAGCGAGGCGAAGCTGGGCACCGCGCTGGGCGGAGAGTTCCGGCCGGCGCATCCGGAAGAGATTGTCGAATATTTTGGGACGCCGCCGGGATCGGTGGGACCGCTGCACACGGCGAAGCCGGTGCGGATTCTGGCGGATTTGGCGCTGCAGGGGCGGAGGAATCTTACCGTGGGCGCGAATGAAGAGGGGTATCACCTCCGGCAGGTGACGCCCGGGGTGCATTTTCAGGCGGAGTGGGTGGATGTGCGCGACGTGCGGCACGGCGACGGCTGCCCGAAGTGCGGCCAGCCGCTGACGGTGGCGCAGGCGATCGAGGTAGGACATATTTTCAAGCTGGGGCGGAAGTACGCCGACAAGCTGGGCGTGCGGGTACTGGACAAGGACGGCAAGGAAATCGTGCCGATTATGGGATCGTATGGCATCGGCATGGAGCGGATTCTAACCGCAGCGATTGAGCAGAACCACGATAGCGAAGGCTTCTGGCTGCCGCGGACAATTGCGCCGTTTGCAGTGGTGATTACGCCGACCAACTTGAGCGACAAGAACGTGGCGGAGCTGAGCGAGCGCCTCTATAAAGAACTGCGGGCGAAAGGGCGCGATGTGCTGCTCGATGACCGGGATGAACGGCCGGGGGTGAAGTTCAAGGACGCCGACCTGATCGGGATTCCGCACCGGATCACGGTGGGCAAGAAAGCCGGCGAAGGGATTGTCGAGCTGGTGGAGCGCGCCAAACGGGAGAAACAGGAACTCAGCGCGGAAGCTGCGGTCGCGGCACTTTAGTTGACCCAGCGCTCGATTTGCTCGCCGAGGGTAGCGGAGGCGTGAAAAATGGTGCCGGCTTTGAGGCCGCCGGGCAGACGGTAGTCGCCGATGGCGGCCAAGCCCATGGAGGCGAAGCAGCCGCAACGTTCGCAATCGGGCCGGCCGCCGAACTGGCAGGGAGCGATGGTGGAGCGCAGATCGGCGGAGACGACGGTGGTGGCGCGGGCGAAGATGCACTCGCGCGGCGAAGACGGCGGATGTTCGAGCGCCGCGACCAGGCCGCGAGGCATGTCGAGGCTGGGATATTTTTCGCGCAGGCGGAACAGTTCGGCGATGATGCGGGCGCGCTCGGGAGCGGTGGGAATTTCGGCGAGCGTTTCGCCGATCTGCGGCGTGAAAATGCTCATCCAGATTTTTTTGACGTTCGCGTTGGCGGACCATTGCGCGACGAAGCGATCGAGGTAATCGGGCTGGCGGATCATGGGCGCCGTGATGGTGCAGTGAACGACGATCTGATGGCCGGCAATATTTTTCAGAATGCGGTCGTAAGTGGCCGGCGCGCGGCGCCGGTCGTGGTCGGGCTGCAGGCCGTCGATGGAAACCACCAGCTCAAAATTCGGCAGCGCCTGCCAGGATTCCGGCAGCGGGCGAAAAGCGCTGGTGACGACTTGCACAAATACGCCCATCGCCAGCAGCCGAGGGACGATGACTTCCATTTCACGGTAACGGACGAGCGGGTCGCCGCCGACGATAGAGACATGGAGCGGTTTGTAGCGGCGGACCAGAGCGACAACGGCCTCGACGAGGGCGTCGCCGCGCAGGTCATGCAAGTCACGCAGATTCACGCCATCACCGACATGGTCCTCACTGAAAGCGTAACAACCCGGACAGTGCAGCGGGCATTCTTTGGTGATTTCGATAGAAAGTGCAGGCTTGCGGCCGCGCAAGAGCGCGGCCCAGGCACGCAGGACATCCCGTTTAGGCACCATATAAATAGGATGCAGCCGAAACGTTCGCCGGAACACTCTAATGTATCCTGAAGTTACGTGCCGAAGCGGTCGCAAGTGCGGGTAAGCATCACAACCAGGGGATTGGCGCGGTGGCTGGCGCGGCCGTCGGGACGGGTGCTGTTGGCGCTGGTGTTCGCGGTGTTTGTGGCCTGTGGCGTGGCGTTTATCCACTACTACAACTTTTACGCGGAGATCATTGACGCACGGCTGGCCTCGCCGATTTTTCATCCTTCGTCGCTGGTGTTTGCGACGCCCAAGGTGGTGGCGGTAGGCGAGAATCTGACGCCGCAACAGTTGAGCAACTGGCTGACGGCGGCGGGATATGCGGCGCGTGAGGCCTCGCCGGTGGGAACGTTTCTGGTGTCCGGCGACAGCGTACGGATTGCGCCGGGACCGGAGGCGTACCACGCGACGATTCCGGTGCAGGTGCAGTTTCAGAACGGCGAAGTCACGACCATTACCGATCTGCAAAACCAGCAGGCGATGGATAACTACGCGCTGGCGCCGGAGCTGCTGACGACGCTGTTCAATGAGAAGCGGATTAAGCGGCGGATTGTGCGCTATCAGGATCTGCCGCCGATGCTGATTCAGGCGGTGCTGGACACCGAAGACAAGGGGTTTTTTCAGCACGGGGCGGTGAACTGGCCGCGCGTGGTAGCGGCGGCCTACCGGGACGTGCGCGCGGGACGGAAGGAACAGGGCGCGAGCACGATCGCCATGCAGGTGGCGCGGAATATTTTCGACCTGGGATTTGAAAAAACCGCCAAACGCAAGCTGGAGGAAGTGCTGGTGGCGATGGAGCTGGAAGAGCGGCTGACGAAACAGCAGATATTCGAGCTCTACGCCAACCAGCTTTATATGGGGCAGCGCGGCAGTTACGCGATTCACGGCTTTGGCGAAGCGGCGGATGCGTATTTCGGCAAACCGGTGAATCAACTGACGCTGCCGGAGGATGCGTTGCTGGCGGGGATAATTCATGCGCCGAACGGAGACTCGCCCTACCGGCATCCGAAGCGCGCGCAGGAGCGGCGCGACGGAGTGCTGCGGTTCATGGTGGCGGACGGAGCGATCACGGAAGCGCAGCGGCTGGAGGCCGATAAGGCGCCACTGGTGACGACGGCGGCGAACAATGAGGCGAGCGATGCACCCTACTTCACCGAGATGGTGCGCGACCGGCTGAGCGATGCGGCGTCGAACGAGGATTTGTCGACGGAAAGCTACCGCATCTACACCACCCTGAACCCGGAGCTGCAGGCGGCGGCGGCGCAGGCGGTGAGCGAGGGGATGGTAGGGGTGGATAAGGAGCTGGCGGCACTGCGGCGGGCGCGCCATCACGGCCGCCAGCCGAAGAAACCGGAGGAAAAGGCGCAGGTGGCGCTAGTGGCGCTGGATCCGCACACCGGGGCGGTGCTGGCGCTGGTGGGGGGGCGGAACTTCGCCTTCAGCCAACTCAACCACGCGCTGGCGCAGCGGCCGACGGGCAGCATATTTAAACCGATCGTGTACGCCACGGCGCTGGAGACCGGGCTGCTGCCGAATCTTCCGGCGATTACCCAGAGTTCGATTCTGAACGACGAGCCGACGGTGTTTCCGGGCGGGTATGCGCCGGCAAACTTCGAAAACAAATATTTCGGGCCCGTGACGCTGCGGGTAGCGCTGGAACACTCGCTCAACAACGCAACGATTACGCTGGCGGAAGAAGTGGGCCTGCAGGCGGTGACCGATCTGGCGCACGCAGCCGGGATTACCAGCGCGGAGCC
Source organism: Acidobacteriota bacterium (assembly GCA_004299485.1). Taxonomy (NCBI): domain Bacteria; kingdom Pseudomonadati; phylum Acidobacteriota; species Acidobacteriota bacterium. Next base: position 86,111 of record SCQP01000008.1, read on the forward strand.
GACACCGTCGGAGGCGATCGGCACCTACACAGCGTCGCCGCTGACGATGGCGGGCGTGTATACCATGTTCGACAACGGCGGGGTGCTGGAAAAACCGCGGTTGATCGACTCGGTGCAGGACGCGCAGGGGCAAGTCATTCTGCAGCATCTGCCGAAGCCGAAACGCGTGCTGGATCCACGGATCGCGTTCCTGACGACGAACCTGATGGAGTCGGTGTTGCAGGCGGGTACGGCGGTGCGGGTACGGGCCATGGGATTTGACGTGCCGGCGGCGGGCAAGACGGGCACCTCGCACGATGCCTGGTTTGCCGGCTTTACCGACAATCTGCTGTGCGTGGTGTGGGTGGGGCTGGACAACTATCAGGACATTGACATTGAAGGCGCGCACGCTGCTCTGCCCATCTGGACGGATTTCATGAAGGCCGCCATCCAGTTGCCGGGCTATTCGCATCCGCAGCCGTTCGCGCCACCACCGGGGGTGGTAGCGGTGAAGGTCGATACGGTCTCGCACGAAGTGGCGACGCCGCTGTGTCCGCCCGACCAGACCGAGGTGAACTACTACATTGACGGGACGCAACCGACGGTGATGTGTCACCTGCATCCCAGCCCGCTGATTCCGCGCGGCATTGCCGAGGCCACGCACAAAGCCCTGCAGTTCCTGCACGTCGAGGCCCCACCGCCGCCGGAGCCGGCTGCGGCCACGAGGAAAGGGGAAGCCTTGCCGCCGCGGCTGACCGCAGCTCCGGCCACGGAATTGCCCGCAGCGAAGCCAAAACCCCAGCCCAAGCGCGGATTTTTCGGGCGGTTGCTGCATGCGATCGGCGGCGGTGGAGACAGTAAAAACGGCGGCGGGGGCGGCGGCCTACTGTAACCCACGTGGGCTTGCCATAGAGACGGGACGGGAGGATACTGGCGTCATAGATAGCCAAGTGTGGAGGCACTATGCGAACGCGAGTAGCAGGCGCAAGCGCGGTAGGGGTTGCACTCTTCCTGATGGCGGCGCTATGGCTGCCAGCAGCGGCACAAACGTACAGTTCGAATGCACCCGCCAAGCCGGCGGAGCTGACAGTGGGACAGCGCGCCGACATTTATCTGGCGGAGCGGAACTACACCGAGGCAGTTGCGCTGCTGCAGCAAACGCTGCGCGACAAACACATGCGGACCGCGCCGCTGTACAACCGACTGGGCATTGCGTACCAACAGGTCAACAACCTGGGCATGGCGGAAAAGTACTACAAGGAAGCGATCAAGAAAGACAAGAAGTCGGGCCGGTACCGCAACAACCTGGGCACGGTGTACTACATGAAACGCAAATGGAAGAATGCGGCCAAGCAATTCCAGCAGGCGATCCGGCTGGACCCGACCAAGGCCACGTATTACGTCAACCTGGGCGGGGTGCTGTTTGCACAGAAGAAGTTCGAGCCGGCCCTCGCCGCATTCCGGGTGGCGCTACGGATCGATCCGGATTCGCTGTTTCCGGTGAGCAGCGGCGGACCCATTGTGCAGGATGTACAGGGAGCGAACACGGCCCGGTTTCACTATGACCTGGCGCGGCTGTTTTGCAGCATGGGCATGCTGAACGAGGCGGTGCATGAGTTCAGCCAGGCCTACGACATGCATTACAAAGAGCTGAAAGCCTCGTTGACTGATCCGGCGTTTGCACCGCTGCGGCAGCGGCCGGAGTACCGCACGCTGATGGGGCTGCCGCCCCTGCCGCCTGTGCCGACGAAAGGCGGAAACGGCGGAAGCTTGCGGGGAGCGTATTCGAGCTTTTAAGTAAGGACGATGGAGCCGGTACGGCGGCCGCTGGCCCAGCTCTGCGCCAGATCGGCAGCCGCGGCGGGCGAGAGCACTTCGACGGCTTCGGCTCCGCGGGCGAGCAGGAGACTGGCAAGGTCACGCTCGGAAGGGTGCAGCTCAGGGCCTTGGGCGATCAGGAGTACGCGGTGGAACTCATCCAGCGGCAGCCAGAGCGGGAGCTCCGAGCCGGGCACGAAGGCGAGCTGCTCATTTTCGAAGCAGGTCTGTAATTCCTGAGCGCTGGCAGTGCAAGCGCCAAGCGCCTCCTCGATGGCCGGCCAAAAGAGGGCTACCGCTTCCCCGGCCCCAAGCAGTGCACGGTACTCGTCAAGCAGCGAGGCCGCGTGCGGCCTCAGGTCACAGATCAGGCAGGGCACGTGGCAGCTTCAGGCGGCCTGGCCGCGGGCGCTGTGGCGGGAAGCAAGCGGCCACTCGACACGGCGAGGCGGATAAGCACCGGCCTCGGCCGCCATGGTGCAGCAATAGTCATCAAGCGGCCCCAAAGGGCGCAGGCGCATAACACCATGTTGGCGGCATTCAGCGCAAGTGTAATCGCCGTCGAACTGACCGGAAAAATATCGGCCGCACCCTGCGCATTGTTTGGTGATCATGATCGCCTCCGCGCCGTCTCATTTCTTTCTACTTTTGATGCTGGCGCGAAAGCTGCTCTCTGTCAACTTCAATCCCCGCAAGGGCGGGCTATTGGCTGGGGCCGAGGGTGTAGCCGAGGGAAATGCCGACCTGCCAGGCGGTGGGGACGCCGTACTGTATGTTGTTGTGGATATGGTAGTAGTCGATGGCGGGGCGAAGGAAGATGTGCTCACCCCAGTAGACCTTCAGGCCGGCACCGACGTGAAAGGCGAAGTGGTTGTTGCTCTGGTGGTTGGTACAGCCGGTAAAGGTGCCACAAGAGAAGAAGCCAGTGTAGAAACGCAGGTTTTCGGCGCCGATACCGACGGAGAAATCCGGGCGGATACTGACTCCGGTGGGCACCGGCTCCCATACGAGATTGAAGGTGTACAGGACCGGGCGCGAGCCGACGCCGAAGTATTGACTCTGGCTGGCGCGCCATTGCACTTGGGCGCCGATGCCGAGATTATGCGGCAGAAAGATCAGATCGCCACCGGCATTGAGGTACGTACCTCCGCCCAATTTGGGGACACCACTCGGGCCGGCTTTGGTGAGCAGGGTTCCGGCCCCGATGTAGGCGTCAACGGATTGAGCGGCGGAGAAGCCGATCAGGGTGAGGCAGGCTAGGGCAACCAGCATCCAGCGAACGTGTTTCACACAACCTCCTAACTAAGACCCAAACGTGTAGCCCAACGACACGCCCCAGCGCTGGGCGTTGGGATAGGGCGTGTTGTTGTGGATGAAATAGAAATGCGCCTCGGGGCGCAGGAAAATATGCTCGGTGACGTAGAATTTGAGGCCGACGCCAACATGGGCCGACAGGTGATTGCCGGCGAATTGAGCACAGTTGGACAGACTGCCGCAAGTGGTGAGGTTCTGGAAGCCCTGAATATTTTGCGAACCCAACCCGAGCATGAGCACAGGGATAAGGGAACGGCTGATGTGAATCGGGTCCAGAAGGACGTTGAAATCGTAGTACGTGGGCCGGAGTCCGGAAGAGTTTTGGGTGGCGCGGAAGGCGACTTCAGCACCAACGCCGACGGGACCCAGGAACAGATCGACACCGGCACTAGGAAATAAGCCGCCGCCGAGTTTGGGGAAGTTTTGCACGGCTTGCTTGGCCGTGAGGGCGTTGAGACCGCCAAACACATCCAGCGACTGAGCACGGGCCGAAGGGAGCAGGAACAGGCAGACCACAAGGAGCAGAGTGGACAAAACTGCAGAACGAGTGAGCTTCAGATGACACCTCCGAGACTACTTGCGAGTGGACAACCTGTGTCCACAGTATAGCAAGGGGAGCGGTGGGAGGCCGTTTGCTAGCTTGATGCGCCCTGCGTGGCGCTCTTCTCGTGCTTGAACTTCAAAGGAGGGGTGGGTGGCTCGCCACTTTTTGCCCTGGTCACTTCGTCAGAGCCCGGAACCCATCCTCCCCGGCGTGCTCGCGCTGCGCGTGCGGCTCAATCAGTTGCACTGGAGCGGGAGACGGGGATCGAACCCGCGACATTCAGCTTGGGAAGCTGACGTTCTACCGCTGAACTACTCCCGCTCGCTGAGTTCAGGATAGCAGAGCAGCGCCGGTGCTGGTGCCAAGGCGATCGGCGCCGGCGTTGAGGAGAGCGCGGGCCTGGGCAGGAGTGCGGATGCCGCCGGCAGCTTTGATGCGGGCGCGGCCGGCGGCCAGTTCGTGCAAGCGGGCGATGGTTTCAGGCGTGGCGTCGCCATGGCCGCCGAAGCCAGTTCCGTTTTTGAGGAAATCGACGCCGGCGGCGAGGGCGGCGGCGGCGGCGCGGCCGAGTTCGGCGGGCGAAAGCAAGCCCATTTCAAGAATGGCTTTGACGCGGGCGCCGGCGGCGTGAGCGAGCGCGGTGACGGCGGCGAGCTCGGACTGAACGAGAGCGTCCTGGCCAGACTTGAGCGCCGCGAAGTTGATGACGACGTCGAGTTCGTCGGCGCCGAGTTTGAGACACTCGGCGGCTTCGAAGAGTTTGACCGAACCGAGCGAGTTGCCGAGCGGAAAGCCGACGACGGTTGCTACGAGCACGGGCGTGGGACGCAGGCGGGCGGCGGCGTGCGCAAGCCAGACGGACGGCACGCAAACGGCGGCCACGCCCCAGGCGGCGGCATCGTCGCAGAGGCGGTCGATTTGCTCAGCGGTGGCGCCGGGGGCGAGCAGCGTAGATTCGACGGCGGCGGCAAGACTGCCGGAGGAAGGCGCGGCGTCCGACTTGGGGCGCACCGCGGCAACGATGTCGTTGACGAGGGCTTCGTAGGCTTCCGGGGCGAGCTCGACCATCGGGCCGATGATAGCATTCCCAAAGAGCATGTACCGGCTGGAAGATCTCGATTTCATGCGTGAGGCGCTGCGATTGGCGGCAGAGGGGACGGCACTGGCGTCGCCGAACCCGCGCGTGGGCGCGGTGATTGTGCGCGAGGGACAAATCGTGGGGCGCGGGACGCACCGCTACGAAGAGAAAAGCCATGCCGAGGTGCTGGCGCTGGCGGAGGCGGGCGAGGCGGCGCGCGGGGCAACGCTCTACGTGAACCTGGAGCCGTGCTGCCATGCCGGCCGGACGCCGCCGTGCACGGAGGCGCTGATTGCGGCGGGGATTGGGCGCGTGGTGATCGGACTGCGCGATCCCAATCCGAAGGTCAACGGCGTAGGGTTGCAGCAGCTCGAGACGGCGGGCATCAAGGTCGAGACCGACTGCATGGGGCGCGAGGCGCGGCGGCTGAACGAGGATTTCTGTAAGTGGATCCGCACCGGGCTGCCGTTTGTAACGCTCAAGGTGGCGGTAAGTCTGGATGGGCGGATTGCCGGCCCGCGGCGGCGATGGATCAGCTCGCAGCAGTCACGGGAGCGGGTGCAGACGCTGCGGCATCAGGTGGACGCGGTGATGACCGGCATCGGGACGGTGCTGGCGGATGATCCCCTGCTCACCGACCGGACCAAGCTGCCGCGACGGCGTCCGCTGCTGCGGGTGGTGCTGGACAGCCGGCTGCGGCTGCCGGCGACGGCGCAAATATTGAAGGGTGCAAGGCGGCAGAAGGATTTGCTGGTGTGCCATGCCACTGGAGGCGAAGAGCCGCAGAAGGCGCTGGAAAAGGCGGGAGCGCGGGCCGTGGCGCTGCCGGAAGCCGGCGGCGGACGCGTGGACCTGGAAGCTGTCCTGCGCATGCTGGGGCAGGAACAGATCACGTCGGTGCTGCTCGAGGCGGGAGCGCAGCTCAATGGCGCCATGCTGGCAGGCGGTTGGGTCGATAAGCTGATTCTTTTTAAGGCGCCGGTATTGCTGGGCGATCGCGGTGTGCCGTTGGCCTGTGGGTTCGCGGAGCTCGAGCGCGGCGTGACTGGAGCACTGTCGAGTGAGAGCGTGGGTCCGGATCTCATGATCGAAGTCTATCTGGCAGACTAGAACCATGTTTACTGGGATTGTGAAGGCGATAGGGAAGGTGGAGAAGCTGGCGCGCAAGGGGGCGGGGGCGCGGATGGAGATTGGGGCGCCAACCGCGATGCTGAAGCGGATGCGGCGGGGAGACAGCATTGCTGTCAATGGGTGTTGCTTGACGATGGTTGCCCAGCATGCGGGGCGATTTACCGCCGACTTGAGCGAAGAGACGCTGGCGAAGACGGCGCTGGGCGGCTACAGCTCAGGGACGCGGGTGAATCTGGAGCTGCCGCTGCGGATGGGAGATCCGCTGGGCGGGCACATGATGCAGGGGCATGTGGAGGGGACGGGGAAGCTGCTCGGGATCAAAAAGCTTGCGGGCGACGGTGGGTGGTGGATGCGGGTTGGCATCCCGGCGGAACTGCGGCCGCTGCTGGTGCCGAAGGGGTCGATTGCGGTGGACGGGATCAGCCTGACGGTGGCGGCGCTTACGGGCAACGAGGCCGGATTTGCGATCATCCCGCATACCTGGCAGCACACGAATCTGCGCTGGCTGAAGGCGGGAGCGACGATGAACTTGGAAACCGATCCGATTGCGCGGCATGTGGAGCAGTTGCTGGCCGCGCGAGCGGCGCGAAGTGGGCTTAGTGAACGTGCGCTGCGGGCGCAGGGATTTTAGACAGCGCGGCGGGATTGGTGAGCAGGATGTGCATCAACTTTTTCTGCTCGGGCGTGAGCGGCGTGTTGGGCGAGAGGGCACGCAGGCTGGTGGATTCGCTGGCAAGGCGAGGCTGCTGGCGGGCAAATACATCCGCGCGGTACCAGCTTAGGGCCAGCAGGATGAGCAGCGCCAGAGCGATGGCGGCCCAGGCGGGCGCGGGCAGCGAGAGGAAGCGGCTGGCGGGGCGAGGAGAGTCGGCGCTGTGGGCCATCCAGGTTGCGACGGCGCCGGGCGCGGGTTCGACGCGACTGTAATCGGCGAGAACACCGTCCACGAACTGGTCAAGATCGCGCGGCAACGTTGGCCTCCCCCAGTTTCGCGGCGAGTTTCTCGCGCAGCAGGCGGCGGGCGCGCAGGCAGCGGGTGCGCACCGAAGCCTCAGGAATTTTGAGCATGCGGCCGATTTCGCGGGCCGAGAGCTCTTCGACGGTGGACAGGATGAGGGGCTCGCGCAGCTTGGCGGGCAAGTGCTGGATCAACTGGTGGGTGAGGCGGCGAAGCTGATGATCGGCGGCGAGCTCGTCGGCGGCGATGCCGGTGGCGGCGAGCTGGAGCGGCGATTCGTCGTCGTCAAGCGAGACGGTGTGTACGCGGGAGCGGTGGGCTTTGGCGACGCGCCACGCAATGCGGGCGAGCCAGGCCTCGGGGCTCTCGACGTAGGCAAGGCGATGGCGGTATTTCCAGGCGCGCTGCAGAGTTTCCTGCACCGCGTCCTCGGCGTCATGGTGGTTGCGCAGCGCGGCGAAAGCGATGCGGTAGAGGGTGCGCGCGTGCGCCCAGACGACCGCCTCCCAATGCCTTTGCTCGTCCGTAGGCATGGCTGCAGCCCACGGAGCTACTGTTGTCGCCACCTGTGCCTCACCAGATAAAGAGCGGGCTGGGCGGCGTTCGTTCACGAATTTATTGATGCGGCGTGCCGGGTTTGGCGGGGGCGGGCTTGGCCGGGCCAAAGTAGCTGTTGCTGATGATCACATGGGCCTTGGCGGCGATGGAATCGATGGCATTCTCGACATTTTGAGTCGAAAGGTTCTGTTCGATTTCCGGCTGCGCCTGAGCGAAGGGCTGGGTGGAGCGGGACTCGACCTGGACAATGTGGTAGCCAAAACGGGTGTGGATGGGATCGCTGATGGCGCCCACGGCGAGCTTTTTGACCGCGGTTTCGAACTCGGGAACGGTCTGGCCGGGAGAGATTTCGCCCAGTTCCCCGCCCTTAACTTTGGAACCGGGATCGTCAGAATTTTGCTTGGCGAGCGTGGCAAAGTCGGCGCCCGCCTTAAGTTGGGCGTCGATTTTTTGGGCCTTGGCGAGCGCCTGAGCTGGGGTAAGCTTGCTGCCGGCGCCAGGGGTTTCGGTATCGGTAATCAGGATGTGGCGGAGCTTGGTTTGCTGGAACTCGGAGGCGTGGGCGGTGTAGTAGGCCTGCTCCTGCGCGGCCGTGGGTTTGGCTTCGGTTTGGAGCTTGTCCACCATGGCCTTGGCGAGGGCATTGTCGCGCGCCAGCATCATCTGGGCCTTGAAGGCAGGCTGCTGGTCGAGGCCGCGCTGGCGGGCGGCATCCACGAGGGCGAGCATTTTGCCCAGCTCGTCGGCAACCGCACGCTTGTTGGCAGACATAGCGGCGCGGTTTTGAGGCGGGGCGGAATCGATGAGTGCCTGGAACTGGCTGGCGCGGATATGCTCCGGACCGGCCGCGATGACGATCGGATCAGTGCTGTGGGCGGCCGGTTTGGGGGTGGATTGAGCGCACAGGCCAGCGGCGAGAGCCAGCACGAGCCCGGCGGAAAGCGGAGCAAGTTTCTGCATGCCTTGATTACATCACAGATTTGACCCCTCGATTGTGTAGTGGCTGAGGTACAATGGCGCGGATCATACACCCGCGGGGCAGGGTTGGATGCAAGCCAGGAACGAAAGCGAATCGCTCGAGGAGCTGTTGTCGCGCTGCGCCGGAGCGCCGCAGGAAGACGACTGGGCGGCGCTGGCGCAACGTACGCGGAAGGAACTGGCGGCAGTCTGCGGGCGCGTAGCGCGGCGGTGGGGCAACCGGGACCTCAGTGTGGCCGAAGATATGGTGCAGGAGGTCTATGCGCGGCTGGTGGCGACGCCGGCGCTGAGCCGGTTTGAAGCGCGCGGGGAAGGCTCGGGGCTACGGTATCTAAAGGCGATTGCGGCCGCGGTGACGCATGACCATTTTCGCGGGATTGCGGCCCAGAAGCGCGGCGGGGGCGTGGAGGAATTGCCGTTGTACGACTGGGCCGAGCCGGCGGCGAGCGGCAACGGAGGGGCGGAACAGCAGCTCTTGTTGAGCGAGGTCGAGAGCGCGTTGCAGCGGCTGAGCCGCGTCGGGGGGGTGGACCGCAACCTATTGATTTTTCAACTTCATTACCGGCTGGGGATGACGGCACAGGCGATTGCGTCGATACCGGCGCTGGAGTTGAGCGCCAAAGGGGTAGAAAGCGCGCTGGGGCGGATGATACGGCTGATCCAGGGAGAGGTGCTGAAGCCGAAGGCTGTGGGAGCAGGAGCGAAATGAGGGCGCAAAGGATAGCGGGGATGGATTGCGATAGAGAAGGAAGAGGCGCCGGATGCCGGTAGGTAGCAAGGCACAACTTGGCCGTCTGCTACGGCGACCTGGCGCCGGGACCGGGGGACTGCATGCGCCCCAACATGCATGTCCTCCGGCAGAAGATTGGTATGAGGTCGCGGCCGGGAGTCAGCCGCCCAACGAGGCGCGGCGCGCGCTGGCGCACGCGGCGGAGTGCCGGGCATGCGGCGCGCGGCTGCGGGCGGCGATTGAGGATTTGGGGATCGAGCCGGCAGAGGCGCGGGAGAAGCGCGGCTGGGGCTTGAAGGTGGCGCCGTGGGCGGTCGCGGCCATTGTGATCCTTAGTGCGGCGCTGCTCTATAGCGTTTACCAGCGGCGGCATGCCCCGGCGGTGCTGCTGGCCGACGCCTATAGCGCCAACCGAACGCTGGCATGGCGGCTGCCGGGCGCGGCGTATGCGCCGCTGACAACCACACGCGGGAACCAGGGCGAGGCGCCGGCGGCGCTGCTGGAAGCGGAAGATCGAATTGCGCACGCGCTGGAGCGCGAGCCGGCGAGCACGAAATGGCTGGAGCTGGAAGCGAGAGCCGATCTGCTGCGGTTTGCCTACAGCGAAGCGCTGCAGCATGCGCAAGCGGTGCTGAAAACGCAACCCCATGCGCTGGACGCGCTGAGCGACGAAGCAGGGGCTTATTTCGAACGAGCGGAGGCGGAGGGCAACGGCTCCGATTACGACGCCGCGCTGGAGGTGCTGGGACAAGCGCTGGCGCAGGCGCCAGACGATCGCGTCGCGCGCTTCAACCGGGCGCTGACGGCGGAGCGGCTGCGGCTGTACTCGCTGGCGGTGAGCGACTGGCGCGCGTATTTGCGGGTGGAGAGCACCGGAGCGTGGGCGGAGGCGGCACGGCAGCATTTACAAAAGGACGAGGCGTTACTGGCGACGCATGACAAGACGGAGATGCGTCCGCTGTTGCCGCCGAGGCAGTTTGTCGAGGCGGCAGCGCGGGGCAGCCCGGCACTGACGGGCCAGGATGAAGCCTATCTGCGGCAGGCGCTGGAGCAATGGCTGCCAGATGCATTTTCTGGAACCGGCGCCGCCCGCGGGCCGGCACGTGCCGCGGTGCAAGCGCTGGCGGCGCGATTGCAGCAGCGGCATGGGGACCGGTGGCTGGAGGAGCTGCTGGTAACCGCAGGCGCGAGAGCAGGGCCGGAGTTCGGAGCCGGCGTGGCGGAGCTGGGGCGAGCGGAGACGGCGAATGATTCCGGTAAACCCGGAGAAGCGGCGGCGGCAGCGCAAGCGGCGCGCCGCGATTTTTTATCTCCTGAGGGGTATTCGTTGCCCGGATACTGGCAAGCGGAATTGGAGTGGGTTTACGCGCAGGCACGGGAGGAACATGCGGCGGCGTGCCTCCAGCAATCCGGCGCCGTAATTTCAACGAGCGCGCAGGGGCAGTATCGGTGGATGGAAGCGCAGGCATTGCTCGACCAGTCCAACTGCAAAGTGCTGGCGGGAGATGTGGCGGGGCAGGATGTGGATGTGAGGCGCGCATTGGCGATTGCACGCACGGCCCGATATCCCGGAGTCACGATGCGGGCGGAGGCATTTCTAGCGGCGGCACCGCTAGCGCCGGGCTCGCCAGTATTGTGGCGGCAGCACCTGGAGACGTTACGGGAATTCTGGGCCGAGCCGGTGTCGCCGATGTGGGGGTATCAGCTTTATATGACGTTGGCGCTGCGGTCGGCGCAGATGCAGCGGCCGCACGCGGCGAGGGACTTTGCGCGGGCAGCGGTCGCGCAAGTGAGCCTGCTGCCCGAGCGCTCGTTTCAGGCCATCGCGCGGCGGCAGTTGGCGGTGTACCTGACCGAGTGCGGGCAGGTGGGCGGGGCGGAGAAGGAAATCCAGAAGGCGGACCAGCTCTATGCCACGCTGCCAGCCACGCCGGCGACGCGGAACTTCATGGCCATCAATGACCTGGAGCTGGCGCGGGCGGGATTGCGGCAAGGGAAACTGAAGCTGGCAGCAGCGCGGCTGCGCGCGTACAAGCGCGAGCAGCCGGCCGTAGAGAACCTGAAGAACCGCGCTCTGCCCTATTTCGAGCTGCGCGGGCAGATCGCGCTGGCGCAGAAAAAGTACGAGCCGGCGAAACAGGCGTTTCAGGCGGCCATCTGGATCAACCACATTTATCTGACGGAGATGCAGCGCGACCGCAACCGGCTGGCGTGGCGCGAAGCGAACGATGCGCCGTACCGGGGGCTGTTGCAGGTGATGCTGGCGCAGAAGGCGCCAGCGCAGCAGATGCTGGCAGCGTGGGAAGCCAGCCGGGGCGCAGTGGTCGCTGGCGCATGGCCGGCGGCACCGAGCCGGGAGCTGGCGAACTTGAACGCGGCGGGCGTGCCGGCGCCGCCTGAAGGCGTGGAGCTTGCTCCGGGGCTGGCGCGTTTGCGCACGGTGCAGGTGATCAGCTACGCGGTGCTGCCGAAAGAAGTAGTGATCTGGCGGTTTGATGACCAGGGCATCGAGATGCGGCAAACTCCGATTGCGGCCAAAGCGCTGCAGGAGCGGGTGCGGAAGTTTGCGGTGGCGTGCGCGAACCCGGCGCCGGATGCGCGGGAGCTGGATGCAGAGGCGGAGCAATTGTATAGCTGGCTGATTGCGCCGGTGGCGAAAGATCTAGACCCGGCGCGGACGCTGGTGATCGAGGCGGACCCGACGATGGGGCCGCTGCCGTTTGCGGCGCTGCGCGATGGGCAAGGAACCTGGCTGGGCGAGCGCTTTGCACTGGAATACGCACCCGGACTGGCCTACGCAGGTTGGGCGGGAACTGGGCCAGCGGTCACGACCGGGAGCCGGCTGCTGGCGGTAGCGGATCCGGCCAGCGGAAACAGCTACGCACCGCTGCCCGAGGCGGCGGAAGAGGCGAGTGCGATTGCAGCGCAGTTTCATCATGCCCAGGTGCTGGAAGGACCGCAGGCGACGCCGGCGGCGGTGGTGCAGGGACTGCGGCAGGCGGAGGTGTTTCATTTTGCCGGCCACGCTGAGGAGATGGCGGGCGAGGTGAGGCTGGTGCTGGCGGGAAGCGGCCCGGGGATGCTCGGACCAGAGCAGATTCCGCGCCGCGGATTGCAGCGCTGCCGGCTGGCGGTGCTGGCGGCCTGCACGACGGCGCCGGGCGCGGCGGGGGCGATGGATGCGACCACACTGGTGCGGGCGCTGCTGCGGGCGGGCGTGGCGAACGTGGCGGCGAGCCTGTGGCCGGTGGATTCAGAAAGCACGGCGCAGCTTGACCGGGCATTTTATTCGGCGCTGCTTGCAGGAAAATCTCCAGCGCGCGCGTTACAGATGGCGGAGGTCACGGCGCGCCGCCGGCCGGGGCGCGCCGCTCCCTACTACTGGGCCAGTTTTGGCTTATTCAGCACGGAGTACCGATGAAACCGATACCCTCATTGCCACAACAAGATTTTTGCCTGATTCTGCACGGCCCCTGGGGCGTGCTGGTCAATTCACGCGACGGCAGCGTGACTGCGGCGACTCCGGCGATCATAGGCGGCGGCATGCCGCATACCTATGCCTACCGCGAGGATCAGAACGTTTATGAGAACAATGTGCTGCCGGCGCTGCCGGCGGGCGGGTATGAATTGCGGCTGACCTCGCTGCAAGCCGCAGCGACAACGGCGTTCCCGCCCAATCCGCCGGAGGCGCATATCCGACGGACCGCGTGCATCTCAGACCTGGCGTATTTGCGCGTCCGGTTGCCTAGCTTTGGGACGTGCTTGCTGGGTCACGCGGTCTGCGCCGATGGTAGTGCCAACGCCTGGGTGGGCTTCAATGGCCGGGACGGCGCGGCCGTGCAAGGCACGACGTTTCCGCACTGCATTGCGTTGCATTACCCGGCGGCCGCAGACATTGAGCTGCAGTTTCCGGGAGCGCACAAGCCGTGGAGTCCGGCCAATCCGCCGGGCGGCGGTTGCCGCAAGCTGCATTTGTATGCGCAGTATGCGGGCGTCACGCCCATGCGCGACGACATGTGCGCAAGCCATTTCACCTGCATGACGCGAGTGTTCGGAATCGATGTGGCGCTGAAGGATGCCGGTGGGCCGCACACCGTAGCGCCGGCGCCGGCGCCGCTCATTGATGCCGACTTGCAGGATTTGGCCCCCGTGCTGCGCCAAGATCCACCGTTTACCTGCGGCGGCAACATTGTCATTTACTCCTGAGATGGCAGCGAAGGCGGAATTTGGGCATTCGCTCGTCGCGCCGGTAAGCGAGTTCTTGGAGCGGGAGGCGATCTGGCGCGAGCTTTTCCCCGCCCGTGCGGGGTCTGCGAGATGCGATGTCGGGGCGCAGCGGTTCCGGGCGTCGGTGGCGCTGCTACTGAGCCGGCTCGGTTGGGATTACGTGGGCGATGCGCAGGTATACCTTTTTACGGCTCCAGACCCGGATCCCGGAGCGGTGGTGGTGTTCGGAGCGGCGTCGGGGCAGCCAGAAGAGGAAATCGGCCGGGTGGTACACCAGGCGGCGCGATTGCGCGCGTTCTTGCGCGCCTGCGGTCTGACTGCGATCCCGGTGCGAAGCTTAGTGGTCGTAGGAACTGAACCGAGCACGGAACTGCGGACCGCGGCGGCCATCGTCGAAGTGCGATTGCTCGAGGCAGAGGAACTGGCGCGCCTGAGCGCGGCGCCCGTCGCCAACCGCAATAGGGTTTACGCCATGATCGCGGCGAGGCCGACCTGGCGGACTGGGATCGCGGCCGAGGCGCAACTTTCCGCCGCGTGTTGGTGAGAGTTGCAGGGATTTCTCCCGCGCCTACGATACAGAAAACAACAGAGGTGACAGCACACCACTCTGAGTCGCCGGTAGCGGGCGCCGCTGCAGTTCAACGGTTGCCCGGCTGCCGGGGCACGGGTGGGAGCCGGTGTTCAGTCGATCTCGAGACCGAAGGCGGCCATCCCGGGCGCAAGCACGGTGAGCGGGTATTCACCATTACTGCAGAGCTTGAACGAACCGAAATCCTTGTGCCGAGGGCCGTCGGGAGCAAGTGGGCCGCTCGCTACCCATTGACGCAGGCGTTGCAAATCTTCCAGCGTGGCTTCCCGCTGTTGCACCCGCTGCAGCAGATGTTCGCAGACCGGCCTCGGAAGATCAGCGAACTTGATTTTCGGCAACCGCCTGCTCTCCGAACACCGCTTGAATCAGATCACGGCCGGCCACAGCTCGCTCGGTGTCGGTGGCTGCGCTTAAGAACCGGCGATGCGAGACGCGCAGCGCACGTTCTGCCTCGGCCTCGGCTCGCACCCCGCCGACTTTTTTGGGGGCTGCCATGCCGTCGTTGTACTGCTGCACCAGCGTGGTGCAGCCGCTGGCCGGCATGCCAGACAAAGAAAGCGATTACCGGGAGTCCGCACCGGCCAGGACCTGGCGGTTGTGACGGGCCCAGGCGCTGTTGGCGAGGACAGCTTTCATCGGCGGACCACCGCTCGTACCGCAGGCGCAAGGACCTTTAGTCATGGCCTCGCTCATGCAGGAACAGGAACTTTTGCCCAGGCACGCGCAGACGTAGACAACATGAGTATTGGGTTCGGGAACCTGAAGCGGCGGCTGGGAAACTTCTCCGAGGGCGCAGACAGCCAATAATCCCACCGCCGCGGTAATGGCACGCGGTCTCCACACAGTAGACCTCCGCTGGAAACAACGCGGGCGGAGCAGCCTGCCTCGCGAGAAGTTCCGCTCCGTCCGCGACGTTACTTTGTACCGTCACTTTCGCCCAGGCAATCGCCTGGAGCAATAGCCACTCGCTGACAGATTGCCATAGCCAACTTAGAAAGGAAGCTGAGCGATGAGACGGCGGACGGCGGCGGGGAGTTCCGCGGGCGCGATGCTGCCGAAGCCGAGAATGAAACCGGAGCGGGGCTTGGAAGCAAAGTAGGCCGGAGACAGCGGCCAGAGGGAAAGCTTTTGGTGGGCGGCGCGGGTGGCGATGGCAACATCGTTGCAGCGGCGGGAGGTGGTGAGGGTGATGTGCATGCCGGCGCCGGCGCCGTGAATTTCCCAGGCGGGGCCAAGCGCGGGGCGAAGCAGCGCCAGCAGCATCTCCTGTTTTTGCGCGTAGTGGCGGCGCATGCGCTGAATGTGACGGGCAAAATGGCCTTCGGCGAGAAAGTCGGCGAGCACTTCCTGCGTGAGGAAGGAGGGAGAAATGTCGGCAGCGTAGCGGGCGGCCGCGAAAGCGGAAACCAAATCCGGGGGAACGACCAAATAGCCGGCGCGCAAGCTGGGGAAAAGGACTTTGCTGAAGGTGCCGATATAGAGGACCCGCTGCTGATTGTCGAGACCCTGCAGGGAGGCGACGGGAGGGGTGGAAAAACGGTACTCGCCGTCGTAGTCGTCCTCGATGATCCAGGCACCCGCCTGCGCGGCCCAGCGCAGGAGCTCGAAACGGCGCGCGGCGCTCATGGTGGAACCGAGGGGGTACTGATGCGAGGGGGTGACGTAGGCGAGGCGGGCGCGGGGAGCGAGGCGGCGTCCAGCGGCGACGCTGAGGCCTTCGGCATCGACGGGCACGGGCACCAGACGCGCGCCGCCGGCGAGGAAGGCCTGGCGCGCGAGCCAATAACCTGGTTCTTCGAACCAGACCGGCGAGCCCGGATCGCAAAGCACACGCACGCACAAATCCACGGCCTGCTGGGATCCGGAGGTAATTAGAATTTGTTCGGGCTGACAGCGCACCGCGCGGGCAGTGCGCAAGTAAGAACAGATGGCTTCACGCAAACGCGCCGAACCCTCCGGGCGCATACGGTGCAGCGCGTGCGCCTGAGGATTGCGGGCGTGACGCTGAATGAGGCGCGCCCAGAGCACGAAGGGGAACTGGTCGAGCGCGGGCTGGTGAACGCCAAAGGCGCCCCAGACGTACCAGGGAAGGCGCTCGTAGGGCGGCAGTAGCGCCATGCGGCGCGCGAGGGGACGCGGAGGGGATGCAGAGCCCGGCGCGAGTTTGGCGGCGGCGGCGGTGCGCGGCGCCAACTCGCTCAGGGCGCGGGCGATGCAGGTGCCGGCGCCGGCACGGCCTTCCAGATAGCCTTCGGCGGTGAGCTGCGCGTAGGCGGTCGTGACCGGCATGCGCGATAGATGGAGCGTAGCTGCCAGTTCGCGGCTGGAGGGAATGCGCTGGCCTGGACGCAGATCGCCGCGCCCAATGGCGGCGCGCAGGGCCGCACAAATCTGTTGATGCAGAGGGCGCGGCGAACGGCGATCGAGGGGAATCAGCGGGAGGATACCGTCGGCGGCGGGCATAGAACTAGGAAACATGGGTGAGAGGCAGGAATGGGGCGGGTGGTTTCTTAAAATAGATGAACATGCCCGTACGGTGCCCGCGCCTATTATGCCTCTGTGTCTGCCTTCCTGGATTGCTGCTCGGGCCGGCGCGCGCGCGGGCGCAAGCGGCAGCATTGACTGGCGCGGGGCCTGGCGTGGCTGCGCCACACCACCCGCTTGACGCTCGGCCGGGCTGGGGGCCCCGGGAGCCCCAGCCCGGCCCCCGCGTGCAACCCGCGGGAGACTGCTTATGTCCTGCAGCATGCAAGAAGGTCTTCGGCCCGGAGACGGGGTTCGCCAAGCGCGGCATTGATTTTGAAGGCTGGCTGCAGCTCGATGGCGCGACGCTGGGCGGCGGACTGAGTCCGGCGCGGGCCTTCGACGGGCAGTATCTGCTGGACCTGTCTGCCACGTTTGATACGCAGAAGCTGGCGGGGTGGGCGGGCGGAACGCTGCTGGTGGATATGCAGACGCACAGCGGACCGAATATCGTGAGTCAGTACGTACCGGCGATTCAGGATCCGGACAATATGGACGCGCACTCGTTTACCGAGATTGACCGCGCCTGGTACCGGCAGATGCTGTGGGGGCAGAAGCTGCAACTGCAGGTGGGGCTGATGTATGTGGACGAGCAGTTTTTCACCGTGCCCTACGGGGACAATTTCATTTCGCTGAATTTCTCCTCGGATGCCACGATCAGCACGTTCGTGCTGCCCACGTATCCCAGGGGATCGTTTGGCGGGAGCGCGTTTTTTTACCCGGTGAAAGGCGTGTATGTATCGGCGGGCGTGTTCAACGACCACAGCGCGGAGCTGCCGTACGATCCGGGCGGGGACTTGTGGGTGACCGAAGAGGGTTGGCAGCATCCGTGGCGTGGGCTGCCGTTCAGCCTGCAGGTGGGTGCGTGGCATGACACGGGGAGCTTCCAGCCGTTGGCCGGGCCGGTGGGCAGCGTGGTGCCTGGCGCGACGGGCGCGTATCTGGTGGCGGGGCAGAAGCTGTGGCATCCGGCGAAGGCGCCGGACCGGGGGCTGGGCGCGTTTTTGCAGCTTGGCAGCGCACCGCCGACGGTGGCGGCGATCGACCGGCACGCGGGCGCGGGAGTGGTATGGACGGGGGCGTTCGACGCACGGCCGCACGACGAGATCGGGTTTGCGTTCAGCGACGGCTCGCTATCACCGCAGGGCGGATTTCTGCACGGGTTTGAAAATGAGTTTGAGGCGTACTACCAGATTTACGTCTCGAGCTGTCTGACGGTGCAGCCGGATGTGGAGTATTGGCAGCATCCCGGAGGCAGGGCGACACCGAACGCCTGGCTCTATTCCATTCGCATGCAACACACGTTTTAGCCCTGGTCGCGGAGACTGCGGACGGCGAGGGCGAAGCAGGCGAGGGCGAAGATGACGAAGGCGAGGGCTTCGAGAGCGAGGCGCGAGGGCGTGCCGAGGCCGATGGAACCGTAGCGGAGCACATCCACCTGCCAGGTGACAGGGTTGGCGCGGGCGGTGAGGCGCAGCCAGCGGGGCAGCGGCGCGAGCGGATAGAACATGGAGCTGACGAACATCAGCACGAAATAGGAGGCGTTGACGAGACTGTTGAAGGCGTCGTTGCGGCGGATGCGCAGGGCGAAGATGGCATAGAAGAAGAACCAGCCGGCGGTGCCGGCGATCACCGCGATGGCGAGGATGGGGAGCAGGCTCCAGCGCAGATGGATGCCCAGCAGCAGGCAACCGGCCGCGACAGTGATGGCGGCCTGGAGGACGGCGACGCAAACGTTGAACAACACCTTGCCCAGCAGGTATTCGGAACGGCGCATGGGGTAGGTGAGCATTTCGAGGAAAATGCCGTTGTCGCGGTCAAGAAAGAACGACCAGGAGCTGTTGACGGCGACGCCAAGGCTGGCCATGCCGAGCACGCCGGCGAGGAAAAAGGAATTGTAATCGACGCCCTTGCCGAGGGCGGGCGCAGCGCCGAGCGCGGCGTTCACGCCGATGCCGAAGACGAGCAGGTAGAGAAGCGGATAGAAGAGATCGAAGAAGAGGAAAGTGGTGTTGGTGGCGCGAATCTTGCTCTCTCGATAAAACACCGCCGCGAGGGGACCGTATCTCACCGGCATGCGGTTGCCTGCGTGAGCTGGACGAAGATGTCTTCCAGGCTGGCACCGCGGACTTCCACGCGGAGGACGCGGCCGCGGCGGGCGAGCGCGCTGACCAGATCGAGAATCTGCGCCTCCATTGACTGGCGCGGGGCCTGGCGTGGCTGCGCCACGCCACCCGCTTGCGACTCGGCCGGGCCGGGGGCCCCGCGGTCCCCAACCCGGCCGAGTCCGGTCTTCAGGGTGATTTCGAGGGTGTTGCCTTCGAGGTCGCAGCGCAGGGGGTACAACGCGGCAGCCGCTTCGGCGATGCCAGGCGGCAAGGTCTCGAAGGTGAGTGAAATTTCATAGACGCCGGCGGATAGAAGCTTGAGATCCTGCAAGCTGCCGCGGGCGGCCTGCTTGCCGTGATGCATGATGAGGATGTCGTCGCAGAGTTCCTCGGCCTCGCTCAGGATCTGGGTGGTGAGGATGATGGTGCGGCCGCGGGCAGCTTCCTCGCGCACGTAGCCCATGATGGCGCGCTTGAGGATGGGGTCCATGCCGGTGGAGAACTCGTCGAGGAAGATAACGGGCGTGTCGGCGAGGAAAACTTTGGCGACTTGCACGCGGCGACGGGAGCCGCCGCTCAAATCCTGCACTTTTTGCTCGGCGTAAGGCGTGAGCTGGAATTTTTCCATAACCGCGGCGGCACGGCGGCGGGCTTCGCGGGTGTCAAGACCACGAAAGCGGGCGTAAGTAAGCAGGTTATCGCGGACGCTGAGGAGCAGCTCGGCCGCGGTTTCCTGCAAGACGGTGGCGATGCGGCGGCGGACTTCCAGCGGGCGCGCGGCCACGTCGAAGCCGGCGACGCGGGCGCTACCACTGGTCGGACGCAGCAGAGTGGTCAGCACCTTGAGCAGAGTGGTTTTGCCGGCGCCGTTGGGACCGAGCAGACCGAAGATGGCGCCGCCCGGGACGGAGAAGCTGATGCCATCGACAGCCCGCACAGCGGGCCTGCCGCGGCGCTCATAAACTTTAATGAGGTTGTCGACCTCGAGAGCAGGCTCGGCCATAGCGGGGGAGTGGCGGAGAGGGAGGGATTCGAACCCCCGGTACCCGTTAAGGTACACACGCTTTCGAGGCGCGCGCCTTCAACCACTCGGCCACCTCTCCGGATCGCGCGTGCGTTGCGCCAGAGATGAGTTTAGCATGGCGGCGCGGGCGCCATTTGACGGGGGCGTGACTTGGTGGGACAATCCCACCATGGTATTGAAACTGGACTCCAAACGGCGGTTGACGGTGCCGCGAGAGCTCGCGCCAGCATTGCCCGGCGACCGGTTTGAGGCCTGCTTTGATGCCGATGAGGATACCTTGATCTTCCGCCGCCTGCCCGCCGGGCGGGACTGGCTGGATGTGCTGAAGTCATGTCCCGTGAGCATGGATGATATTCCACCGCGAAGCCGGGAGTTGCCGAGGCATCGCAAGCTGTGAATTGGCTGCTGGATACTGATGTCCTCAGCCAGCCCGCCAAGCGGAGCGGTGACAGCCGCGTGATTGCCTGGATGGAAGCGGAACGGGCGCGGTGCTACACCAGCGCGATCGTGATCGCGCAACTCGCCTACTGGGTGCGCAGCCGTGAGGGGCGGCGGCGGAGCGAGCTGCAGATTTGGTTAACCGAACTGCTGGCGGCATTGCAGGGTCGAGTGTATAGCTTCAACGTGGCCGTGGCGCATGTTTGGGCAGAGCAGGAGCGAGCGCGGGCTCTGACCGGGCACCCCATGCCGCTAGCGGATAGCTACATCGCCGCAACCGCGAGCCGGTGCGGACTGGTTGTCGCTACCGGCAATGAGCGTGATTTCCAGCATGCGGGCGTACGCGTGTTCAACCCATTCCGTGAACTGTAACCAGGCAGGTCTGCACTTCCGCACGGCGACCTCCAACGTAACGGCGGGAGAATGCGGTCGTAGGGCCGGTCCAGAGTTGAGGGTGATGGGCGGAGGGTGCTCGCCTCGTGGGAGAATGTGCGTGTGACTCCTTGGGATGATTTCCAAAGTGCGGTTGCACCGTTTCTTGAGCTCTGGGCGTATGCGAGGGTCGTTTGCGTTGCGATTCGCCACGCCGGTGAGTACCGCGCGCTGGCACTTCGGATCGAGCTCTGCGTGGCCGAACCGAAGCGGTGTAGGCTGTGGCCAGTCGGCCAAGAACTCGTGCTCGAATGTGGGCCTATTAACCGCGAACGCGTGCTTGACATAGCGCAAGAGGCGTGCGAACAGAACCGGTTTACGCTGAGCGGCGTCGGCAGCACCACCATCCAGCTCGCGGGTGCGAGTGGAGCGTATTGGCAGTTTCAGAGGCGGGAGCGATGGGAGGGGCGGCCGTACACGCTTGCTCTGGCGTGCGGGGGCGAGCGGATCGCAAGCTTCCCAGGCGCGGACCTGCTCGCAAGCGCGGACGCGGAGCTGCGCGCCAGCGACCAATCCCCGTACAACGGAATCGACGGCTGGCTATACACGCACGCCCCGGGGATATCGCCCCTCCCTTTTGCTAGCTCGCATACGTCGATGGAGATCGTTGCGCCCCTGTCGATTCGTGGCAGGTACGTAGCGGATACTGGCCGCGTGGTCGTGGAGTGCCCGGCGGCGTTCCGGCGAAACATAAAGGCGGCGGCGTTCTTCGATAACAACGTATCCCAATCGCTTATCCTTTCGAACGGCAGCGCCGGGGGGTTCGGCGCTGAAATGCGGTGGCCCGATGGCACCTCATTTGCGACGGTACACATCACTGCGGAGGGCGTAACCGTCGATTCGTTGGAAGTGCAGCGATGGCGCGGTTCCGGCAATTTGGGCGCCGCAGTGAACGGATACTTCGATGAAGGCCATGGCTGGCTTCGCGACGCACTTGCGGCGGCGCCGAACCGGGATGGCCGGCAGCATAACTTTGAGCGCGGCGTGGTGAGGCTGCTGGCGAGCCTTGGGTTCAGCGTCATCTCGTATGCGGAGAAGACAGGTGCGAGGCAGTCACGGCCGGACGCGGTTATTATCCACGACAGCGGTACAGCCCGGGTTGTACTGGTCGAGTGCACGATCGAGCAGCCGATGAAGAAGATCTCAAACCTGGCAGTCCGAGTTCAGGAGCTTTCCAAGCATCTGGGGAGCCAAGGGATCGGGCGCGGAGTTGAGGTCCGCGGTGTCATCTTTAGCGCGACTGAGCCTGTCGGTGCTGAGGTTACTGACGCAGCGGATCACGAAATTCCGATTATCGGGCCGGGGCAGATTCAGAACCTACTGGCACGCATGGGGCGGCCGCTACCGGAAGCAGATACGCTCCTGAGCGAGATTCTTGGCTGCGCGGCGAACCCATTCGCGGGAAGCAACTGAACCAGCTCAGCAACGGCGCTTCTGGAAGAATTCCTGGACGAGGGCGGCGCAGTCGGCGGCGAGGAGGCCGGAGGTGACGGCGAAGGTGTGGTTGAGGGCGGGGTGGGCGGCGAGGGAGGGGTGGGAGTGGAGGGCGCCGGATTTGGGTTCGGGGGCGCCGTAGACGAGGCGGGCGATGCGGGCCTGGATGAGGGCGCCGACGCACATGACGCAGGGTTCGATGGTGACGTAGACAGTCGCGCCGTTGAGGCGATGGTTGCCGGCGCGCCAGGCGGCTTCGCGCAGGGCGACGAGTTCGGCGTGGGCGGTGGGATCGACGTCGAGGAGGGTGCGGTTGTAGCCGCGTCCAAGGATGACGCCACCCTCGGAGACGACAATGGCGCCGACCGGGACTTCGCCGGCGAGCTCGGCGGCGCGGGCGAGCTTCAACGCCTCCGTCATCCAGGCGTTGTCGTCTAAGAGTATTTCAGCCAACGGCGGAGTTCGGCAAGATTGGGACGCTTGCCCGTCATGAGGATGCCCACACGGTAGATTTTAGCCGTAAGCAGGGTGCAGCCCCAGAAGGAAGCGGCGACCAGCGCCATGGAGAGCAGCACCTGCCAGAGCGGCGGGTTGGAGACCGCAATGCGCATCACCATGAGAATGGGGGCGAGAAAGGGAATCAGCGAAAGCACGACGCTGAGGGGGCTGGTGGGATTGGCCATGACCAGAAACGCCAGCCAGATGGCAACGACGAGCAGCATGGAAAGGGGCATTTGCATCTGCTGGGCTTCCTGCTCGCTCGAGACCACGGCGCCGATGGCGGCGTAAATGCTGGCGTAGAGCAGATAGCCGAGGACGAAGAAGATCACGACGGCGAGGAAAAGCGCGGTGGCGTTGTGGGGGAGGTACTGGGCGAGATTGGCGCCGCCAGCCTTGGCCATGGTCAAAGCATAGCCGGCGAAGAGAGCCAGGCAGAGGCCCCAGACGGCAAATTGCGTGAGGCCGGTGCCGGCGATACCGAGAATTTTGCCCATCATGAGCGAGAAGGGATCGACGGCGGAAAGCAGGACTTCGGAGACGCGCGAGGTTTTCTCTTCCGTGACGGCGCGCATGGTGACCACGCCGTAGACGAGCAGGAACAGATAGAGAACGATCACGAGAGCGATCGGGACCACGATGGAGGCGTTGTTCTCGCTGCGGTCGCCCTGGGCGGTGATTTTGAGCTCGTCCAGTTTGAAACTGCCCATGAGGCCCTTGATTTCGCTGACGGAAACACCGGCGTGCAGCAGCGCCGCCTGATTGACGGCGCGTTCGAGGCGGCTGTTGAGCTCCTGATTCACGGCCAGGGCGGCGGAGTTGCGGGCATGATATTGCGCGGTGCGGCTGGTGAGGACATCGGCGGGAATTACGAGATATCCGTCAATAGTCTTGTTGAGCGCCTCGGCGCGCAAGTGCTGCTGGACGGCAGGGAGCGTGGCCGCGGTGGCGGTGACCGGTTCGAGGTTGAGCTGGGTGCCGAGGGCCGAGGGTGTGGCGGCGGCGATTTCCAGCGCGGGCAGGACCTGGTGCGAAAGATCCACGACGGCGACCGAGCCGGCGGCGTGCTGGCTGGCGTGGATGATGGCGTACTCGAACAGGCCAAAGGCGGCGAGCAGGACCGGAAAGCCGAAGGTGATGACGAGGAAGCCTTTGGTACGGACGCGGGTGAGGAGCTCGCGGTGGATGACGGTGAGGATTTTCATGGAGAGTTATCAGTTCTCAGTCGTCAGTTTTCAGTTTCTTGCGGCGACCGCGCGCTCTTGGGTGCCGAGAGTGGTCGCCGCGACGGTGTCTAAGAAGATCTGGTTGAGGGTGGGCTGGAGTTGTTCGAAGCGGGTGATGGAGAGCTGTGGGGCGAGAAAGCGCAGGAGCGAGGAGACGGCGGCGGGCGACTGGGCGTCGGGCGCGAGCTTGAGCTCGGCGTAGTTGCCGAAGTCGTCGGTGCGGAGGACGCCGGGAGCCTGGCGGAGCACGGCGGGATCGCCGGTGTAGTCGACGCGGACGGTCGATTTGCCGGCGGCGGCGCGGAGGCTGGCGAGGCGGCCATCGAGGACTTTGCGGCCCTTGTTGATGAGGCAGACGTGATCGCAGAGGCGTTCGGCTTCTTCCATGCGGTGGGTCGAGAGCAGGATGGTCTTGCCCTGGGCGCGCTGCTCCAGCAGGATTTCCATGAGCAGGTTGGCGTTGACAGGATCGAGGCCGCTCGAAAACTCGTCGAGGATCAGGATTTCGGGATCGGCGATGACGGCGACGATGAACTGGATTTTTTGCTGCATGCCCTTGGAGAGATCGTTGACCTTCTTTTCGGCCCAATCGCTGAGTTCGACGCGCGCGAGCCATTGCTTCACGCGCGTGCGCGACTCGGCGGCG
This sequence comes from Acidobacteriota bacterium, assembly GCA_004299485.1. Classification (NCBI taxonomy): domain Bacteria; kingdom Pseudomonadati; phylum Acidobacteriota; species Acidobacteriota bacterium. Next base: position 110,344 of record SCQP01000008.1, read on the forward strand.
GGAAGGCCTTTGAGGCGGGCGAAAAATTCGAGCAGCTCGCGGACCTTCATTTTGGCATAGAGGCCGCGCTCTTCGGGCAGGTAGCCAATACCGTCTTTGGTCTCGTCGCTCACCGGCTTGCCGTGGACCGTGACGGTGCCGGAGTCTGGCATGTAAATGCCAACCATCATCCGGATACTGGTGGTTTTGCCGGAGCCGTTGGGGCCAAGGATGCCGTAGACGCTGCCCTCAGGCACGTTCAGCGTCAGCGACTGAACGGCGCGGACGGCGCCAAAGGACTTCTCGATGGCATCGCAGGCGATAGCGGGGGATGAAGGCATGGCAGTTCGCAAAATGATAACGGCGCAGAACGAATTATTGCAACAGGCGGAAGCGGTTTTTATAGCCAGTCAACTCCAGATAGCCTTCACCACCGCCAGAGACGGTCACTGCGCCTTCCCAATATTCGACACCGATGGCGGGGGCGCGGATCTCCTGGTCTTTTACCAGCGGTGTCACCGTGAATTGCAAGCCGAAGCGTGGCACAGTGACGCGCCAGGATGTTGGATACGACTGCCAGTGGGCGAGCGGCGTCATGGTGAAGTCGGCGGCGGTGAGGTGAACGGGCGCACCGCCATGCGGACGCCAGGTGCCCGCGGAATGAGGATCGCGGCGGCCACCGGTGAGGCGGAGATTGTAGAGCATGAGATCGCCGGTGGGCAGGTGCAGGCCGAGCCAGTCCCAGCCTAACTGATCCGCAGCGAGCTGATCGGTGGCAAACTCGTGGTCCATCCAGGCGAGGCCGGAGACGGTACTTCCCTGCACCGTGCCGGTCACTTGCAGGTGCGGGAACGAGTAATAGTAAGACGCTTCGCCGGGGGCGCTTCCCTTCTGGCTCCAGCCGTGGATGCCGTTGAGCATGCGCTGACCGGGCGTTACCGCCAAGTCGAGAGATTGGCCGCCCCAGGCGGCGTGGAGGTGATCGGGACCGGCGGCGGTGAAATCGACGTACCAATTTTCGTTCCAGACGCGGAAGCCAGAGGCACGGTGGGCGACGCCTGCCTGCGACCAGTTGCCGCGGCGAGCGCGGGTGTGGAACAGGAAGCGATGATCCGCCGCGCCGGTGATGGAGAAGTGGGTGAAGTAGAGGTCGTGCTTTGGGTCGGCGCCGGGTTGGGGCGAGATACGGAAGAAGGTGAGCTCGAAGCCGAATTGTTGGCCCGCGGCAGAGTGCAGATTGCCGGTGAAGTACCACCATTCGGTGGCGAAGTTGGGGTGGGCGAAGTCGTCCTGCGGGAAATGCCAGACGTAGCCGGGCGTGGCGACGCGGAAGGTGGCGGGCGTAGCGAAGAGGAAGATACCGAACAAAAGCGCGAGGAGGCGCATTTAGGTAGCCTCCAAAGCCGAGGGCACGGCGCTGCGCTGGGCGGCGCGGGCGGGAAGCCATCCGGCGGCCACGGTGGCGAGCCAGACGATGACTGAGGCAATCGCCAGGAATAGATAAGGCGGATGGAACTGAATCGACCAGCCGAAAGATTGCACATTAATGACGCGGGCGAGAATCAGCGAGAGCACGATGCCCATGCCCCAGCCAAGCGCCAGCGCGAAGGAGGCGATCAGGGCGGATTCGGCCAGCAGCAGACGGCGGATTTGGGCGCGGGTGGCACCGAGGAAGCGCAGGACCGCGAATTCGGGGGCGCGCTCGAGCACGACGGCGAGCAAGGTGTTGGCGACGCCGAGAATGGCGACCAGGAGGGTAATGATCTCAAGGGCGTAGGTGATGCGGAAGGTTTGATCGAAGACAGCCATGGCCTGGCGGCGGATGGAGGCATTGTCGGCGACAACGATTGCAGCGCGAGGAGGCAGGGCGCGCTGGACGCGCAATTGCAAAGTGGAAGAGGCAAGGCCGGGTGCGGCATCGAGGCCGAGAACCGTGGCGGCGGGCGGGCCGAAGAGGTGGGTGTATTCAGGGCGCGGAATGACGACGAGACCTTGATCGCTGGAGTAGTCGTAAAAGACGCCGGCGATACGGAGGCGTGCGGCGGCCTGCGTGCCGGTGAGCGGGAGGGTGGAGCCGGTCCAGAGGTGGAAGCGGCGGGCGAAGGGCTCAGAAACCAGCACCTGACCGGGACGGGTGATGCGGCCGCCGGCGAGGAAATGGCGGAGCGGCAGGGCGGCCTCCCCACGCACGCGCCAGCGGGTTTCAAGGATGACGGGTTGGCCGCGGAAGCGCCAGGATTGCGAATGGCCGGCGCCGACGGCGCGGACGCCGGGCGTGGCGGAGGCAGCGGCAATCACGGCGGGCGGAAGCGGGACGGGACGATTGCGATCCCAGTCGGCGGCCTGGACGAAGACATCATTCTGGAGCTGCTGGCCGATCCAGGTGGAGACGGTGGCGCGGAAGCTGCCGACCATGATGGCGACGCCAAGCATGATGCCGATGGCGACGGCTACGGCGACGGTGAGAATGGAGCTGCGGCGGAGGGCGCCGGCGAGCGAGGCAGCGGCGACGCCGGGCAGGCTGCGGCCGCGGCGCAGGTGTGGCAACAGTTGTGCGAGGGTGAGCGGCGTGACCGCAGCCCAGGCGAGCACAGCGGCGAGCGCGCTGGCGAAGCCGAACCAGGGGATGCGGCCGATGGCGGGCAAGTGCGCCAGAACCACCGCGAGCACGGCCAGAACCACAGCCGCAACGCCGAGCCAGCCCAGGCGGGTGCGAACCACGGCCTCGGCGCTGCCCGGGCGCAGAGCTTGCGCGGGAGCGACCGCGGCGGCCTGACGTGCGGGCGACCAGGCGGCGAGCAGACCGGCGGCGAGCGCGAGGCCGAGGCCCCAGAGCCAGTCGGCGGCGATGAGGTGTGCTGCGGCGGAGGTGTGGGCGGCGTTCGAGGTGTAGAGACTGTGGACGGTTTGCTCGACCAGGGCCAGCGCACGGGCGCCGAGGGACCATCCGGCGAGCACGCCCAGCGCGCCACCTGCGAGCGCCAGCACGGCGCCTTCGGCAAGGAACAAGCGCAGAACCTGGCTGCGCGGGGCGCCGAGGGCGCGCAGCGTGGCAATGGCCGTGCGGCGGCGGACGACGGAGATAGAAACGGTGTTGTAGATGAGAAAAAGGCCGATGAGCAGCGCGATGTAGGAGAGCGCGGTAAGGTTGGCGCGGAAGGCGGCCAGCATCTTGGCCTGGTTCTGGACGCGGGCGGCGGGCGGGGCGACGCTATCCGCCGCGGGGACGAGAGCGGCGAGGCGCGCGGCCACGGCGCGGCGCGAGGCGCCCGGGGCGAGCGAGACGCGAAGACCATCGGCAGTTCCTGGGCCGTTGGGCTCGAAGGCGGCGAGGGCATCGGGAAGATCGAGCAGGGCGAGATCGCCCGTGGGCGCGATGCCGGTGCGGAAGGCGTGAATACCGCCGCCCATGGCCAAGTCGACGCGGGCACCGCGCTGCAAGTGGAAGCGTGAAGCGTAAGCCGAGGGCAACAGGATCAGCGGCAGGTTCGCGGTGGCTTTGGGAATTGGGCCTGGATCGCGTAAGGAAATGCCGCGCTGGCTGGCCTCGGCGACGAGATCGATGCCGAGAACTTCAAGGGCATCCTGGTGCGCGGGGTCCCAGGCGCGGCGCTCGATGTAAGGGGTGATTTCGCCGTGGGCGTTCAGCAGAAACAGTTTGGGCAGCAGCGTCAGCGGAATGGGCGCGGGACCGGTGACCAGGAGATCGGCCTGAGCGGCGAGGGAGTTGGTGGTGCGCTCAAAGGAGGCGATGGCGGCGCGGTTGGCCACGCGAATGGCGATGACGACGGCGACTCCAAGCGCGATGGCGAGCAGGCTGAGGATGGTGCGACCCCAGTCGTTGCGCAGCGGCCGCAGGATCAGAGCGCGCAGGAACATGGTTACTGTGCCGCGATCAGCTCGCCATCGCGCATGTGCAGGGTGCGGCCGGCGTGGGCGGCAGCTTCGGGGCTGTGCGTCGCCATCACGACAGCGGCGTTCTGCTCGCGGCTGAGGCGGCCGAGGAGATCGATGACGGTGGCAGCGGCCTGGGTGTCAAGATTGCCGGTGGGTTCATCGGCAATGATGAGAGCGGGGCGATGAATCAAGGCGCGGGCGAGCGCGGCGCGCTGCGCTTCGCCGCCGGAGAGTTGATGCGGGTAGGCAGCGAGGCGGGAGGCGATACCGAGGCGATCGGCGAGCTCGAGGACGCGGGAGCCGGCGGGCTGGCCGGCGAGGCGCAGGGGCACGGTGATGTTCTCTTCGACGGTGAGCGTGGGCAGGAGATGAAAAGCCTGAAAGACAAAGCCGACGGAGCGGCGGCGGAGGGCGGTGAGAGCGTCATCGGCGAGCGCGGAAGTGTCCTGGCCGGCAAGCCAGACGTGGCCGCGGGTGGGCAGGTCCATGGCGCCGAGCAGGTTCAGCAGCGTGGTTTTGCCGCAGCCGCTGCGGCCCATGAGGGCAACGAACTCGCCAGGTTCTATCTGGAGCGAGACGTCGCGGACGGCGAGCGTGGCGGCACCGCCGGCGCCGTAGCGCTTGCTGACGGCATCGGCTCGCACTACGGCTGTCCGCAAGGCGGTTTCCGTCTCGGCGCTCGCCATACCTTTTAGATTAGTGCCTGCCGCAGAGATCCGCTTTGGTACGTTCGAAGGCGGGCGAGTCGTCGTGATAGGAAGGGTGTGGGCCGAGGGTAGGAATCTCGGCTTCAATGGCGGCGCGGCGATTGCCGGGGTTGGGGTGGTCGGACAGGAATTGGATGGCCTGGCTCCCGCCCTGGGCTTGCAGAGTTTCAAAAAACTGCGCCATGGCGCGGGGATCGAAGCCGGTGGCGTTCATGTCCTGTGCGCCGAGGGCGTCGGCCTGGCTTTCCATATCGCGCGAGTATTTGAGAAAGACGCTGCCGACGGCAAACTGCGCGGCGATCTGAGCGAGTTGGTTGCCGCCCAGCGCCTGACCCAAAATGCTGAGAGGGATGGCGGCAATTTGCTTTTTCGAGGCCATGGAAGTGGAATGGCGCAGCGCTACGTGGGATTCTTCGTGCGCTACGACGCCTGCGAGTTGCGCTTCGTCGGTGGCCGCGCAGAAGGCGCCAACGTTGACAAAGATGGGGCCGCCGGGAAGGGCGAAGGCGTTGATCTCCTTTTGATTGACGATGTGGAAGTTGTAGGGGAACTTCGGGCCAGGCATGTGCGCCGCGAGCGAGTCACCGAGCGAGGTCAGGTAGTGGGTGGCCTGGGCGTTGTGGAGGATCGGAACCTGCTTTTCGACTTGAGCAGCGGCCTGTTGGCCTACGGCGACATCCTGTTGCGGAGAAAACATATTGAAGCCGGGGTGGTAGTAGTTGCCGCTGCCAGGCTGCTGGGGCGCCGGGGCACTGGCGCAGCCGAGCAGCAGGAGCAGCAGCACTAGAGGAGTGATTCTCGCCCGCATTTCTTCCTAAATGGCCCAGCGGATGAGCTGGGCACCGGCAGTGTAGCCGGCGCCAACGGCGGCCAGCAGCACCAAGGCATTGGGATGCAGCAAGCCCTGGTCCTGGGCATCCCGCATGCCCAGCGGAATGGTGGCGGCGGTGGTGTTGCCGAATTTGCCGATGTTGACCAGGACTTTGTTGGGATCGAGGCCGAGGCGCTCGCCGGTGGACTTGATGATGCGCAGATTGGCCTGATGGGGGATGAAGCAATCCAGATCACTGGCTTTGAAGCCGTTGCGGTCGAGAATAGCCTGGCAGATTTCGTACATTTTCAGGACGGCGTACTTGAAGACGGACTGGCCTTCCTGATGGACGAAGTGCTCGCGCGCCTGGACGGTTTCGACACTGGCAGGACGGCGGCTGCCGCCGGCGGGCATATAGAGGTTGGGGCCACCGACGCCTTCGATCTGGTGGAAGTAATCGAGCAGGCCATAGGGCTCGTCCGGAGCGGCCGCTTCGAGCAGTACGGCGCCGGCGCCGTCGCCAAAGAGGACGCAGGTGGCGCGGTCGGTGTAATCAATGATGCTGCTCATGGTATCGGCGCCGATGACCATGACGCGCTTATGCGTGCCGGCGCCGATGAGGCTGGCGCCGGTGGCGAGGGCGTAGAGAAAGCCGCTGCAGGCGGCGACGACGTCAAAGCCCCAACACTTGGCGCCCAGCTTGTCCTGCACGAGGCAGGCGGTCGAGGGGAAGAGCATGTCGGGCGTGACGGTGGCGACGAGGATGGCTTCCACGCTGGAAGCATCGGGGTTGCCGGCAGCATCGATGAGGCCGCGGCGGCGGAGGCAGTCGCGCGAGGCTTCCACCGCCATGTCGCTGGTGGCCATAACGCCGGGCTCGACGATGTGGCGCTCGGTGATTCCGGTACGGGAGATGATCCAGTCGTGGGAGGTCTCGACCAATCTTTCCAGGTCGGCGTTGGTGAGCAGGCGGGGAGGCACATAGGTGCCGACGGAGGTGATCTTGGCTCTGACAGGGTTCGACATGGTTGGGGGTGCGAAAGCGGTAGAAGTTCGATTGTAACGGTCTATCGGTCTATCGGTCTATCAGTCTGTCGGTCTGTCGGTCTGCGGGTCCGCAGAGTTGAAGCGAATTCATCGAGAGGGTCCCCAACACGGCGCATGCGGCCTATTGAGAGCCGGCCGCGCGGCGCGGCCGCGCTGGGTGCCCGCGATTTAGGGAATGCGGCCCGCGATATAATAGACCGTCAAGCTTCGGGCCGCCGTGGGCGTCGCAAGATGCCGACGGCACGCGCGCAAGCTCCGCCTGCGAACCCCGCCAGGTCCGGAAGGAAGCAACGGTAACGGGACTGGACTGTGCAGCGCGATCCCCGAAGCTTGGCAATACGACCGCAGCAGTGGTCAGTGGCTAGTGGTTTGTGGCTAGCGAAGGCTCGGACGGGCGGCCGAACTGATAGTGCATTTCTGCCCCGCTTACTTCACCATGCCTCCTGTGATCGCCAGACGCTACCGGCCGCAAAGCTTCGAGGAAGTGATCGGGCAGGACGCGATTGTACGCACGCTGCGGAATGCGATCACGAGCGGGCGGGTGGCGCACGGATATATTTTTTCCGGCCATCGCGGGATTGGCAAGACCACCGTGGCGCGCGTTCTGGCCAAGGCGATGAACTGCCAGGCGAGTGAGGGGCCAACGCCGGAGCCGTGCCAGCAGTGCGTGAGCTGCACGGAGATCCGCGAGGGTAATGCCGTCGATGTGATCGAGATTGATGCCGCCAGCAACCGCGGCATTGACGAGATCCGGGCACTGCGCGAGCGCGTGCGCTACCGGCCGGCGCGGGACCGGTACAAGTTTTTCATCCTGGACGAAGCCCATCAGCTCACCGGCGATGCCTTCAACGCGCTGCTGAAGACGCTGGAAGAGCCGCCGGAGTGGGCCATCTTTGTGCTGGCGACGACGGAACCGGAGGCGCTGCCGGCGACCATCCGCAGCCGCTGCCAGCAGTTTGCGTTCCGGGCAGTGAGTTTCCCGGTGTTGCTCAAGCGGCTGCAGGAGATTTGCGCGGCAGAAAATGTTGCCGCGGAACCGGAGGCGCTGGAGCTGATTGCTGAAGCCGGCGACGGCTCGGTGCGGGATGCGCTGTCGCTGCTCGATCAGGCCGTCACCTACGCGACCGAGGGACTGACGGCGGAGGCGGTGCGCAGTTTGTTGGGACGTGTTGCCGGAGCGGGCATTCGCGGACTGCTGGAAGCGGTGCGCGAGGCGAGCGCGCATGATCTGCTCGAGCGCGCCGACGAGCTGCTGGCGACGGGCGTGGGGCCAGCGCAGATTTGCGCGCAGATGACGCAGACGGTGCGGAACGTGCTGGTGGCGCAGGCGGCGCCGGAGGAGCCGGAGTTGATTGCGGCGGGCGAGGGCGAGCGCGCGCTGGCACGCGAGCTGGGCGGATGGTTCCGGGAAGAGGAGCTGACGCGGTTTCTGCAGATTTTGCTGCGGGTGGCGGGGGATTTCCGGCACGGGCAACAGCAGCGGCTGCATTTTGAGCTGGCGCTGATGAAGATGATGGAGGCGCGGAAGCTGAGCAGCGTGGAGGAGGTGATCGCGGCGCTAGAGGGGCAGGGGGAAGAGGGAAAAGGGAAAAGGGAAGAGGGAAAAGGGGAAAGGGAAGAGGGAACGGCAGCGAGGAGCCAGGGGACAGGGACGATCAGCCATCAGCCATCAGCTATCAGCCATCAGCACACGCGCGCGGCCGCGGATCCTACGGTCGCGGTGAGGGCCGTACTGGAGCGGGAAGGAAAGGCGTCACTGCTGGCGATTTTGGGGGCGGCGGGGTGGCAATGGAATGAAGAGGGCGGGAAGCGGAAGTTGACGCTGACGTTTGCCGAGGGCGATGGGCGGGCGGCGCTGGCGCAGCAGGCTTCCACGCAAAAGGCGCTGACGGCGGCGTGCTTGAAGGCAATGGGGGCGGCGCCGGAGATCAGCGTCATCCTTGACGGCGCGGGACCGACAGACCGACAGACCGAGAGATCGACAGACCCAGCGCCGGCGCTGCCGGGGAGTCCAGAGGAGCGGGCGGAAAATCATCCCTTGCTGCGGCAGTTGAAAGCGCAGATTCCGATGCATGTGCTGCGGACGCGGGCGCTGCCGGCGAGTGAAGCTAAAGGAAAGGGCCAATGAACTTCGACTTGAATCAAATGCAGTCGCTGCTGGGCGAGGCGCGCAAGCACTACGAAGAGCTGCGGCAAAAGATGGCGCGCACGACGGTCGAGGCGACAGCGGGCGCGGGCATGGTGACGGTGAAGATGAGCGGGGATAAGCAACTGCTGGAGGTCAAGCTCGACCCGGAAGTGGTCAAGAATGATCCCGATATGCTGCCGGACCTGATCCGCGCGGCGGTCAACGACGCTTCACGGCGGGTGGATGAAATGGTGAAGTCGGAACTGGGCGGACTGATGGGCAACATGCCGCTGCCGGGATTGTTTTAGGCCAGGCGACTGCTATGGAACTTGCGCCGCCGCTGAAACGCCTGATCGATGCCCTGCATCGGCTGCCCGGCGTGGGGCAGAAGTCGGCACAACGGATTGCGTTTCATCTGCTGAACGCGCCGGAGGAGCAGACGCGCGAGCTGGCGGAGGCGGTGGCCACGCTGCGGGAGCAATTGCACTTCTGCTCGGTGTGCAACAACATCACTGACTGCGATCCATGCGGGTACTGCGGGGATGCGCAGCGTGATGCGTCGGTGGTGTGCGTGGTTGAGGAACCGCATAACATTGTCGCGGTGGAGAAATCGGGACAATTTCACGGGCAGTATCACGTGCTGGGCGGTGCAATTGCGCCGCTGGCGGGGATTGGGCCGGAGCAGTTGAAGATTCCTTCGCTGCTGGCGCGGCTGCGGGCCACGGGCGCGGGCGGCGAGCCGGTGGTGCGGGAGATCATTATAGCCACCGATCCCAACGCCGAGGGCGAGGCGACGGCGCTGTATCTGGCGCGGCTGCTGAAGCCGCTGGGCGTGCGGGTGAGCCGCATCGGGATGGGGATTCCGGTGGGCAGCGAGATCGAGCACGCCGATGCGGTGACCATGTCGCGGGCGCTCGAAGGGAGACAAGAACTGTGAGCGAGAGCGAGCCGAAAACGGTGGGGTTTGTCAGCCTCGGCTGCCCAAAGAACCTCGTGGACTCCGAGGTGATGATGGGCATGCTGCAGAAAAACGGCTGGCGCGTCACCGCCGATGCCAGCGACGCCGATGTGCTGGTGGTGAATACGTGCAGCTTCATCGAACCAGCGCAACGCGAAAGCATTGACACCATTCTGGAGATGGCCGCGCAGAAGAAGAACGGGCGCGCGAAGCGGCTGGTGGTAGCCGGATGCCTGGTGGAGCGGTTCCGGGGCGAACTGCAGAAGGAGATGCCCGAGATTGATGCGCTGATCGGGACGAATGAACTGCAGCAGATTGAAGCGGCGTGCTCCGGGACCTCGACTGGCGCGGGGCCCCGCTCGGCTGCGCCGAGCGACCCGCTTAGGTCGCTGCTGCCGATCCTGCCGCAGGATTTTTTTGATCCCAGTCCGGCGGCGCCGTATCTGTACGATGACCTGACGCCGCGGCTGCGGGCGACGCCGAAGCATTCGGCGTATGTGAAGATCGCCGAAGGGTGCGATCATCCGTGCAGCTTTTGCGTGATTCCGAAGTATCGCGGCCGCTTCCGCAGCCGGCGGTTTGAGTCGGTGGTGAACGAGGCGCGACGGCTGGCGGGCGAGGGCGCGCGCGAGCTGGTGCTGATTGGGCAGGACACGACCTGCTACGGCGAAGACCTGGGGCTGAAGGACGGACTGGCGGCGCTGCTCGGGCGGCTGGCGGGCGTGGCGGCGGAGTCCGAGACGCTGCGCTGGATCCGGACGCTGTATTTTTATCCAAACAAGGTCAAGCAGCCGCTGCTTGACACGATCGCGGCGCACCCGGAGCTGTGCAAGTACGTGGACATGCCGCTGCAACATGCCGCCGCGGGCGTGCTGAAGCGGATGAAGCGCGGCGGGTCGGGGGAGATTTTTCTGAAGCTGATCGAGCGGATTCGGGCGACGATTCCGGGCGTGGCGCTGCGGACGTCGTTCATCGTGGGCTTTCCGGGCGAGACTGAGGCGGAGTTTGAGGAGCTGTGCACGTTCGTGCGCGAGGTCGAGTTTGACTGGATGGGCGTGTTCGCGTACTCCGATGAGGCGATTAATCAGGCGGTGCATCTTGAGGGCAAAGTGCCGCAGGCGGTAATCGAGCAGCGCAAGAAGAAGCTGATGCAGATGCAGCGCGCGATCTCGCGGCGGCGGCGCAAGGCAATGATCGGGCGGACCGTGCCGGTGCTGGTGGAAGGCCCGAGCAGCGAGACCGAGCTGCTGTGGGAAGGCCGGATCGAGGGGCAGGCGCCGGAGATTGACGGCAAGGTACTGATCAACGATTGTGCCGAGGGTACTGAGCTGCGGACCGGGATTTTGGCGCGGGCGGAGATCACCGGAGCGCAGGATTACGATCTACTCGCACGGCTCGTACAATAAGAGCCATGCGCTGCCCGATATGCCACAAACCGGTGGCGGAAGATGACCCGGAATTCCCCTTCTGCAGCCAGCGCTGCCGGACGATTGATTTGGGCAACTGGGCGAGTGGCGTCTACCGCGTGCCGGTAAAACCGGACGAACCTGACTCTCCGCCCGACGAGAAACAATAGTTCGTAGATTACCCAGTTGAGAGGCGGCGGGAGTGTGGCATAGATTGTCTATGTCATGCGTCCTGATGAGATTCCGCCGGGAACGCTGGTGCTGCTGATTCTGGTCACGCTCGAACGGCAGGCGCCACTGCACGGGTTTGAGATTGCCGAAGCCATTGAGCGGCGGTCGGAGGACGTGCTGCGAGTGGAAGAGGGGTCGCTGTATCCGGCGCTGCAGCGGATGCTGGTGAAAGGCTGGATCGTGGGCGAGTGGGGCCAGACGAGCGAGAACCGGCGCGCCCGCTATTACCGGCTGACGCCTGCCGGGCGGAAGCAATTGACGGCGGAGCGGGCGCAGTTTGCGCGGGTAATGGGCGCGGTGGGAAAGGTGCTGCAGCCGGTATGAGCTGGCCTGGCGAATGCGCGCGGCGGGTGTGGATGCTGGTGGGTCAGCGGCGCTGGCGGCGCGAGCTCAGCGAGGAGATGCGGCTGCACCGGGAGCTGCGGGGCGGTGGCGCACGACGCTTCGGCAATGAGCTGCGGCTGCTGGAGCGCAGCCAGGCGCAGTGGGGCTGGACGTGGCTGGAGACCTGGGCGCAGGACATCCGCCACGGCCTGCGGCTGCTGCGGCGCACGCCGCTGATCACGGCGCTGGCGCTGGTATCGCTGGGGCTGGGGATCGGCGCCACGACGGCGCTATTCACGCTGACCGATGCGGTGCTGCTGCGGCCGCTGCCAGTGAGTCATCCGGAACGGCTGGTCTGGCTGCAGACAAGATTTGGCTTCAGCCCGCGGATGTTTAGCCGCCTTCAGGAGCAGAACGGACTTTTCGCCGGCGTTGCTGCCGCTGACGATGTAATGCTGCCGACTGCGGGCGGGGGGCGTGCGTCGAATCTCTTGGTCAGCGGCAGTTATTTCGGCACACTCGGCTTGCACGCCGAACGCGGGCGTCTGCTCGCTGCCAGCGACGATTATGAAGGCTGCCCAGCGATAGCCGATATCAGCGACGCGTTCTGGCGCAGTCATTATCAAGCTTCCCTCACGGCGCTGGGCTCGGCCATCGAACTTGGCGCGCAATGGTTTGATGTTGTCGGGGTCACGCCACCCGGATTTTCGGGCACGATAGCGGGCCGGGGATTCGACCTCGCCCTGCCGTTGTGCGACGAGAGCATCGTGCTCGGGCCCAACAATTATGGCGAGGCCTGGGGCGACTCGACCAACCTCAATGTGTACGCCCGCCTGCTGCCTGGTGAAAACGCAAGACAAGCGCAGGCCCGGCTGAACGCCGTCGAGCAACAACTGATCGCAGCCATGCCTGCGGACACACTCGTGGCGCAACGAAAGTCTTTCCGCGTACGGTTGGAGTCCGCTTCGCAGCGGCCGTCGGCCCTACGCATAAATCTGGGTGCGCCAATTGTGGCTTTACTCGGAATTGCCGGGCTGGTCTGGCTGCTGGCTTGCGCGAATCTCACGGCACTGATGCTGGCACGTGCGTCGGCACGGCAACCGGAAATCGCCATGCGCCTTGCGCTTGGCGCGTCGCGGGCGCGGCTGGTGCGGCAGCTAATCACCGAAAGTATTCTGCTTACTCTCGGTGGCCTGGCGCTCGCGTGGCCGCTCGCGGTCTGGGCGTGCCGTGCCGCCGTAGCGTTCTGGTCGATGCACGGCACTGCACCGGCCCTGGATCTCAGGACCGATTTCCGGGTGCTGCTCTTCCTCACCGGTCTGACGGTGGCAACGGCGCTGCTGATGGGCTTGTGGCCGTCGCTGCGGGCGAGCGACGCGCAGCTCAGCTCGAGCGCGCGGCAGAACCGCCCGCGTGCGGCGCTGGGGTGGCGGATGATCGCCGGGCAGCTCGCACTGGCGCTGGTGCTGCTTGCCGCGGCAGGGTTGTTCGCACGCTCGCTGGCGGAGCTTACTGGGCCCAGCAAGGGCTTTGACGCTCGTCATGTCTTGCTGGTTGAATACCCAGTGGTACGTGGCGCCAGCAGGGCCGAGATTACGCGGCTGGTTGCCGTGCGGCAAACGGCTATGGAGCGCATTAAGGTCCTTCCGGGCGTCGAGGACATCGCCGCCGCCCGCACGATTCCGGCCGGATGGGAGTCCACGCTGACGGCAACCGTTTGGCCCAAGGCCGATGGCGGTCACTGGCGGGCCGCGCTCTTCAATGCCGTATCGCCTGGTTACTTCGCCACGCTGCGCACACCGGTATTGCAGGGGCGGACGTTCGAGCCCAGCGACATCGATCAGCCGGTGGTGATCATCGACTCTGCCCTCGCCAGGATGTTGTTTCCCGGCCACAACCCCATTGGCGAAACTTTCGAGGCCTACACTGGCCCCAAGGGCCGGCGCACGGTGCGAGTCGTCGGCCTGGTCGCTGATACCCACAACTGGCAGTTGCAGCGGGCCGCACCGCCGACCGCCTACATTCCGATCACCGGCGTGTTCTGGCCGGCTTCGACGCTCTTTGTGCGCACGCCGCTTTCGGCCGCTGCGTTGGGCGAGGAGGTCCGGCACGCGCTCGGCAGCAGCGCCGCATTCACCGTCCAGCCGTTTACCGCGCTGATGGACCAGGGCATCAAGCCGCAGCGCATGCTGACGTGGCTGGCGGCGTTGTTTGGCGGCTTAGGGGTGGTGCTGGCCGGGCTGGGGCTGTACGGCGTGACGGCCTACAATGCCCTGCGGCGGAGGCGGGAGTTTGGCATTCGTGTGGCCTTGGGCGCAGGCGAGGGCACGATTGCTCGGCAGGTGCTGCGGGAGGCGGGCGTGGCGCTGGCGGCGGGGCTGGTCATCGGCGGAGGCGTGGCGTTCACGCTGGCGCGCGTGCTGCGGGCAGAGCTGGGCAGGGTGCTGTACGGCGTGAAGGCGCAGGATGCGGCGGCGTGGGCGGGCGCGGTTGCGCTGCTGTGCGCGGTTGCCTTGCTGGCGGCGTGGTGGCCGGCGCGGCGCGCGGCGCGAGCCGATGCGATGGCGGCGCTGCGGGAGGAATAGGCATGGGCGAATTGTGGCGGCGGGTGCGGATGCTGTTGGGGCGGCGGCGCTGGCGGCGGGAGCTGGCCCAGGAGATGCGGCTGCACCGGGAGCTGCGGGGCAGCGGCAGCGTGCGGCGCTTCGGCAATGAGCTGCGGCTGCTGGAGCGGAGCCAGGCGCAGTGGGGCTGGACGTGGCTGGAGACCTGGGCGCAGGATATCCGGCACGGGCTGCGCCTGCTGCGGCGCACGCCGCTGATCACGGCGCTGGCGCTGGTATCGCTGGGGCTGGGGATCGGCGCCACGACGGCGCTATTCACGCTGACCGATGCGATACTACTGCGGCCGCTGCCGGTGAGCCATCCCGAGCAGTTGGCGCAAGTCTATACACAGGCGCCGCGGATGAAGCGGCCGTCGCCTTCGTTCACCAACCCGATGTGGGAGCAGGTGCGCGATCACGAGGATGTGTTCTCGGGCGCGTTCGCGTGGAGCGCGAATCAGTTTGTGCTCACGACGGGCGGGCCACGGGAGACGGTGTGGGGCGTTTGGGCGAGCGGAGGGTATTTCTCGACGTTGGGCGTACACGCCGAGATGGGGCGGGTGTTTGGGCCGCAGGATGACTACCCGAGCTGCCCGAACATTGCCGACATCAGCGACGCCTTCTGGCGGAGCCGTTTCGGCGGATCGGCCAAAGCACTGGGGGCAACGCTGCGGCTCGACGGCCATCTGTACACCGTCGTAGGTGTGATGCAGGCGGGATTTCCAGGCACGGACGTGGGCACGCAGGTGAACGTTGTGGTGCCGCTGTGCGACGAACGGCAGATGTTGAACGTCCGCGACGCCTGGTGGCTGATGGTGATGGGGCGGCTGAGGCCGGGAATGAGCCTGAAGGCGGCCGGAGTGCGGCTGGCGGCGACAGCGCCGGCGTGGCTGGCGGCGACCGTGCCGGGCGACTGGACGGCGGCGGAGCAAGCGGGCTACCGCGCGCGGCGGATGGGCCTGGCGTCGGGCGCGCGCGGCATGTCGAGGATAGGGCGTCGTTACGGTTCGGCGCTGGAGATCCTGCTTGCCATTGCCGGACTAATTCTGCTGGTCGCCTGCGCCAATCTGGCGGCGCTGATGCTGGCGCGGGCGGCGGCACGGCGGCAGGAAATTGCCGTGCGGCAAGCGCTGGGAGCGGGGCGCGCGCGGCTGATCCGTCAGCTTATGACGGAAAGCGCGCTGCTCGCCGCGGGCGGCCTGGCGCTGGGCGTGGCCTTTGCGAAGTGGGCGTGCCGCGCGGCGGAGACGTTGCTCAAGGCGCAGCTCAACCTGGCGCCGGATGGCCGCATGCTCGCCTGCGCGATCGGAGCCACGGTGCTGACGGGGTTGCTGGTGGGCCTGGCGCCGGCGCTCAGCACCAGCCGCGCCCAGGCGCCTTCGCGGGCGGCGGGACGGCGCGCTGCGGTGGCGGCGGTGGCGATTGCGGTGGTGTTGCTGGCGGGAGCGGGACTGTTTTTGCGCAGCTTTGCCAAGCTGGGCAACATCGGACTCGGGTTTGATCCGGCGCATGTGACGTTGCTGGAGGTCGACAATCAAAACGCGCTCCGGATCAGCAACGCCGCCGTGGCAGCGCGCGCACAGGCGTTAGCGGCTCTGCGGGCGCTGCCGGGCGTGAGCAGTGCGAGCGGGTCGTTTATCATTCCGGGCCAGGGAATGGAGTGGGATACGCCGGTGCACAGCCGCACAGGAGCAATTCCGGATGCGCTGCTGAATGGCGTCTCGCCCGGCTATTTCGCCACGCTGCGCACGCCGCTGCTCGCGGGGCGCGACTTCAAGGCACAGGACCGGCGGGGCACGGCCACGGTCGCGATCGTGAATGAGGCGGCGGCACGGATGCTATTCCCCAACGGCCGGGTACTGGGGCAGGAGATCATGCAAGGCGAAGGCAAGGACATTCAGCGGGCGCAGGTGGTGGGGGTGGTGGCTGACGCCAAATATTTAACCGTGCAAGAGACGGCGCCGGCGCAGGTGTATTTTGCGCTGGCGCAGTTGAAGGAGGGTTTTCCGACCACCAGCTTTGAGCTGCGCTCGTCACTGCCGGGAGCAGTGCTGGGGGCGGAGGTGAAGCTGGCAATGGCAGCCGCGGATCCAGCGGCGAGCTACGCGGTGCTGAGCTACAACCGGCTGCTGGTGGGCATCCTGCTGCCGCAGCGGCTGCTGGCGTGGCTGTCGGCCCTGTTTGGCGGCCTCGCGCTGCTGCTGACGGCGATCGGGCTATACGGCATCATGGCGTACAATGCGGAGCGGCGGAGGCGGGAGTTCGGCATCCGGCTGGCGCTGGGCGCCGAGCCGCGCTCGGTGCTGCGGCTGGCGCTGGGCGATGCAGCCTGGGTGGTGGGCATTGGGGTTTCCCTCGGCGTGCCGCTGGCGTGGGCAAGCGCGCGGGCGGCGCAGGCGGAGCTGAGCAAGCTGCTGTACGGCTTGCGGCCGACGGATGCAGCCACGCTCGGAGCCGCGGTTGCGGTGCTGGTGGCCGCGGCACTGGTGGCGGCGTGGCTGCCGGCGCGGCGCGCGGCGCGGACCGACCCGATGAGCACGCTGCGGGACGAGTGAGCAAGCTTATGGGCGAGCTGTTGCGCAGACTCGGCATGTTGCTCTCGATGGGGCGCTGGCGGCGCGAGCTGGCCGAGGAGATGCGGCTGCACCGGGAGCTCCGCGGCGAATGGCGCTTTGGAAATGAACTGCGGCTGCTGGAGCGCAGCCAGGCGCAGTGGGGCTGGACGTGGCTGGAGACGTGGGCGCAGGATATCCGGCACGGATTGCGATTGCTGCGGCGCACGCCGCTGATCACGGCGCTGGCGCTGGTGTCGCTGGGGCTGGGCATCGGCGCCACAACGACACTGTTCTCGCTCACCGATGCGGTGCTGCTGCGGCCGCTGGCGGTCAACCATCCCGAGCAGTTGGCGCAGGTCTACACGCAGGGACCGGATGAGGCAAGCGCGGCGCCATGGTTCACGCGGCATATGTGGGAGCAGATGCGGGAGCACCAGGACGTGTTCTCGAATGTGTTCGCGTGGGCCAACACGGAGTTTTACCCACGCGATAGAGAGCAGCCGTTGTGGGGCGCGTATGCGAGCAGCAGCTACTTCGCTGGACTGGGCGTTCATGCCGAGGCTGGGAGGCTGCTTGGGCCGCACGATGACTACCGCGGGTGCGCGAAGGTCGCGGTGATCAGCGACGCTTTTTGGCGCAATCATTTTCGCGGCTCGCCGCGCGCGCTGGGCGTGGCACTGGACGTAGCCAATGGTCCGTTTACCATCGTCGGCGTTATGCCCCCGGGATTTCTGGGGACCTATATTGGCAGGCGCGCGGATATCGTTGCGCCGCTGTGCGCCAGTCCTGCGATGAGCGCGGGCGGTCCCGACAATTGGCTTCTGCTTTTGATGGGGCGGCGGAAGCCGGGCGTCACTCTGGCGGCGGCGCGCACGCGTCTCGCGGCGCAGGCACCCGGCTGGATGCCCACCAAGCGGCGCAACCGGCGCTGGACGCTGACGCCGGCGAGCGGCGGCATGAACTGGTTCGGGCGCAGCTATGGAACGGCGCTGCTACTGCTGCTCGGCATTGCGCTGCTGGTGCTGCTGGTCGCCTGCGCCAACTTGGCCGCGCTGATGCTGGCGCGCGCGGCGGCACGGCGGCAGGAGATTGCGGTGCGCCGGGCGCTAGGCGCGGGCCGGTTGCGGCTGGTGCGGCAACTGCTGACCGAGAGCGGCCTGCTGGTGCTGGGGGGCGCGGCGCTGGGCGTGGCCTTCGCAGTTTGGGCGTGCCAGGCGGCCGAGCGACTGCTACGGGCACAATTGAATCTGACGCTGGATGGGCGCGTACTCTTGGCCGCGTTGGGATTGACGCTGGCGACGGCAGTACTGGTGGGACTGGCGCCAGCGCTCAGCGTCAGCCGCGCCAAGGCCACATCGCGCGCTGCCGGGCGGCGCGCGACAGTCGCCGCGGTGGCGATTGCGGTGATCCTGCTGGCGGGCGCGGGACTGTTCCTGCGAAGCTTTGCCAAGCTGGCGGCGGCGCCCCTGGGTTTTGATCCGGCTCATGTCGCGCTGGTCGAGGTGATGGCGCCGGATGCATCGCACGCCACTAGCGATATTGCGCCGACACGCAGCCGCACGGTCGCGGCGCTGCGTGCGCTGCCTGGCGTTACGGCGGCCAGCGCCAGCCTCATCGTGCCCTCGCAGGGGCTGCAATGGGATGGACCGGTGCGCAACCGCACGGGGCGGACGGCGGGCATGTTCTTTAACGCGGTCTCGCCGGACTACTTCCGCACCCTGCGCACCGGGCTGGTCGCGGGCAGGGATTTCAGAACAGGCGACACGGAAGGCGCACCGCTGGTGGTTATCGTGAATCAGGCTGCGGCACACGTGTTGTCCGCGGGTGCAGAAGCGATTGGCCAACCGCTTTGGGCGGGTGCGAGTGGAGCAAGCGCTTATGAGGTCATCGGCGTAGCGGAGGATGCCAAGTACCAGGGCTTGCGCGATCCTGCGCCGCCGCAGGTTTACTTCGCGCTGGCGCAGCTTGCGGAGACCTCCCCGACGATCAACTTTGAGCTGCGCTCGCCTCTGCCGCAAGCTACGCTGGCGGCGGAAGTGCACCGCGTGATGCGGCGAAACGAGCCGGAGGCAAGCTACCAGTTTCGGTCGTTTTCCAACGCGATAGCAGGCACGCTCAGCACCGAGCGGCTGCTGGCATGGCTGTCGGGGCTGTTTGGAGGGCTGGCGCTGCTGCTGACGGCCATCGGCCTGTACGGCATCATGGCGTACAACGCGGAGCGGCGGAAGCGTGAGTTCGGCATCCGGCTGGCCCTGGGGGCCGAGCCGCGCTCGGTGCTGCGGCTGGCGCTGGGCGATGCGGCATGGGTGGTCGGCATTGGCGTGGCGATCGGCGTACCACTGGCGTGGGTGGGCGCGCGGACAGCGCAGGCGGCGCTGAGCAAGCTGCTATATGGGTTGCGACCCACCGATGCGGCCACGCTCGGGGCGGCGGTCGTGGTGCTGGTGGCCGCGGCGCTGGCGGCGGCGTGGCTGCCGGCGCGGCGGGCGGCGCGCACGGATCCGATGAGCACGCTACGGGATGACGGCTAAGGTTTAGCGCGTCGGCCCGGATGGCTTGGCTCGGGCAACGGGTCAGCTTCTTCCCAGGGCTCCCGCGCCAGCATGCGCCTCGCCGCTCGGCTCATCCATTCGTGCTAACGACCATCGTCGTGCGCATAGGCCTGATTGAGTTGCTCCGTAATCTCGGCGTCGCGCTGGTCGGCGATAAAAGCTTCGATCGCTTTGGCGATTAGAGCGTTGCGCGACAGCTTCATCTTTTTCGCGAGCCGGTCTGTCCGGCGGATCAGATCGTCAGGCAGCGAGATGGTGGTGGCCCTCATATTTCACTCGCTGCGCAGGCGGCCCGCGGCGTACTTATGGATCAGGCTGGCGATGAGGGTCTGGTAGGGCAGGCCCTCGTCGACGGCGCGTTTCTGGATGGCTTTCAAATCGGCGCGTGAGATGCGAATATTCAGGCGACAATCTTTGCGCAGCGAATCCCGTGCAGCCTGGACGTAGCGGTTGCGTGCTGCGGGGCTCAGCTTTACCGGTTGCCACTTGCCCGCTTCCACTTCTTTCAGGAGCTGGCGCTCTTGCGCGGTCAGATTGGATTTCATAGATTCCCTCTTTCCTCTCGGATCTTCCGGGTCCAACGGCGGCTGGGAATTATGGTCTTCAGAAAAACCTCGTGCTCACTCTCGACAAACGGCACCAAGTAAGCGTAGTCCCGGCACCAGACGACAAAAATCTTCTGGCCGGGATAGCGCTCTGGGTGGGGATGTTCGAGCACATCCACCAAGTCGCCAGCGGCAATGTAAAAGGCGACATCCTCAAATCCGATGCCGCGCGTCGCGCGCAGGTTGGCGTCCTTTTCAGGGTTCCAGGCAAGGCGCGGCACACCGCCAGAATAACACTTGTGTGCCGGATCGGCACACAAATGCGGCCAGGCGGTCTGCGGGGACGAGGTGGCGGTGCATGTCTTGCTTTGGAGCGGTGGAAGTGGCAGCGTCGGGCGCCCACGCAAACCACTTTGCGGCACGCTGCTCGTCCACCGTAGCTGCGCGTCGACACCCGCGAGGTAGGCAGCGGCTGCCGCACGACCTGGCCGTCGATCTCCCTGAGGCAGGGCGATACTCAAAAATTCGGGCTTGCCCAGAATTGCCGACCATCGTACCATTCCCGGTGAGCTGCCAATGTCAGCGGTTGCCGAGCCATGGAGACGAGATGAACTACGAAATTGGGAAGATGAAGGTTGACGAACTCGCTGGCTATTTCAAAGATGGAAAGATAAATCTGATCCCGCCGTTCCAACGTGGCCGTGCATGGTCGCCCGCGCTGCGCAAGAAACTGTTGGAGAATATGGTACGTGGCAGACCGATTCCGGCGATCTTCCTTTACAAGGATGAGGCAGGCAGTAAGTACTCTTACAACATCCTTGATGGCAAGCAGCGCCTCGAGAGCATTTTGCTTTTCATAGGCTGCAAGCGGGAAGACCTTGCGATCCCGAACTGGAAGCAGTACTTCTTCAAAACGACCGCAAAGCCGGACTTCAAGATTGACGTCTCGAAAGCCCTTAAGCCGGCGGACAACAGATCCTTCGCGGATCTCGACGACGAGACGGTGAGAAACTTCCGAGAGTACAAGATCCCAACGATCGAGATAGACATGGACCGGGAAGAGGGCGGCATCCAGGAGCTGATTGACCTTTTCATCGACATCAACCAGCTTGGGGTCAAGGTGAGCAGATGGAACATCGTGAGAACGATGTACTCGAAAAACCGCCTGCTGGCTGATATTTTTAAGCTGGTTGCAATCAGACAGAAGCGACGCAAAGACTGGTTTTACAAGATGGTAGACAATGACTTCACATTCGTGCTGAAGCGCCTTCAGTCTGTCCAAAGCCTTGAGGAAAATCAGTCCGAAGAACGGGTTGACCGGATGTGGGAGCGGCTCCTCGAGATTGCTCTCTTTGTGAGAACAGGCCAGCACCGCACCTTGGCCCAGATCCTGAAGGCGTTCATTGGCGTCCGCGTGGACAGCGCGAAGCTATCGCCGGACGAGAGGCAGCGGCTCGCGTCGGCCTTCAAATTCCTTCGCTCGCTTTACGGTCGGCCGGAGCTAAAGGAGTCGCGCTTGGCAATGGACCAACCGCACTTCTACACAATGGTTACGTCGATCATTGCGCTAAACCTCGCCAGCGCGTACCCGGATCTGAGCCACCGTATCGCGGCACTGGCTAAGGTCATCGATGGGAAGGACCAGCCGCCGCGAGGCTATGCGCAGGACCTGAGGGACTATATGGATCTCTCGTCCAAGCAGACAACCCACCCCGGCAGGAGGCAGCAGCGGCAGGACCTCTTTGCCAAGCTCATCGGCTCTGTGTAAGCTCCTCCTGACCTGCAATCGCTCTGTTGACACGACTTCGTCTCCAGCCCCGTGCCGGCTACTGGCTAGCTGCCGTCGATGCGTAGGGTGTCCTTATCGGATCATTGCTGGGGTCGGGAGGCGAGTAGGACGGCGTTGCTCCAGCTAGGCCCATTTGAAGAAGTCCGCCCCGAAGTGGATGGCCATTTGCCGGTCGCTCGGCCTGCCTGGTGCTGAAATCTCCAGATTGGCGGGGCGCCACCGGGTAGGCCGGCATGTCGCAGCAGCGGCGCCACCGCTACCGCGTGGCGGGGTGGGCGAGGTGGCGGTGCATGTCCTGGAGGACGTGGACGGAGGGGTGGGCGGCGGCGCGGGCGGCGATGGCTTCGATGGCGGCCTGGGCGGCGGCGAGGGTGGTGACGATGGGGATGCGGCGGGCGACGGCGGTGCGGCGGATCTCTTTTTCCTCGAAGAACTGCTCGCGGCCGGCGGGGGTGTTGACGACGAGGGTGACGCCGCCACCTTTGATGAGGTCGATAAAGTTGGGGCGGCCTTCGCTGATCTTGAAGACGGGCGTGACCGGCAGGCCGGCCTGGCGGAAGACGGCGGCGGTGCCGCGGGTGGCGAGGAGCGTAAAGCCGAGATCGAGACAGCGGCGGGCGAGCGGGATGCCGCGGGTTTTGTCGCGTTCGCGGAGCTTGAAGAAGACGGTTCCCTGCTCCGGCAGCGCCTGGCCGGCGGCAAGCTGGGCTTTGGCGAAAGCCTCGCCCATGGTGGGTGCGACACCCATGACTTCGCCGGTGGAGTGCATTTCGGGGCCGAGAACGGGGTCGGCGCCCTGGAATTTGTTCCAGGGGAAGACCGGGCTTTTGACGCAGTAGTTGGCGCCGGTGGGCAAGCGCTGAGCGGCAAGCACCTCGGGCGGCAGCAGCGCGCGCAGCTTGGCGGCACGGCTCATGACGATGGCGGCGAGCTTGGCGAGCGGAACGCCGGTGGCCTTGCTGACGTAGGGGATGGTACGCGAGGCGCGGGGGTTGACTTCGAGGACGTAGACCTCGGGAGCGCCGTCCCCGTTGGTGTGGGTGATGGCGAACTGGACATTCATCAGGCCGACGACTTTGAGGGCGCGGGCAAGGCGGATGGTCTGCTCCTGCAACTGCTGCTGGAGTTCGGGCGAAAGGCTGAAGGGCGGCAGGACGCAGGAGCTGTCGCCGCTGTGGATGCCGGCCTCTTCGATGTGCTCCATGATGCCGCCGAGGACGACGTCGGTGCCGTCGGAGATGGCGTCCACGTCGACTTCGATGGCGTCTTCCAGGAAGCGGTCGATGAGGATGGGGCGGTTGGAGGAGTATTCGGTGGCGAGGGCCATGTACTCGCGCAGCATGGCGTCGTCGTAAACAATCGCCATGGCGCGGCCGCCGAGCACGTAGGAGGGCCGCACGAGCACGGGATAGCCGATGCGGGCGGCCACTTTGAGGGCCTGCTCGACCGAAGTTGCGGTGCCGCTTTCGGGCTGGCGGATGTCGAGACGGCGCAGCAGGGCGCCGAAGCGCTTGCGGTCTTCGGCGAGATCGATGGAGCGGGGCGAGGTTCCGAGGATTTTGAAGCCCGCCTTTTCGAGCGGCAGGGCGAGGTTGAGCGGCGTCTGACCGCCGAACTGGACGATGACGCCTTCGAGCTTGCCGGTCGAGGCTTCGTGCTCGAGCACGCGGGAGACATCCTCGAAGGTGAGCGGCTCGAAGTAGAGGCGGTCGCTGGTGTCGTAGTCGGTGGAGACGGTCTCGGGATTGCAGTTCACCATGATCGTCTCCAAGCCGCGCTCGCGCAGCGCGAAGGAGGCGTGGCAGCAGCAGTAGTCGAACTCGATGCCCTGGCCGATGCGGTTGGGACCGCTGCCGAGGATGGCGATTTTGCGGCGGCTGGAGGGCTCCGACTCGTCCTCTTCCTCGTAGCTGGAGTACATGTAGGGCGTGAAGGATTCGAATTCGGCGGCGCAGGTATCGACGCGCTTGTAGACAGGCAGCAGGCCAAGTTCGCGGCGGCGGGCTGCGACCTTGGAGTCGTCGGCGCCGGTCAGCTCGGCGAGGCGGGCATCGCTGAGACCACTGCGCTTGGCTTCGTGCAAGATGGCTGCTGGGAGCTTGGCGAGATCGCCCGTGTCAGCGACGGTCGCCTCGAGGCGGGAGACGTCCTGAATCTGGTGCAGGAACCAGGGATCCATGCCCGTCCACCCGGCGACGTCGGCGACGCTCATGCCGCCCGCGCCGAGGGCGTAGCGGACGTAGTTGAGGCGGTCGGGATGAGGCGAGACCAGGCGCTGGATCAGGCGCGCGGGGTCAATGGCGATGTGGCCGGCCTTCTTGCCGGTTTCGAGCGAGCGCACGCCTTTGAACAGGGCTTCCTTGAAGCTGCGGCCGATGGCCATCACCTCGCCGACAGAGTGCATTTGCGGGCCCAGGGTGGTGTCGGCGCCAGGGAACTTCTCGTATTGCCACTTGGGGATTTTCACCACCACGTAGTCGAGTGTGGGTTCGAAGCAGGCAGGAGTTTTGCGGGTGATGTCGTTGGCGATTTCGTCCAGGCGGTAGCCGACGGCGAGCTTGGCGGCAATTTTGGCGATGGGGAAGCCGGTGGCTTTGGAGGCGAGTGCGGAGGAGCGCGAGACGCGCGGGTTCATCTCGATGACGACCATGCGGCCGTCACGCGGGTTGACGGCGTACTGGATGTTGCTGCCGCCGGTTTCGACGCCGATTTCGCGCATGACCTTGAGCGAGGCGTCGCGCATGGCCTGATACTCGCGGTCGCTGAGGGTCTGGGCGGGGGCGACGGTGATGGAGTCGCCGGTGTGCACGCCCATGGGATCGAGGTTCTCGATCGAGCACACGATGATGACGTTGTCGGCGTTGTCGCGCATCACCTCGAGCTCGTACTCTTTCCAGCCGAGCACGGTTTCTTCGACCAGCACTTCATGCACGGGTGAGAGGTCGAGGCCGCGCACCAGCATGGCGGAAAGCTCTTCGCGGTTGTAGGCAAGGCCGCCGCCGGTGCCGCCGAGGGTGAACGACGGGCGGATGATGACCGGATACTGCGCGGCGAAGTCGAGGCCGTCCTTGAGGTTGTTGACCAGGCGCGAGCGCGGGGTGTCGAGGCCGATGCTCTTCATGGCGTCCTTGAAGAGCAGGCGATCTTCGGCTTTTTTGATGGCTTCGAGCTGCGCGCCGATGAGGCGGATGCCGTAACGCTCGAGGTCGCCGCTATCGGCCAGCTCGACCGCGAGGTTGAGCGCCGTCTGACCGCCGACGGTGGGCAGCAGGGCGACGCCTCCAGCAGGCGAGGCTTCGCGCTTAAGGATTTCGGCCACGTAGGCACGCGTGAGCGGTTCGATGTAGGTGCGGTCGGCCATCTCGGGGTCGGTCATGATGGTGGCCGGATTCGAGTTGACCAGCACGGTTTCGAAGCCGTCGGCACGCAGCGCTTTGCAAGCCTGGGCGCCGGAGTAGTCGAATTCGCAGGCCTGGCCGATGACGATGGGGCCGGAACCGAGGATGATGACTTTGTGGATGTCGGAGCGTCGGGGCATGAGGAGGTCTGTCGGTCTATCGGTCGGTCGGTCGGTCGGTCATTAGAGTCACGAAGTCGTGGAAGAGGTATTGGGAATCGTGGGGGCCGGGAGCGGCTTCGGGGTGGTATTGCACCGAAAACAGCGGCAGGGAGCGGTGGCGGAGACCTTCGAGGGTGCCGTCGTTGAGGTCGAAATGGGTGAGGTCGACGTCGCTGGCGCGGAGCGAGTCGGGATCGACGGCGAAGTTGTGGTTGTGGGCAGTGATTTCGATGCGGCCCGTGGGTTCATAGCGCACCGGATGGTTGCCACCATGATGACCGAACTTGAGCTTGTAGGTTTTGCCGCCGAGGGCGAGACCGATGAGCTGGTGGCCAAGACAGATTCCGAAGATGGGGACACGGCCCATCAAGCCACGGATGGTTTCGACGGCGTAAGTGCAGGGTTCGGGATCGCCGGGACCGTTGGAAAGGAAGACGCCATCGGGATGCAGCGCCAGTACGTCGGCGGCGGAGGTTTTCGCCGGAACGACGCGGACACGGCAGCCGTGCCCGGCAAGCTGGCGGGTGATGTTGCGCTTCATGCCATAGTCGAAGGCTACGACCAGGGGGGCGATCTCAAGAGACGACGGCGGAGGGCCGTCGTAGGGCGATTTGGTGCTGACCACCTGCGCCAGATCGGTGCCGGTCATCGGCGGGATGGCACGGGCGCGGGCCACGAGCGCATCGATCGATGCGCCGGCGGCGGGGGCGATGACGCCGCGCAGCACGCCTTGGGAACGCAAGTGACGGACCAGGGCGCGGGTATCGATACCGGCGAGCACCGGAATGCCGAAACGGTCGAGATAGTCCTGGCAGTCCTGCTGGCTGCGCCAGTTGCTGGTGATGGAAGAGAATTCGCGGACGATCAGGCCTTCGACGAAGGGGTGGTTGGCCTCGTCATCCTCGGCGGTGGTGCCGTAGTTGCCGATTTGTGGCGCGGTGAGGCAGACGATCTGGCCGGCGTAGGAGGGATCGGTGCAGATCTCCTGATAGCCGGTCATGGAGGTGTTGAAAACTACTTCGCCGGCGCCGGCTTTGGTTTTGGCGATTCCGCCGTGGCCAGTGCCCCGGAATACCCGGCCATCTTCTAGTGCCAGTAAGGCTTCCATCGCCCGTCCTTCCCATTTGAATGGCGCGGGACCCCGCTCGGCTGCGCCGAGCGACCCGCTTGCTCGCGGCAGAGCCGGGACCCGGTGGCCCATCCCTGCCGCTCGCGTGGATTATGATCCACCGGCGGTGTTTGCCCTTGGATCAAACCATTTTATCAGCTTTGGTTTAGAATTCTCGGGCCGGAGGAAATTTTCATGCGCCTGTCACTACGATTTGCCGCTGTGCTCGCACTGGCCGCTTCGTTAGGCTTTTTTGCGAACGCGCAAGCGCCTGAACCGCTGTTGCTGCAAACGCCAACCCTGAGCCGCACGCAAATTGCGTTTGCCTATGGCGGCGACATCTGGATCGTCGCGCGCTCGGGAGGTGTGGCGCATCGGCTGGTCACTGGCTTCGACAAGGAGAGCGGACCGATTTTCTCTCCCGACGGGAGCGAAGTGGCGTTCACAGGCGAGTACGACGGCAACGTGGATGTGTACGTGGCGCCGGCTGAGGGCGGGACGCCGCGGCGGCTGACCTATCACCCGGCGCCCGATGTGGCGGTGGGCTGGACGCCAGACGGCAAGGCGGTGCTGTTCCGGTCGAACCGCGCCAGCTTCTCCGATCCCAACCAGTTGTGGACGGTACCGGTCACCGGCGGCTTCCCGACCGAGCTGCCGCTGTCGATGGCGCAGACGGGTTCGTTTTCACCCGACGGCTCGCACATCGCCTACATTCCGAACTCGAGGTGGGAGGATTTCTGGCAGCGGTACCGCGGCGGGCAGACAACGCCGATCTGGATTGCACGGCTTTCGGATTCGAGCGTAATCAAGATTCCGCGCACCAGTGCGCCCAATACAGCTTCGGAGGTTTGCCAGGCAGCGGATCCGGGAAACGGCGGCGTGGCAGGAAATCCGTGCCTTGAGGGCAGCGACCGCGACCCGATGTGGATTGGCAACGACATCTACTTTGTCTCGGACCGCAACGGGCCGTTTGGGCTATACGCGTACCACACCGCAACCGGCAAGGTGCAGCAGCTCGTGAATACCGACGGGCAGTTTGACATTACCTCGGCGGGCGCTGGGCCGGATGCGATCGTGTACTCGCAGTTCGGGCAGATTCACATTTACGACATTGCGCGTCACCGGCAGCAGGTGGTGAACATTACGGTTCCTGGCGATATGCCGCAGGTGCGGCCGCGCTGGGAAAAGGCAGCCAAGCAGATACAGACGGCGGCGATTTCGCCGAGCGGCGAGCGGGCGCTGTTTGCCGCGCACGGGGAAATACTGACGGTGCCGGCCGAGCACGGCAGCATACGCAATGTGACCAACTCACCCGGCGTGATGGACCGCGATCCGGCGTGGTCACCGGACGGAGAATGGATTGCATATTTCTCCGACCGAGCGGGCGCTTATGATTTGCGGATTGTGGACCAGAAGGGGCTGAAACCGGCGCGAACGATTCATCTGAGTGATCCGAACGCGTATTACGGCGACCTGAAATGGTCGCCCAACAGCCAGTCTCTGGTGTACAGCGACCAGGCGCTGCACTTGTGGGTGGTTAACGCTGCGGCGGGCAGTACGCCCGTGAAAGTGGATACCGACCTGTACGAGAACCCCACGCACCAGTTCGATCCGGCGTGGTCGCCTGACAGCCGCTGGATTGCCTATACGCGCGAGCTGCCCAGCCATTTGCACGCGGTCTTTATTTATTCGCTCGCCGAGCGTAGCATTCATCAGGTAACGGACGGGATGAGCGACTGCCTGTACCCGCAGTTCGACCGCAGCGGGAAATATCTGTACTTTACCGCCAGCACGAATACCGGCCTGACGCCGGGCTGGCTGGATATGACCAGCCTCGACCACCCGGTGACGCGCAGCGTCTACGTGGCAGTGCTGCGGAAAGATTTGCCCTCACCGCTGCCGCCGCAGTCGAGCGATGAGACGCCTCAGCAACAGCAAGCGAAGCCCAAGCCGGAACCGGGACCGGACACAGCGCCGGAGGTGCGCATCGACTTTCAGGGGATTTTGCAGCGGACGCTGGCGCTGCCGATTCCCGCGGCCGACTTTGTGGATCTCGCGGCGCGGCCGGATGGGGCGCTGTTCCTGATGTCGGCGCCGGAGATGGGGGGAGAGGGACCGCGGCGGATTTCGCTCCAGCGGTTCACGTTGAAAGACCGCAAGGCCAAGCCCATTGCCAGCGGGATTTCGCGGGTAGCGATTTCGTATAACGGCAAGAAGATGCTGCTGGACCGCAACAAAAGCTGGTATATCACCGATGCCACCAAAGCGCCGGCGCCCGACGCGGGCAAGGTGGACGTCAGCGAATTGCAGGTTCACGTCGTGCCGCGCGAGGAGTGGGCGGAAATGTACCACGACGTGTGGCGGATTGAGCGGGCCTATTATTTTGATCCCGGTTTCCACGGTCTGGACATGAAGGCCGCCGAAGCTGAGTTTGCCAATTACCTGCCCGGCATCGCCAGTCGCGACGACCTGAACCTGCTGTTCCGGGAAATGCTGAGCTATTTGTCGGTGGGCCACATGTTTGTGCGCGGCGGCGCGGAGCCGGAAACCGGTAACCCCGAGCACACCGGTCTGCTGGGCGCCGATTACCGCATCGCCAACGGCCATTATCAGATCGCCAAAATTTACAGCGGCGAAAACTGGAACCCGCGGCTGCATGCCCCGCTGACCGAACCGGGCGTGAATGTGCGGGCAGGTGATTACCTGCTGGCGATGAACGGGCGTCCGTTGACGGCGAGCGACAACATTTACCAGTACTTCCAGCAGACGGCGGGCAAGCAGGCCACCCTTGACGTCGGACCGAACCCGGATGGCAGCGGCGCGCACGAAGTGGTGGTGACGCCCACTGCCAACGAGCACGGGCTGCGCAACATGGACTGGATCGAAGGCAACCGGCGCGAGGTCGATAAGCTCAGCCACGGCAAGCTGGCCTATGTGTATCTGCCGGACACGGCCGGCGGTGGGTTCACCAACTTCAACCGCTACTACTTTTCGCAGGTGGGCAAGCAGGGCGCCATCATTGACGAACGCTTCAACCATGGCGGCGACCTGAGCGACTACATTATTGACTACCTGCGGCGCGTGCCCATGAGCCTCGACATTACCAAACACGGGCACCGGACCATTGATCCGCAGGAGGCGATCTTTGGGCCCAAGGTGTTGGTCATCAACCAGTTCTCGGGATCGGGCGGCGACGCACTGCCGTGGTACTTCCGCGAGGCGAAGGTTGGAACTATGGTGGGCGTGCGGACCTGGGGCGGACTGGTGGGCATTGGCGGCTATCCGGTGCTGATGGATGGCGGCACGGTGACCGCGCCGCGCTGGGCGATTACGGGGCTGCGCGGGCACTGGGTGGTCGAGGATCACGGCGTGGCGCCGGATGTGACCGTGTGGCAGGACCCGGCCAAGATGCGCGAAGGACAGGATCCGCAACTGGATGCGGCGGTCACCATCGCCATGAAGCAGTTGGCGGCGCATCCGCGGCCGGCCTACGCCAACCCCGCCTATCAGAACTACCATCCGGTGCTGCCACCGATTCCTCACGGCAACGGCGGAGGGCGGTAGCGGCGTGCGGCGACGGCAGTTTCTGAAAGCCGGCGCGGGTGCGGCGGCAGCGCTGGCGCTGCCGCGCGCCTGGGCGAAAGGCGCGCCTCGGTTCGAGGCGGGTGAGAAGAGCTTTCTGCTCGACGGAAAGCCTTTTGTCATCCGCTCGGGGTCGATGCACTATCCTCGCGTACCGCGGCCGTACTGGCGCGACCGCATGCGCAAGCTGCGCGCGCTGGGACTGAACACCGTCTGCACCTACGTGTTCTGGAACCTGCACGAGCCGGAGCCGGGGCGGTTTGATTTCAGCGGCCAGCATGACCTCGCGGCCTATCTGCGGACGGCGCACGAGGAGGGGCTGTGGGTGATTCTGCGGCCCGGACCCTACGTGTGTACGGAGTGGGATTTCGGCGGCTGTCCGGCGTGGCTGCTCAAGCCGCCAAGCATGAACGTGAGAACCGCAGACCCGAAATTCTTGCAGGCTTCGCAGCGGTATTTGCGCGAAGTCGGGGCACAGGTGGCGCATCTGGAGGCGGCACGGGGCGGACCGATTCTGCTGGTGCAGGTGGAAAACGAGTACGGGTCGTTCGCGGGCGATCACGGCTATCTCGCCGCAATTCGAGACCAGATTCGTGAAGCTGGCTTTCGCGGGCCGCTGTACACCTCGAACGGGCCGGGGCAGAAAATGCTGGCCAATGGTTCCCTGCCCGATCTGACGAGCGTGATCAATTTCGGCGACGGCGATGATCCGGCGCAGGCGTTTGCGGAGCTGGAGAAATACCGGGCACAGGGGCCGCGCATGTGCGGCGAGTACTGGTGCGGATGGTTCGACCATTGGGGCGAAAAGCATCACACCACACCGCCGGAAGATTCGGCGCGCGGGCTGGACTGGATGCTTTCGCGCGGGGTTTCGTGCAATTTGTACATGGCGCATGGCGGGACTTCGTTCGGTTTTATGGCGGGCGCGAACCACGGCCGCAGCTATGAGCCCGATACCACCAGCTACGACTACGACGCGCCGATTGACGAAGCGGGGCGGCCAACGGCCAAGTTTCATGCGCTGCGCGCGGTGATCGAAAAGCACCTGCCGGCCGGTGAACGGTTGCCGGAGCTGCCGGCGGCGTTGCCCGCGATCACGATTCCGGAATTCACATTGGGCGAGTATGCATCACTCGAACAACTGCTCCACGCGCCGCACAGCAGCCAGCGGCCGCTATCGATGGAGGCTCTGGGCCAGGCTTACGGTCTCGTCTGGTATCGGACCAGGATTAAACAGCCGGCCGCGGGCTCGCTGCAGCCGCTGGAGCTGCGCGACTATGCGCGCGTCTATGTGAACGGGCGCGAGATGGGCGAACTGGAGCGGAGCCGGAAGCGGGTGACGCTACCGGTGCAACTTGCGGCCGGCGACACGCTCGACATTCTGGTGGAGAACATGGGCCGGATTAATTTCGGACCGAAGCTGCAGGATAACTTGCAAGGTATCACCGAGCGGGTGCTGGTGGGCGAGCAAGAGCTGACGGATTGGGAAATCTACCCGCTGCCGCTGGCGGAAGAGCTATCGGAATTGAGCTTTGTGGCGAAAGCGAGTGATAGGCCTGGGTTTCAGCGCGCCCGGTTCACGCTGGCGCAAACCGGCGATACGTTCCTCGACCTGCGGGGTTGCGGCAAGGGCTGCGTCTGGGTGAACGGACACAACCTCGGCCGCTACTGGGATCGTGGTCCGCAGCAAACGCTATTCCTGCCCGGCTGCTGGCTGCGGCGCGGCACGAACGAAGTGATCGTCTTCTGCTGGAGCGCCGCGAGCCCCTTCCGGCTACAAGGCCTCCGCGACCCGATCTACTCTCGCCCACGCTCCGCCAACCGAGAACTGACAACAGATAACTGACAACTATTTCCCGTCCATGGCCATGGGGAACTCGAAGCGGCGTGCGCCACGGGCGGCGCCGCGGGCCATGGAGGCGGCCATAGGCGTAGGGGGGCTGGGCCGATACATGGTGGTCATGCCCTCGGCCTCGCGGACGAAAGTCATGGCCTGCTGTTCGGCGGAGTAGTCAACGCGGACGACATCACCCAATCGGACTTGGCCGGTGGCGATGAGCTTGGCGAGGGGAAAAACGACGTGGCGCTCGATGGCGCGCTTGAGATGGCGGGCGCCGTAGCGCGGATCATAGCCTTCGTGAAGCAACCAATCCTTGGCTTCCTGGGTGCAGTTGAACAGGAAGGGATGGTTGCCGCTGGAGGCGAGAATGCGCTGTTGCACCATGCCCAGCTCGATGTCGAGGATAGCGCCGAGTTCTTCCGGCCGCAGGGTGTGGAAGACGACGGTGCGGTCGATACGGTTCATGAATTCGGGAGAAAATTTGTGCCGGGCGGCCGCCACGGCAACGCGATCGACCTGGGCGTCAAGGCGGGCGTCGAAGCGGGCGTCGTGACCGATCTGCGGGGGCATGAAACCGGTACCGCCCAGGGTGAGGGTATCCATCTCGGCCGCGCCCAGGTTGCTGGTCATGAAGATGATGGTCTGGGTGAAATCGACGCGGCGGTTATCGCCGAGGGTCAAGGTGGCTTTGTCGAGGATGCCGAGCAGCAGTTGCCAAAGGGCATCGGAGGCTTTTTCGATTTCGTCGAACAGCAGCAGCGAAAGCCGCAGGCGGTCGGTGTGCCATTGGCCCAGCGCTTCCTGGGTCAGCAGAGGGTGAGTTTCGCGGTGGCCGAGATAGCCGGGAGGGGAACCGATGAGTTTGGCGATTTCATGGCTATGCTGGAATTCAGCGCAATCCACTTTGATAACGGCGCGAGCATCGCCGAACAAGGTTTCGGCGATAGCCTCGACCACGCGGGTTTTACCGGAGCCAGTGGGCCCGAGCAGCAGCAGGTTGGCAATAGGACGGCCGGGCGGATGCAGTCCTGCGAGAAAGGTCTGGTAGAGGTCCACCACGCAGCCGACGGCCTGATTTTGCCCAACAATTTTGCGCCGCAAAGCCGACTCAAACTGGCAGACGTCGTCGCAGCGTAAGGTTGGATCCAACAGTTCCTGGCAGCCTGTTTTCATATCGCCCTGCATGATGGGATGCAAGGGCGGAGGGCGGGGGATAATGCCACCCAGGCGCCAATAGGTGGGACTGAACCGTAATGGATTCGAGCGCGGGTCCTGCCGCTTTTGGCTCGACAACCGCAGCGGATGCCGGGTACGCCGGCATCCGCTGCGGTTGCGGTTCAGTCGCCCAGGCCCTGATGCTCGCCCACCGAGGGCGCGGCGGCGGCGCCGGGCTGATGCTTCAATTTCAGGTCCAACTGGGTGCGGAGTTCCGCCATCTCGCGCAGGAGTTCGCGGACGCGGGGCTCCCCTTCGGCGACCTGGCCACGCTCCTGCAAGTGGCGCTGCAGCAGGCCGAAATCAAGCTCGGCCAAGTCCTGGACGAGCGTGCGGATGGAACGAAGCAACAAATCCACGCCTTCCAGATCGGCAAACGGCGAAACGAAGGTTTCGGCCGCGCGGGCACGTACTGCGGCCCAGTCGATCTGCAATTGCGGATGGGAGGCGCGCACCTGATCGAGCACCTCATCGCTAACCCGAGGCCGGTTGCCGAGGCAAGCCAAGTGGACTTGCCGAACGTGGCCGTCCTCACGAACGTTATGTACCAAGTAGTACGATTTGCCCTTTTTGCGAACGAACGCCATCCCAACCTCCTCAGTTCTCCGCCCCAGGCTCCTGTCGTGGTGGTTCTACTCCCACCACGGGTAGGATGGGGCAGCAAGCGATTCGGGTTGTCCCTGCCGCAAGCACCGACTTGGACGCCCTTGGCCGCGCAAGCGTCGAAACGCACCCGGCTGGTAATCCCCTTACCGATAGTGTACATGTTACCTTCTTGTAGTTCCAGCGGATGTCATTCTCTATGCACTTCCCCAAATATTGCTTCTCGCCTTTGCCTGTGGCGCTAGGTATTTTTCTGATTGCGGCCAGTGCCCCGGCGGCCGGGCAGACGCCGAGGGCAAGCTCGCGCCATGCGGTTCCGGCGCGTGCGGAAATTCGTGCCATTTACCTAACCGGGCCAACGGCGGGCCGAGCCCTGGGCCGGCGCCTGGCGGAGCAGTGGCGGAGTGAAGGCGGAAATGCGGTGGTCTTTGACATCAAAGACGACAGCAGCCCGGTGAGCTTCAATGCGCCACTGGCGCTGGCCAGCCATCTACGGCATCCGTACATTGCGAATTTGCCCGCGTGGGTGGATTGGCTGCACGCGCACGGTCTGTACGCGATCGCGCGCATTGACGTATTTCTGGATGCGCGGCTGGTGCAAGCCCATCCAGAGTTGGCGGTGCGTTCGCGCGCGACGGGCGGCGTGTGGCGCGAGCATGGCGCGGCTACGTGGATGGATCCGTCGCAACCGGCGGTCGAGGACTACAATCTGGCGCTGGCGAAGATTGTGGCGGCCTCGGGCGTCGATGAAGTGCAGTTTGACGCGATCCGTTTTCCGGTGGACGGGCATCAGGCGGATGCGCGGTTTGCCTATCAGGCGGCGCACCCGGAGGAGGCGCGCGCGGACTTCATCACCAGCTTTCTGCGGCGCGCGCAGCAGGAGCTGAAGCCCAGCGGCGTGCGGATTTCGATTGACGTGTACGGCATCACCGGCTGGCAACATTCCGTAGATCTGAAGGCGACGGGGCAAAATATCGCGGTGCTGGCGCACTACTGCGACGTCATCTGCCCGATGATCTATCCATCGCATTTCTTCGGGCATTTCGACGGCTTCGCCGATCCCTCAGCGCACCCGGTGCATTTCATCGAGGCGGGGATGCAGAAGTTTCAAAAGCTGACGCGGGGCGACGGGGTGGTGATCCGTCCGTGGCTGCAGGCGTTCCACTGGCGTACGAAATCGTACGGACCGGAATACGTGCAGGAGCAGGTGGCGACGGAGCACGCCGCGGGCGGCGGGGGCTTCATGCTCTGGAACGCGGGCAATATCTACACCGCGCCGAATGCGGCGATGCCGGCAATGCTGGCTGCCGGGAGCAAATATTTCAGCGGCGGCTATCCCTACCCCGTGACATTGATTGGCGCGGGGCCCCGCGTGGCTGCGCCACGCGACCCGCTTAGGCCGGGCCGGACTGGGGGCCCGGGGCCCCAGCCCGGCCCGGCCCGCCGGCCGTAGGTTGGCGCCAGACGAGCACGGCGCCCACGAACATGAGGGCGGCGGCAGTGGCAAAGGCCAGGCTCGCGGAGATGACCCAAAGCCCGCCGACAAGCGCGCTGGCGACGAAATCGCCCACACCGTTCACTGCGCCCAGCACGCCGTAACCGGTGGCACGGGAGGGCGCGGGCAGCAAGTCGGCGGGGATGGCGCCTTCGAGAGCATCCTGGAAGGCGACGTACGCGCCGGCGGCGGCAAAGACCAGCGCCAGCCAGGCAACCGGCGCCGCATGCCGCGCCATCAGGAGGGCGAGTCCGACCGCGCTGGCGGCGGCGAGGACATAGCCGCCCGCCAGTAATTTAGTTTTGGAAACGTGGTCGGCGAGCGCACCGGCAGGAAACGACACTGCAGCATACACGATGTTGTGCAGCACGTAGAGCAGGGCAGCAATTTGCGCGGCGCGGATGAGGCCGTGCGCAGGGGTGAGCAACTGGGTGGCGGCGAGGATGAAAAGGGTGTGGGAAAAATCGCCCAGACCGAAAACGCCGGCGCCGCGCGCGAACTGGAAAAAGCTGCGCGGCAGCGAGCGCACCGCTTGATGCAGTTTGAGGCCGCGGCGCGCGCCGTGGCTGCGTTCGCGCACCAGGAACCAGAAGGCGGCCGCCGCTCCCAAGCCGGGAATGATGGCCAGCAGGAAAATCGTGCGGAACGGAGTCACGGGATTGAGATGCGGCAGATGCGCCAACAGCCAGATGCCGGCGAGCGGTCCCACGACGGCACCTAAAGTATCGGCGGCGCGGTGCAGGCCGAAAGCTTTACCGCGCACGTCCGGCGGCGCGGCTTCCGAGAGCAGGGCGTCGCGCGCCGGTCCTTTGATGCCACGCGCCATCCAGGCCACCGCGCGGCCGGCAAGCACGACGGGCCAGCTTGCGGCGGCGGCGAGCACGCCCAGCGCCAGCGCCGTGAGGGCGTAGCCGCTGGCGACCAGGCCCTTGCGGTTACCGGCGCGGTCGGAGAGCCAGCCCGCGCTTAGCTTGACGAAGCTGGAGGAGGCATCGGCAGCGCCTTCGATCCAGCCCAGATCGCCGGCCGCGAGGCCGAGGGCGTGCAGGAAGCCGGGCAGCATGACCGTGACCAACTCGTGGCCCGCATCGGACAGGAAGCTGGCAATGGCCATGCCGGCCACATCACGGTTGAGCCAACGATGCTGCGGCGGCGATTCTACATGCGCGGGGAAAGACACGGGAGCAGTGGGTTGATGCTAGCATGGAGTTGCTGTCGGGCGTTGGAGTTCGCCTTACCCAACCGCTCTAGCTCCTAAATGGGGCCGGAGCAGATGACTCCTACCAAATCATTGGCAGGAGTTAAATTTTGGCTACAACCGTTTCTGTGCCTGCTGAAGTGGTGCAGCATGCGCTTTCCGGGCGCACGCTGGCGCTGGGCATTGCCATCGCGGGGGCGCTGGGCGCGCTGAGCCGCTGGGGACTGGGGCAGTGGCTGGAGGTGTTAGGCGGAGGACACTTCCCCTACGACACGCTGGCCGCGAACCTGATCGGCTGCTTCCTGCTGGGCTTCGTGATGCACATCGGCGGCCACGCACGCTGGATCAGCGGCGAGATGCGCACCATCATCGCGGTGGGATTTATCGGCGCCCTGACAACGTTTTCCACCTGGGAGTTCGAAACACTGCACATGGCGCGCGGCGGCGAAGTGCTGCTGGCGGCGGGCAACTTCGCGGTGAACGTATTTTTGGGGTTCCTGCTGATTTGGGCGGGCGGACGGCTCGCCACGGGGCTACTGCACTAACTAGAGCGAGACTATGGACTGCAGGCCGGTGATTTCGAAGGATTTGCGGCAGCGGGGGTTGGAGCAGGCGAGTTTGTCGTCACGGCGGACCATATAGCTGGAGAGTTTGGCGAACTTGGCGCGGTCGAGCGAGTCGGCGCGGGCGGGCGGCGCGGGTTTTTTGCGGCGCACCACCCAGGTGACGGCATATTCGGCCTCCGTGCGGCAATGGGGGCAAGTCAGCCGCGCCTTTTTGGGCTCGTTCGATTCGTTGAAAAATTCGCGCTCTTCCATAGGCAATGGTCAGGCGCGGACGTGCAGCACATCGCCCTCGGCGCCCAACTCTTCCACACTAGCACGCAGCCGCCGGGCCACTTCGAAAAATGGACCCGCGGCCTCGCTGGCTTCGCCAAGTGTGGCCACGGGGCAACCGCGATCCCCGCCCTGGCGGATATCGGCCATGAGCGGCAGGGCGCCGAGGAAGGGGACACCGAACTTTTCGGCCGTCACTTCCCCGCCGCCGTGGCTGAAGATGTCGACGCCTTTGTGGCAGTGCGGACAATTGAAGTAGCTCATGTTTTCGATCACGCCCAGCACCTGAATGCGCAGTTGCTGGAACATGTTCAGGGCCTTGCGGCCATCCTGGAGAGAAACGTCGGAAGGCGTGGTGACGACGATGCCGCCGCTGAGGGGGACGCTTTGCGCCAGGCTGAGGGCAATGTCGCCGGTGCCGGGCGGCAGATCGATCAGGAGGTAATCGAGATCGCCCCACTGCACCTGGCGCAGGAACTGCTGCATGGCGCTGTGGAGCAGCGGGCCGCGCCACATTACGGGCTTGTCGCCGGGATTGAGCAGGCCCATGGACATGAACTTGATGCCGAAATTCTCGAGCGGCTCGATGCGATTGCCTTCGAGGACGTGGGGCATTTCGCTTTTGCCCATCATCAGTGGCACGTTCGGCCCATATACGTCGGAGTCGAGCAGGCCCACCAGTTGGCCCAACTCGGCCAGGGCGATGGCCAGATTGACGGCGACCGTGGTTTTTCCGACGCCGCCTTTGCCGCTGCCAACGGCGACGATGTGTTTGACTCCGGGAATTTGTTGGGTCGGTGCGGGCGGGTGAGACGGATGAGGAGCAGGCATAACAGTACTCGATTTATTATAGACGGCATGATATGCGCGGTATCGCTCAACCCCGCGGTGGACAAGTATTTGCGCTTGCAGCAGTTGCGACGCGGGGAGCATGTAGAAGTGGAAGAAGTGGTGACGTCAGCGGGCGGCAAGGGAATCAATGTAGCCGGAGTGCTGCGGGTGCTGGGCGAAGAAGTTGAGGTGATTGGATTTTTTGGCGGTCACACGGGTGCGTACATTCTCGAAGAAGTGGCACGAGAAGGGATTCACGTCGACCCGGTGCGGATTCAGGCGACGACGCGGACGGCGTTCGTAGTTGTCGAAGCGGACGGATGTGAAACGGAAATTGTCGAGCCGGGCGGTGAGGTGAGCGCGGCGGAGATCGTGCAACTGCGCGCCCAGCTACGGCAGACCGCAGCGCGGGCGGCGGTGGTGGTGTTGTCGGGCAGCGTGCCGCCGGGATGTCCGGATGACATTTATGTGCAGTTGCTGCGCGATTGTGGCGGGCACTGCCCGGTGATCGTGGATACGAGCCGGCGGTGGTTGCGGGCGGTATACGAGTCGCATCCGCGGCCGGCTCCGGCCATCGTAAAACCCAACCGGCGGGAAGCCGAGGCGCTGCTTGGCGAAACGCTGGCCGATGCGCCAGGCATTGGCCGTGCTCTGCAGCGGCTGGCACAGGCGGGCATTGGGATGCCGGTGATCTCGGACGGAGCGGCGGGGCTCTACGCACTGGCGGGCGGACAGGTTCTGCGTGCCGTGATGCCCAAGCTGCAGCGGGTGAATTCTGTAGGATCGGGCGATGCCGCGGTAGCGGGACTGGCGGCAGGACTGGCGCGCGGCCTGAAGCCGGAAGCCATGCTGCAGCTCGCGGCAGCCTGCGGCGGCGCGAACGTGCTGACCAAGGAATGCGCGCAGGTGCGGCGCGAGGATTTGGAGGGGCTGCTGCCTCAGATCGCGGTTCGCAGGGTCGAAGCTACAACTCCGTGCCCAGCGTGATGGGGATCTTGATTTGCTTGCCGTGGCGCTGGATGGTGAGGGTGATGGTGCTGCCCGGTTTCTGCAGCAACAGGATGTTGCCTAACTGGCCCTGATCCTGCAGGGGTTCGCCGTCAACCGCCAGGATGATGTCGCCGCCAAAGTGGACCTGCGTATTGCCGATGTAGCCGGGTTCATTGCCGGCGCGCAGCCCGGCGTTAGCGGCCAGGCTGCCGCGGCGTACGCCCAGGACCAACAGACCGTGGCTGACGTTGAGGCCGAGCTGCTGGGCGACGCTGGGCGAAATGGGATAGGTCAGCATGCCGAGCGAAACGGTCTGCACATGGCCGGTGGTGATGAGCTGATTCAGCACAGCCTTGACGCTATTAATAGGAATGGCGAAGCCAATGCCGACGTTAGAACCGGTCTGGGTGTAAATCATGGTGTCGATGCCGATCACCTCGCCCAGGGTATTGAGCAGCGGGCCACCGCTGTTGCCGGGGTTGATGGGGGCATCGGTCTGAATGGCATTTTCGATGTCGGCGCCGGGCGCGCCATTATCCTGCGGGCCTTCATGCACGGTGCGGATGGAGCTGATGATGCCGGAAGTCATAGTGCCCGGCAGCCCGTAGGGATTGCCGATGGCGAGCACATGCTGGCCCACCTGCAGATTGCCGCTGTCGCCCAGGGTCATGGCCGGCACGGACTGGCCGGCGTCAATCTTGATCACCGC
Organism: Acidobacteriota bacterium; assembly: GCA_004299485.1. Taxonomy (NCBI): domain Bacteria; kingdom Pseudomonadati; phylum Acidobacteriota; species Acidobacteriota bacterium. The sequence goes on from SCQP01000008.1 coordinate 149,842, forward strand.
CAGATCGAGCTGCGGGGCGGTGCCCACGACGGTGGCGGGGTATTGATGGGAGTCATCCTTTTTGGGCGTCCAAGTCACGGTCAGCTTTTGCGCATCGCGGATGACGTGATAATTCGTCAGGATGTAGCCTTTGCCGTTGATGAAAAAGCCGGAACCCTGGCCCGAGGCCGGAACCGGTCCCCAGAGCATGCTGTATTGGATAATCTGCGAAGTGACGTTGACCACTGAGGGCTTGACGCGGTGGTAGATATTGATGTCGCGCAGCTCGTCGGGCTCGAATTGGGTCTGGGGCGGCGCCTCCGCCAGAGCCACCGTGTGACCGATAGCGCGTGGCGCCAGTGCGCTCCCAAAGTCCGGGTAAAATGGGCCGCCGTGAGTCGAGACATACAGGAAAAAGCCCCCAGCCAGAATTAGGGCGAGAGCCAGCACCGGTCTCCATTTCATGCGTTTGCCTCGGCGAGAAAGCGATTCCAAAGGCGCCCCACCTCGGCGGCGAGGGCGGCAAGGGTTCCCTTATTTGAAATCACAATATCAGCTTGCGCTAGTTTGCGTTCCTCGGGCAACTGATGCGCCATGCGGGCCAGAGCCTGCTCGCGGCTGGCGCCGGCCTTGCGCATGAAGCGCTGGATGCGCACTTCCGGATCGGCGGCCACAAGGATTACGTGATCGAAGCCCGTCAGCAGCCCGGCTTCGATCAACAACGTGGCTTCGATGCCGGCGACCTTAGTTCCCTGCTGCTGCCATTGGTGCAACTGATTCCAGGCGCGGGCCATGATCAGCGGATGCAGGATTTGGTTGAGCTCGCCTAGAGCACCGGTGGCGCCGGGAGCAAACACGATGGCCGCCAATTGTGCGGGTTCCACGGTGCCAAAGCGGGCGAGCACGGCGTCGTGGGCCTCCGTTTGGAGCAGCTCGTGGCCGAGACGGTCGGCATCGACCACGGGACAGCCACGCTCGCGCAGCAGGGCGGAGACGGTGCTCTTGCCGCTGGACAGGCCGCCGGTTATCGCCAGCTTAAGCATTCTATTGATCGCGGGCGCCCAGCGCGGCTGCGCCGCGCGGCCCGCTCTCCAAGGCGGCCAGCCCGCTACGCCGGGGCCCCCTACTCCCCGGCTTCGCTGCGTTGCGTTTCGTCGAGCGCAGCATAGCGTCAGGAAGCTGGGGCGACGGCTACGCCGCGGCGGGCGGCGGCCAGATCGACGGTGTTGCTCATAAGCATGGCGATGGTGAGGGGACCGACCCCGCCGGGCACCGGAGTAAAGGCGGAGGCCAGAGCGCAAGCGGCGCGGGGGTCGACGTCACCAATAAGAGTGCGACCACGGCGGTCGAATTCTTCCCGGCGTTTGCGGCTGCCGGGGAAATAGGTTTCGACATCCTCAGCACGGATGAGAGTATTGACGCCGACATCGACGACGACGGCGCCACGGCGAATATGGCGCTCGCCCAGCATGGCGGCGCGGCCGATGGCGGCAAAGAGCAGCTCGCCGCGCTGGCAGACTTCGGGCAAGTTGCGGGTTTTCGAGTGGCACAGCGTCACCGTAGCGTTGGCGTGGAGCAGCAGCAGGGCCAGGGGCTTGCCGACGATGTCGCTGCGGCCGACCACGACAGCCTCACGGCCGGCGACAGCGATCTGATTGCGGCGCAGCAGCTCCATGATGCCGGCAGGTGTGCAGGGGCGCGGGCCGGGGCGGCCGGTCACCAGCTTGCCGAGGTTAACGGGATGGAAACCGTCAACGTCTTTTTCCGGCGCGACGGCGAGGAGCACGGCGGCGGCATCGACCTGAGGGGGGAGTGGGAGCTGGACGAGAATGCCGTCGATATCATCGCGGGCGTTGAGGCGGGCCACATCGTCGAGCAGCTCCGCGGTGGAGACACTGGCCGGGCGCAGAATCTGCTCGGAAAAGATGCCCAGCTCGTTGCAGGCGCGGATCTTGGCGCGGACGTAGACGGCGGAGGCGGCGTTGTCACCGGCCAGGATCACGGCCAAACCGGGCGGGTGGGCGCTGAAGGCGCGCACGCGCTCACCGACTTCACTGCGAATGGCCGCGCCGGCGGCCGTGCCATCCAGGACTTTGGCGCTCACTTTAAAAGTTTAGCGGATCAGACGAGCTCGAACGGCAGCAAGCGGTGGCCGCGGCGGATGCGGTAAGCGCTGAAGTGCTTGCGATCCAAGGTGAAAATGCGGCTGGTCCGCAGCCGTTCGGCGGCGACCACGAGACTGGCATCCGCCAGATCCATAGGCTGGTCTGCGTATTGCTCCATCAGCGCGAAACATCGGGTCAGTGTAGCCGAGCTAAGATACCAAATGGCAACCGCCCCACGCAGGACAAAATCGCGGAGCGCGCGGCCGCCCGGGGTGCTTGGCTGCAGCAGGTGAGCGGCCTCCACGAGCACGGGAACCGTGGTGAACAGCCGGTCGGAGATAGTGGACAAGGTTGCGCGGGCAGCAACGTGCGGCGCTTCGGTCCGATCAAACAGGGCGATCAGTGGACCCGCATCGATCATCACAGGTGGCTTCACAGGCCGTGTTTGCGGCGGATTGCATCCTTCATGCGCTTTTCGACCTCCAACGATGCACCCCTGGCATAGCCTCCCGGACCGAGATCGAGGGTCTTGTAGATATCGAAGGCACGCGGGTGCTGTCTAACCGGCTGCCGCGGCTGCAGCGCGCGCAAACCGCGGCGCAGGATCGCCGAGACCGGCTCGCAGGTCGTTCGCTGCAATTGCCGTAGAATGCGCTCGTCCTCGGCTCCGAGTCGAACGGTCCGAATCGCCATCTTCCCTCCGTAATACAAGTGTAATACACTACGCCGCATCAGGCGGGATCGAGGGGGCCGGGGACAGCAGCGACGGCGTCGAAATCGGCGAACTGGAGGTCGTAGAGGCGGCGGTAGATGCCGTTGGCCGCGTGCAGCTCGTCATGGCTGCCCACCTCGACGATGGCGCCGGCGTCGAGCACCAGGATGCGGTCCGCATTGCGGACGGTGGAGAGGCGGTGGGCGATAACCACGACAGTGCGATGCTGCATGAGGTTGGCGAGCGCGCGCTGGACGAGCATTTCACTTTCGTTGTCGAGAGCGCTGGTGGCTTCGTCAAGGATGAGGATGGGGGCGTTCTTCAGGAGGGCGCGGGCGATGGCGATGCGCTGGCGCTGACCGCCGGAGAGGCGGACACCGCGTTCGCCCAGCATGGTGTTGTAGCCCTGGGGCGTGGCGGCGATGAACTCATCGGCGAGAGCAGCCTGGGCAGCGGCACGGATGGCGGCGGGGGTGGCGGCGGGGCTGCCGTAGGCAATGTTGTTGGCGACGGTGTCGTTGAAGAGGATGGTCTCCTGGGTGACGTAGCCGATCTGCGAGCGTAGCGAGCGCAAGGTGCAGGCGCGTACGTCCACGCCATCGACCAGGACGGCGCCGGCGGTGACGTCAAACAGGCGCGGAATGAGATTGGCGACGGTGGTTTTGCCGGCGCCGCTGGAGCCCACCAGGGCGACCACTTCGCCGCGGCGGATCTCGAAATCGAGATCGTGCAGCAGGGGTTCGTCGGGTTGATAAGCAAACGCCGCGCCGGCAAAGCGGATGGCGGTGCAGAAGGGCGCGAGCGGGCGGGCCCCGGGACGCTCGTGGATCTCCTCGTGCAGATCCATAAACTCGAAGACGCGCTGGGCACAGCCGGCCGCGGTCTGAAAATTGTTGTAAATACCGGCCATACGCCGCAGGGGTTCATAGAGCTTGAACAGCGAGTAGATGAAGGCCACCACCATGCCGGTGGACATGATGCCGCGCCCGACGGCGCCGCGGGCGTAGAGCAGGAAGAGGATGATGGTCACCGCGCCCAGAATTTCCATCAGCGGGGAAGCGATGCTCTGCTGCAGGATGTAGCGCAGATTGGAGTGCAGCAGGCGGTGGGCGGCGGCGCGGAAGCGGGCGACTTCGCGGCCTTCCATGCTGAAGGTTTTGACGACGCGGTGGCCGGTGACGGTCTCGTGCAGGATGTGCTGCACGTCGGCCATTTCGTCCTGGCCGCGGCGGGCGGTACGGCGGACGTGCTTGCCCAGCCAGGCGGTGGGCAGAATGACGGCGGGGGTAAGGACGGCGGCGTAGAGGGTCAGCTTCCAGTTCAGGAAGAGCAGCACGGCTGCGAAAAAGATGAAGCTGAAGGTCTGCTGCACGCTGTCGGCGAGGGAGTTGGACGCCGCCACCTGGATGCGCTCCAGATCATTGACGACGGTGGACATGAGCTTGCCGGTGGCCTGACGGGAAAAGAAGGCGGCAGATTGATGGATCAACTTTTCGTAGACCGCATTGCGCAGATCGGTGATGGCGCCATAGCCGACCCAGTTGATGAGGTAGGTGCCGCAGTACTCGCCGATGGCTTTGCCGACGACGAGCACAATCAGCGCCAGAGCGATGATGGACGCGGGGTTGTGGGAAAAGCCGTGGGGGATGAAGCTATTGAGGTAAATGTTATGGTCAAGCAGCGGCGGACGCGCTTTGAGCAGCAGAATCGCACCGCCGCCGCTCGCGGGCTTGAGGAATTTGTCAATGACCGGCGCCAGCATCAGGGCGACGGAGGCATCGAGAGCGCTGGCCACGGCCATGAGTCCCAGGGCCGCAAGGAACTGGATCCAATAGCGCGTGACGAAGCCGAGCAGGCGATAGAAAGGGCGCATCGCCGGGAGTCTCAGTGCCGCAGGTCGCGGTGCGCCAGGGTGGGGCGGTAGCCCAGCTTGCGCAGCTCGCGCCGCAAGGCCTCGGCGATATAGACGGAGCGGTGGCGTCCGCCGGTGCATCCGACGGCGATATTCAGATAGCTCTTGCCCTCCTCGATGTAATGGGGGATGAGGTAGGCCAGCAGATCGCGGATGCGGGTGAGGAACTCGGCGGTCTGGGGAAAGGAGCGGATGTATTCGGCCACCTTGCGGTCGCGGCCGTCATGCGCCTGCAGGGCGGGGATGTAGTTGGGATTGGGCAGGAAGCGGACATCAAAGACCAGATCGGCATCGCTGGGGACGCCGCTGCGGAAGCCGAAACTGGTGACCGCGATCTGCAGGCTGGGAGCGAGACCGGCTTCAATGACGTGCTCGCGCAGGAAGGCGCGCAGCTCGTGGACGTTGAAGCGGGAGGTATCGACCACGAGGTCGGCGGCGGCGCGGATTTTCGCCAGGGCCTTGCGTTCCGCCTCGATGCCACGGCGGAGCTCCGTTTCGCCTTTGCGGCGGTCGCGGCCGTGGCTGCCATCGCGCTCGGCGAGGGGGTGGGGGCGGCGGGTTTCGCTGAAACGGCGCAGAATGGCTTCGTCACTGGCTTCCAAAAAGAGCAGCGTCAGCCGCAGAGGTGAGTCGCGCAAGGTTTGCAGCAGGGCGGGCAGCGCCTCGAGGCGCTGGCCTTCACGGATATCGACGACGGCGGCGACACGCTTCACTTCGCCGGAGCCGTCAAACGAGGCCTGGCGGACCAAATCGACGAAGGGACCGATCAGGCCGACGGGCAGATTATCGACACAGTAGTAGCCGGAATCCTCAAAGACTTTTTCGGCCGAACCCTTGCCGCTGCCACTCAGACCGGTAATGACTACGACGTGCAGATCCGATGGCGTTCGGGTTCGGTTGTGCGGCGCGCGGCGCCGCGAGTGCGGCCGCCGGCCCACTCCCTGTGCCCGCGCAACCGCGTGGCTCGCCACTTTTTGCCCTGGTCGCTCCCGTTGGTCGCTGGGAGTGCGGGCTTCGATTCCCGGCAGGGTCCGCCCGCTGGCGCTCCGGACTCCCCGAGGCGTCTTCATCGCACACGCCGCTGGTGCGTGGACGGGATGTGCATGTCCTCGCGGTATTTGGCGACGGTGCGGCGGGTGACGTCGATGCCCTGCTGCTTGAGCACCGCGGCAACCTGGTCGTCGGTGAGGGGGTGCTTGGGATCTTCCTCCGCGATCAGCTTTTTGACGCGGCGCTTGAGAATCAGCAGCGAGGTTTCGCCGCCGCGCACGCCCTGGACAGCCTCGGTGAAGAAGAAACGCAGTTCGAAGACGCCCTGGCTGGTATGGACGTACTTATTGGCGACGGCGCGGCTGACGGTGGAGGGGTGGACGCCGATCTCCTCGGCGACCTCCTTGATCATCATGGGTTTGAGGAAATCCATGCCGAAGTCGAGAAAGTCGCTCTGGCGCTCGACGATGGTGTGGCAGACGCGGGCGATGGTCTGCTTGCGCTGCTCCAGGTTGCGCAGGAACTGGATGGCGCTGGCGTAGCGCTCTTTGATGTAGCGGCTGGTGTCGCGCTGCTCGCGGCCGAACTTCATGTCGCGGTACTGATAGTTCAGACGCAGGTTGGGCATGCCGTCATCGTTCATGATGATCTGATACGGATTGCGGCAGGACTCGGAGCCGCAGATGGGACAGCGCTCGGCGCGGCCCTTGACGAAAGCGACGTCGGGCTCGATGAGGCGGGTGTTGGCGGGATTGTAGCGGCGGCCGGGGAAGGGATCGAGCTTGCGGATCTCGGCGAGCGCCCCGGCAATCTCTTCCTCGCTGACATTGAGTGTGCGCGCCAGCTCCTGGCGGCGGGGATTCTGCAGGGCGGGCAGGTGCTCGCTCACCAGGGCGATCGCCAGAATCTGGACGCTGGGAAGCTGGAAGAGCTGGATGAGGAGGCATTCGCGCAGATCGCGGGCGCCCACGCCGGGCGGATCGAAGCGCTGCACCAGATTCAGGGCTTCGCGCATGAGGTCTTCGGCGATGCCCTCGCCGGTGGCGATTTCCTCGATGCGCAGCGGGCGTCGGCCCTTGTCGTCCTCGGCGGTGAGATAGCCGTCCTCGTCCAGATTGCCGATGATGGCTTCGGCGGCCTGGCGGAGGCCGTTATCGATAGGCTCGACGCTGAGTTGCCAGCGCAGGTGATCGGTGAGGGTGGTGGGGGCACTGAGGAAGTTGTCGAAGGAGGGGCGGTCGATCTCCTCGCGCTCGTGGGGCTGATAGCCGGGGTCGAGATAGTTCTTGAAGAAATCGCCGTAATCGATCTCCTCGAACGAATCCTTGGCGGGCGCCTCGGCGCCAGCTTCGGGCGTGCTGCCATCGGCAGGCGCAGGCGCGGCGGCGGCCGGCGCGGGGGTGCGCTCCATCTCGTTCTGGCGCTGCAGGTCCTGCTCGAGACGCGTCAACTCGTCCAGACCGGGAGCGTTGCCGTCCTCCTGGTTTTCGTCGAGCATGGGATTTTCGAGCAGCTCGTGACTGATGGCTTCCTGCAACTCGAGCTTGTTCATGGCCAGGATATTGACCATTTGCACGAGCCCGGGCGTGAGCGTCTGCTTGAGGGCCGGCTTGGCGATCAGCTTGGGGCCAAGATTCATAGGCAGCTCATACCAGGCTGAAGCTTTCGCCGAGGTAGACGCGGCGCACATCGGCATCCTCGCCCAGCTCGGCGGGCGTGCCTTCGCGGAAGATGCGGCCGTCGTGAATGATGTAGGCACGGTCGGTGACGCTCAGGGTTTCGCGCACGTTGTGGTCGGTGATCAGCACGCCAATATGATCGGCACGCAGGCGGGAAATGATGTGCTGCAAATCGAGCACCGCGAGAGGGTCAATGCCGCTGAACGGTTCATCGAGCAGCATGAACGCCGGCTCGAGCACCATGCCGCGGGCGATTTCGACTCGGCGCCGCTCGCCGCCGGAGAGCGAATAGGCGAGAGTACGGCGGACTTTGCCCAGGCCGAGCATCTCGATCAATTTCTCGAGCCGCTCTTTGCGCTGGCCGGCCGAGAGGGGCAGGATTTCGAGAATGGCGAGCAGGTTCTGCTCGACGGTGAGTTTGCGGAACACCGATGGTTCCTGGGGCAAGTAGCTGATGCCGAGTTGCGCCCGCTGATACATGGGCAGGGCGGTGATGTCGTGCTGGTCGAGCAGGATGCGGCCCATGTCGGGCGCGATCTGGCCGACGATCATGTGAAAGGTGGTGGTCTTGCCGGCGCCGTTGGGGCCGAGCAGACCAACGACTTCGCCCCGAGCAATAGAGATACTGACGCCGTTGACGACCGCGCGACCCTTAAAGAGTTTACAAATCTGATCTGTGGCGAGACGCTCCATAGACAAAGGGGACAAGGGAAGAGGGAAAGGGGCGGGGCGCGTTGGGGTGATTGTAAGCTAGTGAAAACGAATTAGTTACGTCCCTTGGTTTTTCCCAAAACGCGGGTTCCGGACTTGCCACCCACCTGAATTTCATCACTCGACAGAGAAAAAGTCAAGGGATCACCGGTGATTTTGCCGTGTTCGGCATCCAAAATGCTGGGGGGTCCGCCGTCCAGGCGGACCTGGTTGCTGGCAAAGTCATAGCTAAGCCGGGCAGCATGCGCGCTGCGTCCGGGCTGGCGGAGGGCGACGCCGCCGGTCGCTTGCGCACGCTCCAGAGATGGTGAATTGCCTGAGGTGCTGAGATAGATGGTCAGTTGCGGAGCGGAGAGCGTTGCATCATCCACCGCGAGGCGAACGGCGCCGCTGTAGCGCGCCTGGTGAGCGGCTGCCGAATAAACCAATTGGCGCGCCCGCACCCGCACGGCACGCTCGTGGCCAGCCGCAGTGTGTGTGAGTTGCCGGTTGAGGCTCCCAACAGAGCTGCGGTTGGCGAGGAAATCGGTTTGCACATCACCGGTGGCAAGGAGCTGGGCGGGCATGCCATTGGCTCCGGCGGTGATGGTCAACCGACCGGCGCGCAGCAGACTTGGGGCTTGCAGCAAGCGCACGGAGCCGGTGAAGACTGCGGTGCCGCGAAAGCTGGCCGCGGAGGTGGGTTTCGGGCCGGCAGGCTGGTCCCAATGGACGCTCCCGGCGGTGATGACGACCGGTCGGTTGGCGGCGAGCATGGGGCCGACGTTGGAGGAACGGCCGGAAAGGCTGAGTTCGATGTTACCCGCAGGCGCGGCGTGGGCCGACAGACTGGCGCTGCCATCGGGATGACTGATCCAAGTGGCCGCCTCGGCGGAAAATGCGGCCTGGGGATCGGAGCCGTGGACGCTGCCTGTGAGGATGGCTTTGCCGTCGGCGGGGGTATAGGTGAGCTGCTGCGCCGAAAGCTCACGCTCGCCCGCGCGCAACTGAACGTCGCCGGTTTCGACGACTTTGCCCGGCTGAGCGCCGCGGCCGGCAGAGGGAGAAAATTCGATCTGCAGCGATTGGCTCTGCGAGGTGCGTTCGATGCCGTTGACGGTCTGATGAACCGCGACGTGGCCGCGGGCACGCAGAAGGCGCGGCTGCTGATTCCCCGCGAGCGTAAGCTGCAACTGGTCGGCGGCAGCGCGCAGAGGGCCGCGCACGATCTCTGTCCGCCCCTGGCTGGAAACGGCGATGAGGCTGGGAACTGGGCGGCCCGCGGCGGAGGGGCCAAAGGCAAAGTCGAGTTCGGGAGCGGCGAGGCGCTGGGGTACAGCGCCGGTTTCGGTAAGCACGGCGTTCTGGCGCGCGATCAGCATGTGCAGGATATTGGCGGGGGCGAAGCGCAGCGCAAGCTGGCCGGCGCGCAGGCGGCGGAGTAAATACTGACCGCGCAGGGTCTGGGTCTGCTCGGCGAGGACATGGCCGTCGAGTTCGAGGCGCTGCAACTTTTGTGTTGCCCGAGTAAACTCCGCGTGGCCGGTATCGGCACGAACGCGTAAGGGTTCGCTCACGGTGGCGTTGGTGGCCAACACATGGCCGCTGGCATCGAGGCGCTGCAGGGCGTAGGTGGGGCTGACGGCAACCACGAAATGATCTGCCGCGAGCGACTGGACGCCCTGCCGCAGATAGGCATGGCCATCCAGATTGATGGTGACGGCGCCAGAGGACAGTCGTTGCAGGCGGGCGGAGTCGCTCCTGAGATTGAGATCGGGCTGGCGCGCTCGCGGCCAGTCGAGTTGCACTCCACCGGCGAAACTGGCCTGGCCGCGGTGACTGTCCAACTCGACGGAAGCGGCGCGGCCGCGCGCGCCGCCCATGGCAAAAAGAACGCCATGGGCAATGGAGCCAGTACCCTGCTTGACGTTATAACGCAGGCCGCGGGCGGTGAGGTCCACTTGGCGCTCGAGCTGAATATGCACCAGGCCGTCGGCTTGCAAATCGCCGCTCGCCTGATCGTAGCGGAAGGCGGCGCCGCTGATTTCGTCAGCATTGCGGCCCTGGCCATCGTAGACCAGGATGCGGACCTGGTGGAGCGCAACCACCCCGCCGGAGCGCAGCTTGTCGGCCCGGGAGGCATACACGCGGAACACCGGGCGGCCATTCACCGATTTAGAAATGTCCACGCCGGCAGCGCTTTGCTGCACCTGCAAACCGAGCAGCGGTGCAGTGGGTGCGGGATGGCGGCGGCGCTGGACGAAATAGGTCGCCGCCAGCGCGACCGCGCCGAGGACCAGAGCAGCGGCAATGCCGCGGCGGAGGCGCGTCAGGCGCTCGACGCGCCGGGTGTAGGGATTGGGCGCGCTGGGCATTCGCTATTAAGGATATGCCGGGCGGGTGATCCGCGTCACAGCCAAGGGATCGGCGGGGAGCCAGAGTAAACGTCGGGAGGGTAGGCCATGGCAACCGATGCGGCGCTGGGGATCAAAGGGATACAAGAGGAACGGCAGCCGGGCCACTGGTTGCTGGCGAGCCTGGGCAAGCGGGTGCTGCGGCCGGGCGGACGCGAGCTGACGAACTGGATGCTGTCGCGGCTGGCGATTGGCGCCAACGACCGCGTGGTGGAGTTCGCGCCGGGGATGGGGGCGACGGCGCGGCAGACGCTCGCCGCCAAGCCGCGGGAGTACGTCGCGGTGGAACGCGACGCCGCGGCGGCGGCCCGCATGTGCCGCAAACTGGCAGCGATAGGTGGCGACGCGGTGCGCTGCGTAGAAAACAGCGCCGACGCCACCGGGCTGGCCTCGGCAAGCTACAGCGTGGTCTACGGCGAAGCCATGCTGAGCCTGCATACGGCGGAGCAGAAGCGCCGGATCATTGCCGAGGCCGCCCGGTTACTGGAGCCGGGCGGACGCTACGGGATCCACGAGTTGTGTCTGACGCCGGATGAGATCGATGCGGATTCGCGGCGCGAAATTTCCAGCGTGATGTCGCGTGAGATCCACGTGGGCGTGCAACCCATTACCAGTTCGGAATGGCGCGAGTTACTGGCCGAGGCCGGCCTGCGCGTCGTGGCGGAATCGCATGCCCCGATGCACTTGCTGGAGCCCCGCCGCCTGATCGCGGACGAAGGGCTGCTGGGGGTGGCGCGGATTGCCTGCAACCTGGCACGCAGGCCGGCCGCCCGGGCGCGGGTGAAGACCATGCGGCGGCTGTTCCGGAAGTATACGGAGCAGATGGGCGCGATCGCGTTCGTAGCGGTGAAGGCCTAGTCCGTCTATTCCTGGCGCAGGGCGCGGAGGGGGTCGGTGCGGGAGGCGCGGAGGGCCGGGATCAGGCTGGCGAGGAGAGTGATGAGGGCCAGGAGGACTGCGGCGGCGATATAGCTGATGGGGTCGGCGGGGCTCATGCCATAGAGCAACGAGGTCATGAAGTGAGTGGCGAGGGCGGCCAGAATGACGCCGGCCAGAATGCCCCAGGCGGCGAGGCGCAGGCCCTGGCTCACGACCAGGCGCAGGAGATTCGGGGCGTCGGCTCCCAGTGCCATGCGGATGCCGTATTCACGGGCGCGGCGGGCGACGGTCGAGGCCATGACGCCGTAGAGGCCGACGAGGGCGAGCAGCAGGGCGAGAATGCCAAAGCCGCTGAGCAGGACGCCGGACATCTTCGCTGTGAACAGCGGTGACTGCATGAACTGAGCGCCGGTTTCGACGTTGCTGCTGAGCATCTGCGGGTCGGCGTTTTGCAGAACGCGGCGGACCGGAGTGAGAAACGCCTGCGGGTTGCCGGCGACGTGGATCATCATCGTGGCGGGCATAGCGATGGTGGTGAGGGGATAAAAGTACGGACGGGGAGATTCGTCGAGGGAATTGTATTTGCCGTCGGCGGCGACGCCAACGATGGTCATGGGCGTGCCGCCCTGGCCGTTGCGCAAGAGCGTGTGGCCGACGGCATCACCGTGCGGCCAGAACTGCTGCGCCAAGGTCTGGTTGATGACGACGAGTTGGCGGCCGGAGGCCAAGTCGGCATCGGTAAAGCCGCGGCCGCTGACCAACGGCGTGCCGGACGCCTTGAAGAAATCCGGCGAAACTTGGGTGTACTCGGAGCGGAAGCCTTGCGCATGCGGCGGCGGCGCCATGCCCTCGGGCAGCACGAAAGTATCGGACTCGCCGACTTGCAGCGGCGGCTGCGTGGTGTAGCCGGCCGCGCTGACGCCGGGGACGGCGCTGACGCCAGCGCGCAGGTTTTTCAGAAACGTCTCCGCATCCTTTCCGGTGTGGCCGAGGGACTGCGGGTTAAGGGTGGTGACGACGATCAGGTGCTGGGTGTCGAAGCCAGGATTGATGGCGCGGGCACGGGCGAGCGAGCGCAGGCAAAGAGCCGCGCCCACCAGCACCATCATGCAGAGGGCGATCTGGGCCATGATGAAGCCGCTGCGGGTGCGGGAGCGAACGGCGCCGGAGCCGGGCGTGCCGTCTTTGATGTAATCGAGAATGCGCACACGCGCGGCTTGCAGTGCCGGCAGCAGGCCGAAGAGGATGCCTACCGCGAGAGCCAGGGCAAAAGTGAACCAAACGACGGTACTGCTCAGTGCTGGAGGCGCGGCAATGGGCGTATCGGCGGGTACGAGATGCAGCAACAGTGGGTGCAAGCCTGCGGCGATCACCAGCGCGAGGCCGCCGGCGATGACGGCCAGCACCACGCTGTGGATCAGGCCCTGGCGGATGAGACGGCCGCGGCCGGCGCCCAGGGCGGCGCGCAAAGCCCACTCACGCTGGCGGCCGAGAGCTTGCGCCAGGAGCACGAGGGCGGCATTGGCGCAAGCAATGAGGAGGACGAGGCCGACGACAATTTCCAGCAGCAGAATGCCGCCGGTGGCGAAGCCGCGGAAGGGCAGCGGCACGGAGCCGAGAGGCGCGGCGAGACCGCCGAAGGTGGGCAGCTCGCCATTGGGGTATTCGCGGTCGAGGTGGTGCTGTACGGCATCAAGCTGGGCACTGGCGGCGGCGACGGTGACGCCAGGCTTGAGGCGGCCGACGGCGAACAGGCTGCGGTTGCCACGGCTTTCTAGAATCCCGGGCAAGCCCAGACGGTCGGACATGGTGACCGGCGCCCAGAAATTGCACTCGACAGCATGGAAGAGACCCTGGAAACCACGTGGGGCAACGCCAATAACCACGAAGGGCATGCCGTTCAGCGAAACCGTGCGGCCGAGTACGCTGCCGTCGCCACCGAATTGCCGCTGCCAGGTGGCCCAGGAGAGCACGACCACGGGGCTGGATCCCTTGACGGCGGCTTCGTTTGGCAAAAACCAGCGGCCGAGAGCCGGGTGCAGACCGAGGACGTCGAAGTAATTACCCGAGACCAACTGGCCGGTCCAGGGCATGGGCGAAGCGCCGGGCGAAGGAATGACGTTGGGTTGGCTGACGGGATTGTAGATAAGCAGGCCGGAGAGGCTGGTGGCTTGCTTTTCGTAGGCGAGATAGTCGAGGTAGCTGAGCGGGTAGTCGCCATTCAGCGCCGCGCGCGGCGAGGGATCGTGGGTGTAAACCTCGACCAGACGGTCGGGACTGGCGACGGCTGGTTTTTGCAGCAGCAGGCCGTTGGCGACGCTGAATATGGTGGCGTTGACGCCGAGGCCCAGGGCGAGGGAGAGCACGGCGATGAGCGACAGCCAGGGGCTTTTGGCGATCAGACGAAGGGCATAGCGAAGATCACGCATATCCGATTACTCCTGACGCAGCGCAGGCAGGGGGTCGACGCGGGCGGCGCGCAAAGCGGGGATGAGGCTGGCGAGGAGGGTCACGGCGATGAGGAGCGCCACCGCAGCGAAGTAGCTGACCGGATCGGCCGGGCTCATGCCGTAAAGGAGTGAGGAGAGATAACGGGTGAGGAGCGCAGCCAGAACGACTCCGGCAAGGGTACCCCAGAGGGCGAGGCGGAGGCCCTGGCCGAGCACAAGGCGCAGCAAATTTCCAGAGCCGGCGCCCAGGGCCATGCGAATGCCGTATTCGCGGGTGCGGCGCGTGACCGTCGTGGCCATGACGCCATAAAGACCGACAATGGCGAGCAGCAGCGCCAAGATGCCGAAACTGCCGAGGAGCACGCTTGTCATACGCGCCGTGTAGAGCGGCAGTTCCATAAAGGCAGCGCCGGTCTGGATATTGGCGCTGAGCAAGTTGGGATCGAGCAATTGCAACTGCTTGCGGATGGCCGGCAAAAAGCTGGCCGGCGAGCCGGCGACGTGGATCATGAGCGAGCCGGGGGTGGCGATGGGAGTGAGCTCATACAGGTACGGGCGGGGGGATTCGTTCAGGTTGTGGTACTTGCCGTTGGCAGCGACGCCAACAATGGTCGCGGGCGGATGCGTGCTGTCGCCGGGGAAGGTGAACTCGTGCCCAACGGCGCCGCCCTGCGGCCAGAAATGGCGCGCGAGATTTTCGTTGATCACGATGAGGTGACGGCCGGCGGCGAGGTCGGCTTCGGTGAAGCCGCGGCCCGCCAGCAGCGGCGTACCGCTGGCGCGGAAATAATTGGGCGAGACGCTGGTGACCTCGACGCGATAACCTTCGCCGTGAGTGCCAGGGGATGCGCCGGGGGGCAGGACCATGGCATCGGATTCGCCGGTCTGGAGCGGCACTTCGACGATCCAGGCGGCCGCGGTGACGCCGGGCACGCGATCGACCGCCTGACGAACCTGAAGCAGGAATTGATGCGCTGCGGGACCGTTATGGCCGAGCGACTGCGGGCTGACATCATGGACGAGGACCAGGTGCTGGGTGTCAAAGCCGGGATTGATGGCGCGGGCGCGGGCGAGCGAGCGCAGGCACAGCGCCGCGCCGACCAGCACCACGACGCAGAGCGCCATCTGGGCGATGATGAAGCCGCTGCGCAGGCGCGAGCGCACGCCGCCGGAGCCGGGCGTACCGTCTTTGATGTAGTCGAGGACACGCAGGCGCGTGGCTTGCAGGGCAGGAGCGAGTCCAAACAGAATGCCGGCCACGAGCGCCAGAGCGAACGTAAAGGCGATGAGCGAGGCGCTCAAACCCGTGGGCGGCGCCAGCGGAAAGCCCGAGGGCCGCAGGCGGATCAAGAGCGGCCAGAGCAACTCGGCAATGCCGAGACCGAGGCCGCCGGCGATGAGGGCGAGAAGGACGCTGTGCACCAGGCCTTGGCGGAGAAGGCGGCGGCGGCTGGCGCCCAGCGCGGCGCGCAGCGCCCACTCGCGCTGACGGCCGAGCGCCTGCGCCAGCAGCACCAGCGCGGTGTTGGTGCACGCGATCAGCAGCACCAGGCCGACAACGACTTCGAGCAGCAGAACAATGGAACTGGCCGAGCCGCGGAAGGGCTTGGGAATCGCCTCCAAGGGCACGGCGAGTCCGCCGAACGTTGCTAGTTCAGCCTTGGGGTATTGCTGATCGAGCTGGTGCTGGATCATGTCCAGCTCGGTCGAGGCCGCGGCGAGGGTCACGCCGGGGTTGAGACGGCCGACGGCGAGCAGCGCGCGGTGGGCACGCTGTTCGATGACGCCAGGTTCGCCGAGATGATCGGACATGGTGACCGGCGCCCAGAAATTGCACTCGACGCCGCCAAACAGGCCATGAAAACTCTCCGGGGCGACGCCAATGACGCTGTAGGGAGCGCCGTTCATTTGAACCGTGCGGCCCAGGATGCCGGGCAAACCGCCGAACTGGGTTTTCCAGATGGCGAAGGAGAGCACGACGACGGGGCTGGCGTCATTCACTGTATCTTCGGCGGAGACGAACCAGCGGCCGAGGGCCGGGTGGAGACCGAGGACATGGAAGTAGCCGTCAGTCACAAGCTCACCGGTCCAGGGCTGGGTTGACGCGCCGGGCGCGGTGACCACATTGACCTGGTTGAGCGGGCTGTAGGCGAGCAAGCCGGAAAGGCTGTGAGCGCGATGGAGGAAGCTGAGGTAGTCGGGATAGCTGAGTGGATAGTCGCCATTGAGCGCGGCGCGGGGGTCGGGGTCGTGGGTGTAGATTTCGACCAGACGCGAGGGATTGGCCACCGGCGGCTTCTGCAGCAGCAGACGGTTGGCGAAGGCGAAGATGGTGGTGTTGGCGCCCAGGCCCAGCGCCAGCGAGAGCACCGCAACCAGCGACAGCCAGGGGCTTTTCGCGATCAGACGCAACGCATAGCGCAGGTCTCGCATGGCTCCTCAATTTTCGCAAGCGCGGCTGGGTTGGGGCGCCGGGCCCCCAGCCCAGAGAGCGGGCGGCTTTGCGAGGCGCGCAGCGCCGAGTGAAGCCGGGTGCCCGCGATTGAGCAAAGACGCAACGCATAGTGCAAGTCCCGCATGTTACCCAAATATACGCGCAGTTCATGGCGCGGTTCCGACCGTTCGCGCCGAAAATAGTGACAAAATGCGGCTTTACAGGCACACTGTGTGGGATCAGGGCATGGTCAAGGCACGCCACAAACCGATCTCCCGGCGCCTGCGCGAGTGGGCGGCAATCTGGCATGGGGTACGCTCGACCGAGCACCCGGTGCAGGTGCATATGGTGCCGATGCGGCGCTGCAACCTGGCATGCGGCTACTGCAACGAGTACGACGATCACTCGAAGCCGGTGCCGATTGAGGAGATGCGGCGCCGGGTGGACCATCTGGCGCGGCTGGGCACGAGCCTGGTGACGATCAGCGGCGGCGAACCGTTGCTGCACCCGGAGTTGGACGACATCATCGCCCGCATCCGCGAGCGGGGCATGCTGGCAGGCTGCATTACCAACGGCTATCTGCTGGTCAAGGAGCGCATTGAGCGGCTGAACCGGGCCGGGCTCGACTACCTGCAGATCTCGATCGACAACGTGCAGCCGGATGACGTGTCGGTCAAGAGTCTCAAGGTACTGGACAAGAAGCTGGCGCTGCTGGCGGAATATGCCCGGTTCAACGTGAACATTAATAGTGTGCTGGGATCAGGCGTGCGGCATCCGGAAGATGCGCTGACCATTGCGAAACGGGCGGTGGAATGCGGCTTTGCCACCACGGTGGGCATTATTCACGATGGGCATGGACAGCTTCGGCCGCTCGCGGAGCAGGAAATGGCGATCTACGAGCAGGTACGGCGGCTGGGCAAGCGCGAGTTTTTCCGGCTGAACAAGTTTCAGGACA
The DNA here is from genome assembly GCA_004299485.1 of Acidobacteriota bacterium. Taxonomy (NCBI): domain Bacteria; kingdom Pseudomonadati; phylum Acidobacteriota; species Acidobacteriota bacterium. The sequence continues at coordinate 167,041 of SCQP01000008.1, forward strand.
ACATCGCGCGCGGCAAACCGAACGACTGGAAGTGCCGCGCCGGCAGCCGTTATCTGTATATCTGCGAAAACGGGCTGGTGCATTACTGCTCGCAGCAGCGCGGCACGCCGGGCATCCCACTGGCCGAATACACCATCGAAGACATCCGCCGCGAGTACGGGCTGAAGAAAGCCTGCGCACCCTATTGCACCGTGGCCTGCGCGCATTACACCTCGATCATGGACTTCTGGCGGGATGAGCAGAAGGCCCCGGAGGCCATGAGGGCGCGGAGCGCGGAGGCGGCCGAGGGGGCGGAGTTGGTGCAGATCAAATGAACAGTGGTCAGTGGTTAGTGGTTAGTGGTCAGTGAAGACGAACTCTGCCGACAGGATTCAGGTGGCGCTGGGGGTGTCGCCTCTTTTGGCGCGGCTGCTGGCCGAGCGCGGGTGGAGTGAAATTGAAGCCGTTACGGAGTTTTTGTATCCGCGACTGGAGCATACTCATTCGCCTTGGCTGATGCTGGGGATGGAGCCAGCCGTTGCGCGGACTTTGCGGGCCATCGCCGCCGGCGAGAGCATACGGATTCTCGGGGACTATGACGTCGATGGGACGATTGCGACCGTCATTTTGCGGCAGGCGCTGAAGACACTGGGGGCCGAAGTTAGCTATGAGCTGCCGGAGCGTCTGGGCAATGGGTATGGGTTGCGGGCGGAAACGTTCGAGCGCGCGGCAGCGGATGGCGTAAAGCTGGCGATTACGGTCGATAACGGCATCCGCGAGCAGGAGGCGCTGGAGCGGGCGCAGGCGCTGGGCATCGACGTAATCATCACCGATCACCATTTGCCGCCACAAACATTGCCGACGGTGGTGGCGATTGTGAATCCGCATCAGGCGGGTTGCGAATATCCGGATAAGAATTTATGCGGGTCGGGGGTGGCGTTCAAGCTGGCGCAGGCGCTGCTGGAGCGCAGCGGCAAGCTGGAGGGCACGTGGCCGGCGGGGCTGCGGTCATATTTGAAGCTGGTGGCGATCGCGACGGTGGCGGATGCAGTGCCGCTGCTGGGAGAAAACCGGGTGTTTGCGCGGTTTGGGTTGGAGGGGCTGGAGCGGCCGGTGAATCCCGGGCTGCGGGCGCTGCTGGGATTTGCGATGGCGAAGGGAAAAACGCGCGTCACCAGCCGGGATGTGGCGTTTGGGCTGGCGCCGCGGCTCAATGCCGCGGGCAGGATGGGCGCGGCGGATCGGGTGGTCGAGCTATTCTCTGCCCCGGCGGCGGAGGCGGGTGGGATTGCGCAGGCGCTGGAGGGGCTGAACCAGGAGCGGCAGCAGTGCTGCGCGCGGATGCTGGCGGAAATTGAAGCGCGGGGGCTGGGCGAGGAGCCCGGGGTGCAGGTCATTTCCGGCGAGGGTTGGCACCGGGGCGTGCTGGGGATTGTGGCCAACAAGGTGGTGGAGAGGACACAGCGGCCGGTGGTGATCGTGAGCCTCGAGGAGGGACGGGCACATGGGTCGGGACGGGCGCCGGACGGGATGCATTTGCTACAGGTCATCGAAGGCTGCGGAGATCTGTTTGACCGCTTTGGCGGACATGCGCAGGCGGTGGGGTTTTCAATGGACGCGGGCAAGCTGGAGGCGCTGCGGACCTACCTGGCGCAGGCGGAGATGCCTACGCCGGCTCGCAAAAACGCGGAGTATTTCGAGGTCCGGCTGAGCGAGTTGACGCCGCCGATTTGCAAAGAACTGGCGCGCCTGCAGCCGTTCGGGGAAGGCAACCCCGAGCCCGTCCTGCGGGTGCGGGGCGCGCGGCTGGCGGAGGCGCCGCAAGTCCTGAAAGAGCGTCATTTGAAGCTGGTGGTCGAAGAGGATGGGGTGCGGCATACGGCGCTGCTGTGGAATTCGACCGATTGCGCACGGCTGGCGCCGGGAGTGGAACTGGAGCTGATCGGGCGGCTGGAGACGACGATGCACGAGCGCTTTGGGGAGCAGACCCGGCTGATGCTGCGTGAGTTTTTCGTGACCTCGGCAGCAGTTCTGTGATAGCGTAAGCGCGTTGGTGTCTCGGGAGGGAAACGCGGATGGAAGCTTTGGGAATGATTGAAACCAGAGGCCTGGTGGGTTCGATTGAAGCCGCCGACGCCATGGTGAAGGCCGCCAACGTGGTCCTGCTGGGCAAGGAATATATCGGCGCCGGCTATGTGACGGTAATGGTGCGCGGCGACGTGGGCGCGGTCAAGGCGGCCACGGACGCGGGCGCGGCAGCGGCGCGGCGAGTGGGCGAACTGGTGAGCGTTCACGTGATTCCGCGGCCGCACAGCGAAGTCGAAAAGATTCTGCCGAACAAGGGCGTCATCCCCGCCGACAGCAAGAAGTAAGGCGGAGCCGGCGTGGCCAACGCGGCACAATCCGTAGCTGAGGCACGCGAGCTGATCGAGCGCGCGCACGCGGCCTGGCAGACCTACCGCGAATTTTCACAGGCCCAGGTGGACGCCATTGTGGGCGCCATGGCGGCAGCCGCAACTGCACATGCGGAGCGGCTGGCGAAACTGGCGGTCGACGAGACCACCTACGGCAAGGTCGCCGACAAAATCCAGAAGAACCTGTTTGCCTCGGAGAAGGTCTACAGCGCCATCCGGGACATGCGCACCGTGGGCCCGCTCAGCGAAGACCGAGAGCGCGGCATCATCGAGATGGGGGTTTCGATGGGGGTAGTGGCGGCGATACTTCCCTGCACCAACCCTACGTCGACTGCCATTTACAAGATCCTGATTTCGCTCAAGGCGGGTAACGCGATTGTGCTGAGTCCGCATCCGGCGGCGATGCGCTGCATTTGCGAGACCGTGGGGCTGATGCATCAGGCGGCGGTGGCGCAGGGTGCGCCGGGCGATCTGATCGGCTGCTTTTCGACGCCGACGCGCGAAGGCACGCAGGAGATGATGTCGCACCGGCGCACCAAGGTGATTCTGGCGACGGGCGGCATGGGCATCGTGAAGGCCGCCTATAGCTCGGGCAAGCCGGCGTTTGGGGTGGGACCAGGCAATGTGCCGGCGTACATCGACCGCTCGGCGGATGTGGCGCGGGCGGTGGGGCACGTAGTCGCGGGCAAGAGCTTTGACTGGGGCACGATTTGCTCCTCCGAGCAGGCGCTGGTGGCGGAGACGGCGCTGCGCGAGCCGATTCTGGCGGAGCTGAAAAAGCAGAACGTCTATTTGATGTCGCCGGAAGAAGCGGACAAGATGGGCAAGACGCTGATCCATCCGGAGACGTTCACGGTCAACGCCAAATGTGTCGGCCAGGCGCCGCAAAAGCTGGCAGCGATGGCGGGGTTTGGCGAGAAGGTGGGGCCGGAAATTCGTGTGCTGGCCGCGGAACTGGCGGGCATGGGCAAGCAGTATCCGCTCTCGGCGGAAAAACTGTCGCCGGTGCTGGCGCTGTTTTTTCTCCCGGACCGGGTGCGCGCGATGGACCGCTGCCGCGACCTGCTGCACTTTGGCGGCCTGGGACATACGTGTGTGATTCACGCCCAGGATGAAGCCGTGATCCGCGATTACGGAGCGCGCATGCCGGCGTACCGCGTGGTGGTGAACAGCCCCTCGCCGCAGGGATCGATTGGCCTCACGACAAACCTGTTTCCAGCCATGACGCTGGGCTGCGGAGCGATTGGCGGCAACATCACCAGCGACAATATTGGACCGCAGCACTTGATGAACATCAAGAGAATCGCGTGGGACAAAGGGGAGCGAGTCAGCGGGTCAGCGGATCAGCGGGTCAGCGGGGTGGGGGCGCCGGTGGGATCCACGTGTACCTGTCAGCACGCCGCGCCCAAGGATGAGCTGCGAGCGACGGTCGAGCGCATCCTGGCGGAACGCGGCATCCATCCTGCCCCCGAGGCAACCCCGCCGGCCCCTGACCCCAGGCCCCTGACCCCTGCCTTCACGCCGCCGCCACTACCGCCGAAGCCCAAGCCGGTGGCGTTTGTGTGCGAAGCGGATGTGCGCGAGGCGGCGAACGCGGGCAGGAAAATTGCGATTGGCCCAAAGACTATCGTGACGCCCGCAGCGCGGGATCTGGGGCGTGAGCGCGACATATTTTTGGTCACCACGTAGGCTGGGCACGAGCATCTAAAGACGCATGCTCGACACGCGCGAGGTGCTTGCTCTGCCGCAAATTGGGGAGCCGGTTCTCACCGCCTATCTCGACACCGATCCTGCCAATCCCCGTAACCAGGGCCGCAAGGGGCCGGCAACATGGCTGCGCTCGGAAGCCCGGCGGCTAGTGGCGGCGTGGGGACCGTCGGAGCGAGAAGCCTGCCTGGCGCAGGCGGAACGAGTCGCCGAGTATCTGATGGACCGGCGCGGCGGAGGATCGAAGGGGCTGGTGGTATTTGCGGGTCCCAGGACTTGGCGCTTGCTGCCGCTGCAGGTGCGCGTGGAGGAGGAAATCTACTGGGGCGAGCCGGCGTTGGGGCAACTGCTATGGCTGCTGGACGAACATCAGCCCTGTGGGATCGTGGTGGTCAGCCGGGGCGGAGCGCGGTTTTTCCGGTACCGGATGGGTGAGATCGAGGAGGATGCCGCACGGCCCCTGCAGCTTGACACGTCGCAGTGGCGTAAGATTACGCGGGTGATGGGGCCCGGCGACGAGAAGGACATTTTTGAGCGCCGGCTCGCGGCCAACCACCAGCGCTTCTACGAGAGCGTGGCTACGGAAACGCAGCGATGGAGCGAGCGCGAGCGGTTGGAGCCGGTGCTGCTGCTGGGAGACACGAAAGCCGTTGCGCAGGTGCAGGCAGCGCTGCCGGAAGCATTTGCGGCGCGGGTGCTCAGCTCGGAGCGGAATATCACCTGCGAACGCGCCAGCGAAATCGTGGCGGTCGCGGAGCCGCTGATCCAGCAGTGGAAGCGCGAGCGGGAGCGCGCGGATGTGCAGCGCCTGCTGGAACAGCGGACGCGACCGGATGTGGTCACCGGTTTCGAGGCGACGCTGAACGCGCTGCAGGAGGGTCGCGTGCGCGAACTCATCGCCATGCGCGACCTGCGCGGGCGTGTGCGCGCCTGCCCTTCGTGCGGCTGGGTGGAGCGGGGCGGGCCGGCGGAGTGTCCCCAGTGCGGCCATGAACGGCCAGTGCAGTCGCCGCGCGCGGTGCTGCCGCAATTGGCGCAGGCGCGGGGCGTGCCGGTGGAGATTGTGGCCGGCCCAGCGGCCGAGGAGCTGGAGCGTGGCGCGGGAGGCCTGGCCGCTTGGCTCAGGGCGGCGTAAGCCCGTCTGGTATGCTGGGGCCAGAATGGTGATTCACGTTCGTGCGTTTTGGGATTGCGAAGCTAAGGTTTGGGTCGCGGAATCGTCCGACGGGCCCGGGCTGGTCACCGAGGCTACTGGACCCGATGCGCTTCAGGCGAAGCTGCGGGTTCTGATACCCGAGTTACTTGAAGCTAATGGTCTATCTGCGCCGGCTGAGCCCGATTTCACCGTGGAGTTGGTCGCGGCCTACGCTGAGCCTGTGGCGCCCGCTCGAGTGTAGATAACATTCACACCGCGAACGGCGTGCTGAAGCAGGCTACGCGGCGCGGCGGACGACGGGGAACATCGCGCGGAGGTCCTCGGGGAGCTGGTCGCGCACCTCCTCCATCTGGCCGTGCGAGACGAAATCGTGAAGCACGGAAAACAGGGAGATCAGGAAATCGTTGGCGGTGACCGAGTCGAGGCTGAGGGAACGGGAGATTTCCACCTGCATGGCAGCCGCTGTAACGGCGCGGTCGGGTCCGTCGGCGCAGGAGATCAGGCGCTCGTGCAGCTTGGAGGGGAGCTGAGCGATAGTGTGCTGCGCCTGCTCGGGCGTGAGGCGATGGCACAACATGCAAATGCCCAGCGCCATGCCGCGTTCGGCACGGTCATGGTCAAGACCTGTGGCCTGCATCACGGCCGTGATGAAGCGGTCGTTCACGTGCTGGGCGCGGGCTTCGGCGCGCATGCGGGAACGCATCCGGGTGCCGGCATCGGTGGCGCGGGCGGGATGCGGCACGCCCATGGGCTTGCCGGGCGCTTCGGATTCGACAAGCTGCTCGTGCACGACGGCGCGCAGATCGTCGAGGCGCACCTCGCCGGACAGGACCAGATCGTCGAAGGTAACTAAGCCGACCGGGCGGTCGGCTTCGAGCAGCGGCAGGTGGCGGACTCCGTAATCGCGCATCAGGCGCGCCACATCGGCGAGATTGGCGCTGATAGGACAGGTGAGTACACCTTCGGTCATGACTTCATCGAGGGATGTGATGACCGGATCGAGGCCTTCACCGACCACCGAAAGGGCGATGTCGCGGTCGGTGAGGATACCGGCGAGCCGGCCCTCGCGCGAGACGAGGACGGCTCCGACGTGGTTGTCGGCCATTGCACGCGCGGCCTGATAGACGGTCGAGCGCGCGGAAAGGATCACGAGTTTTTCGCGGCGGAAGGGTTCGAGGGACATGTTGAACGCTCCTCAATATTCAGGCGGCCTTGGGTTGCGGAATCGGGTTGAGGTAGTCCTGATCGACATAGCACCAGGCCCAATCAGTGCCGGCCCGGTAGGCACGCATGATGGGATGCTTCGTGGCATGGAAATGGGCGGTGGCATGTTTGTTTTTGGAGCTGTCGCAACAGCCGATGTGGCCGCAGGTGATGCACTTGCGCAGTTGCACCCAGGTGTCGCCGGACTGGAGGCATTCTTCGCAGCCGTTCGGGGTCCGGGGGGTAACGTGACGGACTTGATCGACGTGTGTGCAGGAGATCATAGGCGCAGTCTAGCCGGGATTGCGAGCGGGTGCGAGAAGGCGCGAGGGGACGCGGGGGAGCACATGGTAAACTGGCACTGCCTTCCTGTTCTGCGTCCCCGTCGTCTAGCCCGGCCCAGGACACCGCCCTTTCACGGCGATAACACGGGTTCGAATCCCGTCGGGGACGCCAGTTCTCAAATTTGGCCGTTTTTGCCTCGGGCTCTACGCCAACAACGGGGGAGTGCCGGTCCCCGGAACGGTTCAACCACATAGTACCTTGACGCGCATGCGGTAGTTTTCGAAGTTGCGGAAGCCGTAAGCTTGGCGGCTGATCAGTTCCATTTTGTTGTGAAAGCCCTCGGTGATGCCCTTGCTGCGGCTGAAGCGCCACATGGTGGCGATTTTTTCTGACCAGGAGTAGTGAAGCGTTTCACGCAGTTGCACCAGTTGCGGCAGGCGCGCCTGCCGCAAACCGCGCGCAAAAAGCGGGCCGCGAGCTGGGCGCGCTGTCAGCGGGTGCGGTTTTTCTTGACCAGCAGATAGCGCAGCCGCTGCTTGAAGCCGTGCGCAACCGGCTTTGCGCCACCGAGATTCTAACCTTCGATAAAGCCTTCGCCCGCCAACCGCGTGTCCGCCGGTTGGGCTAACGCCCGGGTGCGAGGTATTGACGAACCACTACCGGGAGAGCCCGTTGCGCTTCTCGATCAGCAGTCCACCCTGCGGCGGAGTCGAGGCGCCAGGCGGCCTACTAATGTTCAATCGGCGGCCAGGGCAGGATCACCAGCTCCGGTGGATGCATCCATGCAATCCATGGCACAAAATGCACGGGAAGATCAGTTCACTCAACAAATCGAGCGCCAAACTGCGCGCATACCCTCAATAGGTTATCTGGGGATGGCGATTGCCTCCATGGGGATCTCGGCCGGCCTCAAGCTGGCCCGGCGGGACTCAGCGGCTCTCTTCGTAGGGCAGTGGGCCGCCCCTATTCTGCTGATGGGCGTCTACAACAAACTCGTGAAGCAGCTCGGTTCCCACGGAGAGAACATATCAGCGCGGGCGGCCTGAAGGCGAAGCCGGAATGGTGCAGCGGGCGCACACGGCGCCCTTCCGCGCTAGCGAGAGGCAAGGTAGCGGGCGAACCACTGCAGGGAGCGGCGGAGGATGTCTTTCTGGTCGGCGGGGTTGGAGATGCCGTGGCCCTGGTTGGCGTAGACGACGAGTGTCGTGGGCACGCCCATGGCGCGGAGCGCGTGCCAGTATTCAAATGACTGCGGCGCGGGGCATTCTTCGTCGCGCTCGCCGACGACGACCAGCGCCGGGGTGTGATCGTGGGTGATGAAGTTGATCGCTGAGCTTTTGGCGTAGGCGGTGGGGGCGACGTAGACAGAGGCGCCGAAGAAGGGGATCATCCACTTGTCGATCTGGTTCTCGCCGTAGTAGCTTTTCCAATCCGAAAGGCCGGCGCCGGCGACCACGGCCTTGAAACGGTTGGTCTGGGTCGGGGCAAACATGCTCATGAAGCCGCCGTAGCTCCAGCCGGTCATGCCGAGGCGGTGGTTATCGACGGGCGCAATGGTTTCGACTTTGTCGATGCCTTTGAGGATGTCGTCGAGGTCGCCGTAGCCCATTTTGCCGGAGCCGCGATCCATCTGCGTGAAAGCTTCGCCTTCGCCGGTGCTGCCGCGCGGATTCGGGAGCAGGACGAAATAACCGAAATTGGAATAGACCGTCGCATTGCCGCCCCAAGAGGGGAGGTTGGCAAACGTCGGACCGCCATGGACCGACACGATCATGGGGTAGGTCTTGTGGGGATCAAAATTCACCGGGTAGAGCAGCCAGCCTTGGACCAGAAGCGAACCATCGTGCCATTCGACCGAACGAGCCTGACCCCAGGAGGGCTTGAGAGCAGCGTTGACGGCGGTGACGGCAGGCGGGGCTTGATCGCCGAGCGGGCCGGCGTAAACCTCCGGGGCATGCTCGAAGGAGCTGGCGGCAAAGGCGATGCGGCGGGGCGCCGTGGCCGAGATCGACACCTGACGGAAAGCGCCGGGCGCGGTGAACAGGACGTGCGTCTGGTGGGCGGCGTTGCCGGACAGGGTGTAATGGGCGAGCTGCACGTAGCCGAGTGACTCTTGCGTGATCACCAGATTGTGGGCGTCGAGGAAGGTGAACTGATGGAGGGTGACGGGGATGCCGGGCGTGAGGTCGACGGGTGCTCCTCCGGCGGAGGCGACGCGATAGAGGTTGCCGGCATCGGCGCCGCGATCGCTCATGAGGCCGCCGACGAAGTAGATATTTTTACCGTCAAGCGAGAAGGTGGGCTGCTGCATTTGCATGTCATGCAGTTCGCCGGTAATGGTGGCAGGATCGACCAGCGCTTGCGGCGCGGCGCCGGGACGGGCGGATTGGGTATAGAGTTTGGCGATCCACCAGTTGTTGTCGCCCGGCGGCGGAGCAGCGGTGTAGGTGATGCGGTTACCGTGGGGCGAAAAGGCGAACTCATAGACGTAGAGGCTAGCGGGGGTGAGCTCGCGCAGTGATCCGTGGGCGATGGCCACGGTGGCGACGCGCTCCGGGCGGACGTCGTTGCCGCCGATGACGCCGACGCGGGGGTTGCTGGATGCAGTTGCGCGCGCCAGGCGCGTGGCGCCGCGCACGTAGAGGAACGCGACGTGGGCGCCGTCGGGAGCCCATTCGAGGTCGGTAGTGTAGCCGTCGAGGCTGGCAACTTTGTGCGGTGCGGTGGAGGAGTTAGCGCTGACGAGCCAGAGGGCGCCGGCGATCGGCTTGGTGTTGGATGCGGCGACGCGACAGCGGGTGAGGACGGCCAGGGAGCGGGAATCGGGCGCCCAGCTCAGGGCTGCGGTAGCGCAGCCGCCGGGGATGGCGACGCTGTGGGCCTCGCGGCCGTTCTCATCGCCGATCACAAGCGATCGGCCGCGGCTTGCGACGACCCAGGCGAGATGCTGGCCGTCGGGAGACATCGCGACATCGGAGATCCGCCTTACGGCGGCGCGTTGCGCCAGGACTTGGTCGATGCGGGCGTTTTCGGATGCGGGAGACTGGGCGCCAGCAATCGGAACAACGGCGAAGGCGAGCAGGAACGCAAACAAGCAATGGAAGCGGCTGGGGTTCATAGGGTATCCGGATAGGTCACCCTGTAGCGTAATGCCAAACCCCAGTGAACACAATGCTGAAACCTGGCTTATTCCTGAGGGATCTGGTGGACAGCGGAAGCCAACATCACCTCTGACCAACCGACGACAATCAGATCGATACCAATGAATAAACCGATGATCCACAGGCTTGAACTCGGCCAGCGTACCCACACCAGAACGCCCAGGATAAAGGTGATGATGCCGTCGGCGAGAGCCCAGCCCCAGCGCGGCGGCCTTAGTGCCAACACACTCATAATGCGGAAAACCCCGGCGACCGTGAAGTAGACGGCGAGCAGCAGGGTGATCACCATCGCTGCCGCCACGGGGTGCCGGAGCAACAACAGGCCAACAACAATGCCAAGGACGGCGTTCATCCCATGGAGGAAGATGTGGCTCCCGTTGCGATGCCGGAACGCTTGCACCGCCTCAACAATGCCCGCGATCAACAGCACCCAGCCAAAAAACAGCATGGAAATGACGGTGGCAGTCACCGAATCGATGAGCGCGACCACGCCCAGGATAATCAAGAGTATGCCGAGTACAAACAGCCATATCCAATTGCGACGTAGTTCGCGGAATCCGGCAGGGAACAGAGCTGGTGTCATATTGGCTCCTTGCCCTCATCCTAATGCGGATGAGCGAATCCAGTTCTGGAGATCGAGAGCCGCAGCCGAGTCCCATTTTGACCGGTCAGGCGACGGCGCCGATACGCTTGGCGCGGCGAATGCGAGCGTGCTCGCGCGGGCTATGCATCGCCTCCCAGAGGTCCAGGCGACGCTGGGCGTTGAGCCAAAAGTCCGGGCTGGTGCCGAATACGCGGGCGAGGATCAGGGCGGTGGGCGCGGTGACGGCCCGGCGGTCGTTGCAAAGCTGGTTCACGTGCTTGCGAGGCACGCCCATCGCTTCGGCCAGCGCGGCCTGGGTTGGCGATGTTCGATCACTCGCCAGCCCAACTGCCTGCTCATTTCCGGCAGGAGCCAAGACATTCTTGGCGCGATCAGCGATCTCTGTGCGGTTGGCATCCTTTCGCAGCACCCGCCATTTGTGCAGTAATGTACGAACCCGTCCGTCCCGCGGCACCTATCGATGACGAGAATCATGCTAAACACAAAGCGCAAGCCGCCCACGGTGGGTGAAATCCTGGTGGGGACCTTGAGCCCATACCGGAAAGCTCTGCCTCCTCGACCCATGTCATACGGGAGAACCGCGGTCTGTTGTGAAACCGCGTCGGTGCAGGCGGTGACGATCACGCTTATGGTGTCGGCCAGGGCAGCTTCTGCCACTGAGGAATTGTCTGATCCTTTCCGCGTACGGGCCCAACTGCATCGGTGTGGCGCAGCTTCCGAATTCTACAGGCACTTTCCACCGCCGAATGGCAGAACGCCAGAGAAGGCTGAGAGCAAAGTAGCCACAATGGAAAGGAGTTGCTTCGGCGGTCGAAGCAGTGCTTCAGCGTGTATTGTTCCCCCTTAGTGCAGAACGCGGACTCGCAGTCTTCACACAGGACGTACTCCTTCAGTTGGCGGACCGTCGTGACTGCGCCTCTGGAGCCAAATACGACTAGCGCATGCTGATCGTTGCCCCACAGTCTGTGGCTCGCCACTTTTTGCCCTGGTCGCTCCCGTTGGTCGCTTGGAGTGCGGGCTTCGATTCCCGGCAGGGTCCGCCCGCTGGCGCTCAGGGCTCCTCCAAGCTGCCGCCACCTGTACGCGCCAGTCGGCAGAAAGTGGCTCAGGCAGAGCTTACGGTGCTGTCGGCAAAGCGGGCAGGTCCCCATCGTTGGTTTTTTGTATGGCTTTGCCGGCATCGGCGCATTTTCTCACATAGCGGCACGACGGGGGGATCCTACTCCGGCCCTTTGCTTAGGCCGCTTTCAATGACGGCGGCGACACGCACCGATTCAGCCCGAGGGCGCGAGAAAGACGTCGGCGGAGAGGCTGAAGCGGGTGCTCAGGCGGCGAAGCTGTTCCAGCGTGAGTTTGCGCTGGCCGGCAAGAAACATGGACACTGCGCTCTCGGACCCAAACTGAGGAATCAGATCGCGTTGCCTGAGGTGCTGCTGCGCCATGAGAAACCGCACGATCGATACGGGATCAGCCGCCGGGATGGGATAGTGAGCTCGCTCGTAGCGCTCCACGAGCAGGGTCAGCAGTTCGACTGCCTGTGCTTCCGCCCGAGACGGATGCTCCAGGGCGGTGAGCTGGAATAGTGCGTCCGTGTACGACTCGAGCTCTTGATCGTTATGAATGACACGCGGGGCGCCATGCGCGATCATCTCTGCGGGATTGGCAAGAACTGATTTCATTGTGGCTCGCCACTTTTTGCCCTGGTCGCTCCCGTTGGTCGCTTGGAGTGCGGGCTTCGATTCCCGGCAGGGCCCGCCCGCTGGCGCTCAGGGCTCCTCCAAGCTGCCGCCGGATGCGCAAACCTCCTGTCCCAATTCCCAGGGTTGTCATACTCCTTGTGCGTCAAGAACGAGCGAATGTACACGTGGCCCTCGGTCTGCCTCCCGTCGATCGTCTTCGCGTAATGAATGACGGTGATCAGCCTGTACCGGTTGCGCCGGACATTGAAGATTACATAACCATTGACATAATCGACGTCCTTAAACATATCTCGCACTTCGGCAAAATTGCGCCAGCGGACCGCCTCAACGATGGTCGTCCAAGCTTCCACTTCACTCGCTGCATCGGGGTGCTGCTTCATGGCCTCGCGCAGATGCCTGCGGGTGACGAGATGCACTTCCTTACCGTACTTCACGAGTCGTGAAGTTGTCAAACGGCGGTTGCGAATTCAGGAACCGAAGGCCTGGCCGAGGAAGCCGAGGACACCGAGGGCGGCGATGAGCCAGAGGACGCAGCCGAGCGGACTGAGGCGTGCTTTGGGGGCTGGCCGGCGGGGTTGGCGGCGTCGGCGAAGTGCGGGGCGGTGTGGGCGCCGGTGTGGCGGCCGGAGCGGTCGGTCCAGTAGACGCCGGTGCCGGGAATGCCGACCGTGCGCGTGAGGCCGCGGCGGCCGGCGGTGAGGTGGGCGCCGCGCACGCCGAAGCTGAGCGAGGGACCGGACTTGCTCAGATTCATAGTCACGCCCGGAGCCACGCGGACGCGGCGGAAGAGGCGGACGTAGGCCATCGGCTTAGTTGGCCGTAGCCACCTTGCCCGCGGTGAGGTCCGCTTGCAGGCGGGCGGCGCCGGCATCGGCCTGCTGGATATACATGTGGGCGACGCCGATCATGCCCGAGGTCAACGGGAGGTAATTGCGATCAATGCGGCTGTTGATGCGGAACAGCCACGAGCGCAGGTGATTGCGGAAAACCAGGCTGCCTTCGCCCGACTGAATGTGCAGATTCACCAGGTCGTTGATGTCGGTGGTGAGGCGGGCGATCTGAGGCTGGGCCGCAGCCGAGCCGGAGGAGCTGGTGCGCACGTCTTTTTGCAGCACGGCGCGGGCGTCGATGGCGCGGTTCAGCGCGGTGTCGAGTTTGTTGGCGGCGTTGCGCAGGCCCATGAGGAGATCGAAACGCGCCTGCAACTCAGCCTGCGTGGTGGGCAGGTTGGGGTTGAGGGTGACGGTAAGGGGCTGCGTCACGGTGCTGCTGCCGACCGTCAGTTTGACGTCGTAGGTTCCGGGAACGACCTCGGGGCCGGTGATGGGGCCGTTCTGCTGGGTGTAGTGGTAAATGCCTTTCACCTCGACCGCGTCCGCGTAGCGCAGGTTCCACTGAAAGCGGTTCATGCCGGGATGCAGCTTGACCACGCGGCTCATGCCGCCGAAGCGGGAGCGCACGGGTTTGAGCGGGAGGGTGTAGCTGTTGATGAGCTGCCCATCAGCGGTAGTAAAGGTAAGCTTGACCGGAGTCGAGCTGGTGTAATCGGAGGGCAGATAGAAGAAGACGGTCGCGCCCGAGGCACGGCGCTCGGGACCACCGCGTCCGCCGAAGCCGAAGCCGCCGCCGCCGGCAGCGCCCTCCCAGGATTGCTGCGGCTTGAATAGATAGGGCACGGACGCGGTGACAGAGGCAGTGTTGAGCTGTTCGAGGTATTGCAGGTCATCGAGGACCCAAAACGCGCGGCCAAACGTCGCGAGTACGACGGCGTGCTGCTGCGGTTGAATTTCAATGTCGTCGACGCGGACGGCGGGAAGATTGAGGCTTAGTGGCTGCCATTGCGCGCCCCCGTTGAGGCTGAAATAGACGGTGCGGCTGGTGGCGGCGAACAGCAGATCGGGGTCGTTGGGATCCTGGCGGACGGACTCGACGTATTCATTGTCGGGAAGGCCAGTGGTGAGCGGCGTCCAGGTTTTGCCGTAGTCGGTCGTCTTGTAGATGTAGGGGTGGAAATCATCCCAGTCGAAGCGGCTCGCCGAGACGTAGGCAGTGCCGGGCTGGGTGTTGGAAGGTTCGACGCAGGTAATGGTCGACCACTCGGGTAGCTGCGGCGGGCGAACCTCGCTCCAGTGGGCGCCATGGTTGCGGGTGAGGTAGACGAGGCCGTCGTCGGAACCAGTCCAGATGACGCCATCGGTGAGCGGCGAGAAGGCGATAGACGAAATCGTGTCAAACATCTCTTCGCCGGTGACATCTTTGCTGATCGGGCCGCCGGGACGCAGTTGCTTGGTGCGGTCGTTGCGCGTGAGGTCGGGACTGATGGCTTTCCAATGAATGCCCTGATCGGTGGTGACGAGCAGCACCTGAGCACCGAGGACGAATTCACTGGGATTATGCGGATTGAACACGGCAGCGTGATGATTCCAGCCGAAGCGGTACTTGAGCATGCGGCCGCCGTCGCCGAACTTGAAGGCAGGCCAGGGACTAACGAGCTGGGAGAAGCCGGTGCGGCGGTTGCCGCGGTACTCATCACTGTAGTAGCCGGAGGCATAAGTGATCCAGGGCTTGCCGGGCTGGGGGACGACCCAGCTCATTTCGCCGCCGCGAACGGTGGTCCAGACGGCGGCGGGCGTGGCGCTGGAGCCTTCATCCGAGCCGCGGTCCTGCTGCGCGCCGTAAATGTGGAAGGGGAATTGATCGTCCAGGTTGGCGTGATAGAACTGGCCGGTGGGCTGATTATCTTCCGAACTCCAGGTCTTGCCGCCATCGCGGGTGACGGTGGCGCCGCCGTCGTTGCCTTCGATGAAGATCTGAGTGTTGTCGGGGTTGACCCAGAAGGCGTGATTGTCGCCATGGGGCGGGCGGAGGGTGATCAGCTTTTTGCCGGCATCGTGGGAGATGTAAACGCCCACGTTGGGCAGGTAGACGGTGTTGGGATCTTTGGGATCGGCGTAGACGCGGCCGTAGTAGAAGGCGCGCTGGGTGATGTCCTGGCTGAGGCTGATGAGGTTCCAGGTCTGGCCGGCGTTGTCAGAGCGGAAGAGGCCGCCTGCCTGGCCTTTGTAATCCGCTTGGATGAGGGCGTAGACGACGCTGGGATCGGACGGGGAGACCGCAAGGCCGACTTTGCCGAAAATGCCCGTGGGCAGGCCGGGATTGTGGGTGATGTTGGTCCAATGCGCGCCGCCGTCGGTGGTTTTGTAAATGCCGCTGCCCGGACCTCCGCTGGAAAAGCCCCAATGACGGCGGCGCATCTGCCACATGGCGGCATAGACCACCTGCGGTTTGGACGGGTCCATAGCCATGGTGATGGCGCCGGTGTGGTCGTTGACGTAGAGAATCTTCTGCCAGGTCTGGCCGCCATCGGTGGACTTGAAGACGCCACGCTCGGGATTAGGGCCGAAGAGATGGCCCAGGGCGGCGGCGTAAACAATATTGGGGTTCTGCGGGTCGATCAGAATCCAACTGATGATGTGGGTGTTGCCGAGGCCGGTGAACTGCCAGGTTTTGCCGCCGTCGGTGGACTTGTACATGCCTTCGCCGGTGGTGACGGTATTGCGGGGCGCGGAGTCGCCGGTGCCGACATAGATGATTTTGGGATTGGAAGGCGCGATGGCCATGGCGCCGATGCTACCGACCTTGAAGTATTTGTCGGAGATGTTCTCCCAGGTTGAGCCGTAGTTGGTGGTTTCCCAGACGCCACCGCCGGCGGTGCCCTCGAAAAAGACATTGGGCTGGGAGGGGATGCCCGCGAGCGTCGTCACGCGGCCGCCCGTGTAGGGACCGACGCTGCGCCAATGCAGGCCGGCGGTGAGCTGGCTCACCGGCACCTGCGCCGCGAGCGTCAGTGGCAGCGTCAGCAACAGACCAGAAGCAAGCAAGAACCATTTGGATTTGAACATGGCGGCAGATCCCCTCTCACAGGTCACAGAGTGACCGAGCCTAGGCCCAAAAAAGAGCTGGCGAAGGAACTATAGCGCAGAGGGGAGTGGCAGAGCTATAGATGCAGGAAATTTCATAGTGGCTCGCCACTTTTTGCCCTGGTCGCTCCCTTTGGTCGCTTGGAGTGCGGGCTTCGATTCCCGGCAGGGTCCGCCCGCTGGCGCTCCGGGCTCCTCCAAGCTGCCGCCATAGGGGCGTCTGGGGCCGCGTCACACACCGCTGGCAACGCAAAAATGCCCAAACGCAGCGGCAAGATCGGCGGCGATGGCCTCAACCGGACGGCCGAGGATTTGATCGCGCTCCATCATGAAAATCAGCTTGCCGCCGGAAAATAGCGCAAAGGCAGGCGAGGACGGCTGATAGGGAGCGAGAAAAGCGCGGGCGCGGGCGGTCGGGGCCAGGTCCTGACCGGCAAACACGGTTACGAGATGATCCGGCCGCGGCGCGCTCTGGAGCGCCTGCGCGACGGCCGGACGCGCCAGGACGGCGTGAGGACAAAAGGTATTGACTACCAGCAGCGTCGTGCCCTCTGTGGCCAGGGCTGCGTCCACGTCTGCTGGCGTGTGCAACTGAAGGAAGCCGATGCGCGTCAGTTCTTCCCGCATCGGTGTGACCCATATTTCTGGATACATTCGCGTGATCCCTCCTACCGCATCGCCTGCGCTGCCGCCACTACCGCGCCCAGCTTGGCGATCGCCTCATTGGTGGTGCGCGTTTTCAGGCCGCAATCGGGGTCTACCCAGACGTTCTCGCGCGGCAGAACGGCCAGGCCTTGTTGCAGCCGTTGGGTAGCCGTGCCCGAGTCTTCGACAACGTGTGAATGCACGTCGACGACGCCGTAGCTGATGTCCTTGCGAAAGGCGTTTTTGCGGAAGAGATCAAGCATGTCGAGGCCGCTGTTCGACATTTCGAGGTCAAAGTTATCGACCGCCAGCTCCAGCATGGCGGGATAAATGCGCTCGAAATCGCCGTAACAGATGTGGGTAAAGAAGTAGGCGTCGAGATCATGCGTCATGAGGCGCATGGCCTCAACCGCGAGCGGCAGCTCGGCCGGGCGGACTGAAACCGCGGGTTCGTCGAGTTGCACGAACTTGCAGCCTGCCTGGATCAGGGCTTCGACTTCCTTACGGATCTCGCGCGCCAGCGCCAGGCAGGCGTCGCGACGGGTGGGATAAAACTCGTTGAACGACCAGTCCATCATAGTGTAGGCGCCGGTGAGGATGGCCTTGACGGGCTTGCGGGTGAGCCCCTGGGCGTAACGCCACCAGTCGAGCGCGATCGGCCCCTTCCATGCGATGGCGCCGGTGATGATGGGCTTGTGATAGTAGCGGTTGCCGTAGGAGCGAACGAGGCCGCCTTGCGCAAAGCCGGCGAGGTTGTCGGCGAAGTAGGCGGTCATGTCGCCGCGGTACATCTCGCCGTCGACCAGCACATCGAGGCCGAGTTCTTCCTGCTTGCGAATCCAGAACTCGGTGGCCCGCTGCTCGGCGGCATGCAGGGCATCGGCCGCGATTTGTTTCTGCGCGAAATCGGCGCGGGCCTTCAGCAGATAGTCCGGCTTGGGAAAGCTGCCGACCGAGGTAGTGGGCAGCGGCGGGAGCTCGATTCCGAGATGCTGCAACTTGGCCCGGCTCATTGCATGCCTCCGGCAAATTCGCGTTTGAGCGCGCCCAGATGCTGCAATTTGGCGCGGGCGCGGTCGCGCGGCAAGTATTCCAGGCCGCAGGAAGTGGTGAGGTAGGCGCGCGGCGCCTGGCACTTGTGCAGCATGGCTTCGAGTTGGCGCAGAACCAGGGTGCGGTCCTCGAGGCGAGTATTGCGGCCATCCAATAAGCCAAAGCCGATCTGCCGGCCGCAGGCTTCGCCGGCGACCACCAGGGGCAGATCCGGACTATAGGTGAAATCCAGCAGGAGCACATCGGCGGGCCAGGCGAGCAGCGTCTTGTACAGTGGCACGGCATCGCCGAAATACAAGGCCAAGGCCAGCTCTGCCCGCCCTTTGTACGCGGCGATACGGCCGAAGGCCTCCGCCGCCATGCGTACGTCCCTGGGGTACTGCAGCAGCGCCGGCTCGTCGATCTGGATCAGGCGCGCGCCGGCCCCCGCCAGCGCAGCCACTTCGGCCGCCAGCGCATCGGCCATGGCTTCTACGGTTGCCTCGAAGCTGGGCGCGCCGGGTTCACGCAGCGATAAGCGCGCCAGTGTGTAGGGTCCGGTCAGCACCGGCTTGACCGGCCGCACCGCTTTTTTCGCTGCCCACTGGTATTCGTCCAACACCAGTGGCTGGGTGCGCACGATTTTGCCTTCGACCACGGGCTGGCGGAAGTAGAAGTTGGTGTCGAAGAAGCGCAGCAAGCCGCCAATGCGCACGCCCGCCAGTTTGCCTGCCAAATGCGAGACCGGATCGTACCAGCGCACCAGGCCATCGGTGACGACGTCGATGTCGGCCGCGTCCTGCTCCGCCAAGGCTAGGGCGGCGACGCGGTCTTCGGCGGCATGTACGTCGGCTTCGGTCTTTTCCCCGCGATCAAGCTGGGCGATAGTCTTGCGCAGGATTTGCTCCTCCGGTGTGCTGCCAATGCGCGGATAGCTCCCGTGGGTCAGTGTGCGAAGTTCCATAGCGCGAACCTCCTAGGCGAGCGCACTGGCGCCGCCGGTGCGGAATTCCGGCGCCAGAGCGATGGTGGCTTTGACCGAGTTGGAGAGAATGCAGGCTTGCCGCGCCGCTTTGAATAACTCCGCTGCAAGCGCAGGATCGCCTTGCGGACCGAGCGTGATGACGGGCTTCACGGTAATGCGTGTCACTTCGTAATGGCCGTCTACGCTTTCGACGGTGCCATCCACCTGGCTGTCTATCGCGGCCACGTTCAGACCGCGGCGCTGCGAGAGGCCGACAAAGGTGAGCATCAGGCAACTGTTGACGCTGCCCAGCAGCAGCTCCTCGGGGCACCACACGTCGGGCGTGCCGCGAAACTCCGGCGGGCTGCCGATGGCGACCTCGGCATGTTGCGGCAGACGCATTACGCCTCTTTTGGCGGTTTGCAGCACTACAGTGTTGTGGAACTGGAAGGTCTTAAGCGCTTTTTGGGGCTCCATGGTGGACTCCTTTCACGCTGGCCAGCAGGTTCATCAGGTCGGCGATTTTCCGGTTCTCGAGATCCTCGACCGCTTCTGCGATTTTCTGGCGCAAGGGTGCAGGCGCGTACGGCTCGCTCAGACGGTTGAATTTATCGAGCGCGGTCTTCCAGGTAAACGGATGGGTATGGAAGCCTTCGTAGTCGCGGCCCTCCTCTGTCAGCGTGCGGCCATCGGTCAAATGAATCGTCACTTTGCAGGGCATCTCCTCCGGGAAGCGGGCGCTGTAGGCGGCGTTCGGCTTCACGCTGACATTGCGCAGCAGGGTTTGGACTTGCGGCCGCTGGATGCGCTCAGGCAGATACTGCTCGGGCGTAACTTCGCCATCCACAATCGCAGTGGCGACCATGTAGTTCAGGCTATGGTCGGCTTCTTCTTTCGTCCGCACCAGCGTTTTGGCGCCTTCCTCGCCGCCGCCGATGATGTTGAAGGCGACGTCGAAAACCTCCAGCTCGAGGCGGCTGACAGCGGCCGCCTGGAAACCGTATTGGCGCTTCATAGCCAGCACCGTCTCCAGCACCGACTGTGAGTGCACCTCAGCGTTGTACTTCTTGACGATGGTGCGGGTGACGCACTCCAGGTCTTCGCGCGCCCAGTCGATCTCGAAATGTCCGGAGATGGCGTCCATGAAGCCCTTGTTGCCCTCAAACACCTCCGGCGGGCCAGTGATGCCGCGCATCGCCAGAAAGGCGGCGTGGGTGCCGCAGAAATCGGTGTTCGGGTACGCCAGGCCTTTCCAGTTGGACAGGGCGCCGGTGCGGGTCACGCGCAGGGCGTTAAAGGCGGTGCCACTGATGGCGATCGCGTTGGTGGTTTGCGCCACGTTCAGTCCCAGCGCGCGCGCTACGCCGGCAGCGACGGCAAACGAACCCAGCGTGGTGTGGTCGAAGCCTTTGGCGCGCACCGGCGCCACGTCGCACAGACGGCACAGCACCTGATAGGCCAGCGCCACGGCGGCCAGGAATTCCTTGCCGTCGCGGCCGGCGTACTCCGACGCGGTGAGGACGGCGCCAATGTTGTCGCTGGGATGGCAGGTTTCGCCCTTGGCGAGGTAGCTGTCATTGAAGTCGAGGTAGCGGACGAGCGCGCTGTTGTAAAAGGCAGCGCGGTCGGGCGCCGTCCTGCCGCCGCCGATGAGCGTGGCCATGGGCCGGCCGCCAAAGTCATCGGTGTGCTGACGCAGCAGCAGCACGGGAGGACCGTCCAGCGCGCCGATGGCGCACCCCAGGGCATCGAGCACCCGGATTTTGGCCTGCAGGCGGGCAGCCTCCGACAGGCTGCGGTACGAGGCCCCCACTGCGAATTCCGCAAGCGCTGCGGCATAGGTCATCGCACCCACCTCCTTCTTCAGTTTACCCGACAGCGTGATGTGTGGAACACAGCATGGGTGTGATACAAGTCACGTGAGTAGAACCGCGCTACTATCGAAATGCGCGTATTCGTTATGCCGATTGCTCCCAGCCGCCTCAGCCTGCTGACGGATCTTTACGAGCTCACCATGGCCGCGGGTTATTTCGAGCGCCGGCTGGAGGCACGCGCCACGTTTGCACTGTTTGTGCGCTCGCTGCCGCCCCGCCGCGGGTTTCTGCTCGCTTGCGGGATCGAGGCCGCACTGGATTACATCGAGCAGCTCTCATTTTCGGGTGAGGAGATCGGTTACCTGCGTCAGCTTCCAGCCTTCCGTACGGTGTCGAGCCGGTTTTTCGACTTTCTTGGCCGGCTCCGATTCGAGGGTGATGTGGCCGCCGTAGCGGAAGGCACCGCCGTCTTCGCCGGCGAACCCATTCTTCAGATTTCCGCGCCCATCATTCAGGCGCAAATTGTGGAAACCTATCTGCTCTCGGTCGTCAACTTCGAAACCCTCATCGCCACCAAGGCGGCGCGGGTGGTGGAAGCCGCGGCCGGCCGCGACGTCGTCGAGTTTGGCACACGCCGCGCACAGGGGCCCGAGGCCGGGCTGCGCGCGGCGCGCGCCGCCTACCTCGGCGGCTGCGCCGGGACCTCGAACGTGCTGGCCGGCTTCCGCTGGGGCATTCCTATCGCCGGCACGGCGGCACACTCCTGGACGCAGGCGTTCCCCAGTGAACGCGAGAGTTTTGAGGCGCTGCTCAAGACGTTTCCGCAATCCGCCTACTTGCTGCTGGACACCTACGACACGCTGGCTGCGGCCCGCATGGCGGCAGAATTCGATGTGCCGATTCCCGGGGTCCGGCTGGATAGCGGTGATCTGGCGGCGCTGAGCCGCGAAGTCCGCAAGATTCTGGACCGGGGCGGTCACCGCGAAACCAAAATCATGGCCAGCGGCAATCTGAACGAGGACAAAGTCGCGGCGCTGGTGGCGGCGGGCACGCCGATCGACTCCTTTGGCGTGGGCACCGAGCTGGCCACCTCGCACGACGCCCCCGCTCTGAACGCCATCTACAAGCTGGTGGAAATCGAGGCGCAGGGCCGCATCCGCCCGATTACCAAGACGGAAGAAGGCAAGGGCTATTTTCCCGGCAAGAAGCAGGTATTCCGGTTCAGCCGCAGCGGCCGCTTCGATCACGACGTTCTGGCTCGCAGCGACGAACCGATCACCGGCGCAAGGCCGCTGCTGCAGCCGGTGATGCGGTCGGGGAAGCGATTGCAGGCAGCGGCGGCGGCGCAGACGATCCGGGCGCATGCGCGCGAACAGGTGCAGAGCCTGCCAGAGGGCGTCAGGGCGCTCAGGAACGCGACTGCCTATCGCGTTGAGCCCAGCGCCGCGTTACAGGAACTCGACGCCGGAGTACGCAAGGCACTCGGCGAGCCAAAGAATCATGAGCGAAGCGCAGCTGGTATTTCTCGACATTGACACGCAGGTGGACTTCATGCTGCCCGCGGGCGCGCTTTACGTGCCCGGCGCGGAAACCATCATTCCCAACCTGCAACGGTTGATGACCTTCGCCGCCGCGCAGCGGCTGCTGGTGCTGTCTTCGGCCGACGCCCACGCACCCGACGACCCCAGCTTCGCGCAATGGCCACCGCACTGCGTCGCCGGCACGCCCGGACAGCAAAGGATTGCCGAGACGCGAATGCCCGCGCCGCTCCTTCTCCTCAACCGGCCGGGGGCATTCCGGCCGCCGGCGCCGGCTGCGGGCCAGGTGATTCTGGAAAAGATCGACTACGACGTCTCCTCGAATCCGAATTTCGATCCGTTGCTGCGCGCACTGGGCGACAGCCGCTTCGTCGTTTTTGGCGTCGCTACCGGCTACTGCGTCCAGGCTTCGGCGCTGGCGCTCCGGCGCCGCGGCTATGCCGTCATCGTCGTGACCGACGCCATTCGCGGCATCACCGAGGAGGGCCACCAAACGGCTTTGCGCACGCTCGCTGAGGCTGGTGTCCGTTTTGCAAGCACCGATGACGTGCTTGCCCTGTCGGCCACGGGCTGATTGAGGTGCAATCCGTCGACCGCTTGCAGGGCCTCGTCCGGCTGCTGCGCGAGGTGGCAGAATGACAACATGACGGTTGTTGAGCGTGAGCAGGCGTTCCAGCGGCTGCAGCAGAAGATTATCGGCTCGCGCGCCTGCCCGCGGCTGGCCGTCTATTGCCGCCGGGTGGCGAAGACCAAGCGGCTGATGTTCCGCGATCAGCCCTACTGGGGCAAGGCGCTGCCCAGCTTCGGCGACCAGAGCGCGGAACTGCTCATCATCGGCCTGGCGCCGGCCGCGCACGGCGGCAACCGCACCGGCCGCATGTTTACCGGCGACCGTTCGGGCGACTTTCTCTTCCGGGCGCTATATGAAGCCGGTTTCGCCAATCAACCGACCTCCGTACACGCCGCCGACGGCCTGGCGCTGCGCAACTGCTACATCTCGACGGTGGTGCGCTGGGCGCCGCCGCAGAACAAGCCCACGCCGGAGGAAATCCGCCGCTGTCTGCCCTTTCTGCAACGCGAGCTGGAGCTGCTGGACCGCGTGCGCGCGGTGCTGCCGCTGGGCCGGCTTGCCTATGACGCCTATCTCCGTCTCGCACGCGAGCAGGCCAAGCTGCCGCCAAAAAACCAGATGCCCTTCGCGCACGGCGCGGTCTTCGATCTGCCGCGACCGCTGCCGCGCCTGTATTGCTCCTACCACCCCAGCCAGCACAACACCCAGACCGGGCGGCTGACGCCGGCCATGTTCGGCCAGGTGCTGCACGATATCCAGGAGTATCTGTCGTGAACAATCGCACGCCTGCCATCGAGGCGCTGGGCGGTTACACCGGGCCCCGGCGCGTCAAGCAAATTCTCAAAGAACTGGCGGGACTGTATCCCAACGCCGCCTGTCTGCTGCATTACGGCAACGCCTTCGAGCTGCTGGTCGCCACCATTCTCTCCGCGCAATGCACCGATGCGCGCGTCAATCAGGTGACGCCCGGGCTGTTTCGTAAATATCCCACGCCGCAGGCGTTCGCCGCGCTGCGGCCGGAGCAGTTGGAGCCCGAGATTCACTCCACCGGCTTTTTCCGGAATAAAGCCAAAAGCATCGTGGGCACGTCGCAGCAGTTGGTGGCGCGTTTTGACGGGCAGGTTCCCAAGACCATGGACGAGCTGCTGACGCTGCCCGGGGTGGCGCGCAAGACAGCGAACGTCGTTCTGGGCAGCGCGTATCACGTGGCGAGCGGCATCGTGGTCGACACCCACGTGTTCCGCGTGGCTACCCGCCGCCTGCGACTGTCCAGCGCGACCACGGCCGCCGGCGTCGAGCAGGACCTGATCACCCTGGTGCCGCGCGACCGCTGGATTTCGTTCAGCTATCAGACCACCCTCTTCGGCCGCGAGCTGTGCCTGGCGCGCAAACCCCGCTGCGCGCAATGCCCACTCGAGCCCATCTGCGACTCACCGGAAAAAACCGTCTAAGCTACACCGCGCCGCCGGCGCCACTGCCCGGCCGGTGTCCGTCCCAGGGAGGCTGAAGCCCGAAGTTCACGCAACCATTCCACGGCGCCCGGAATCATCCGGCGAATGCGGAGGACGCCATGAAGGTCGTGGTGGTGGGCGGCACCGGAAAAATCGGTTCCAGAACTGTCAACAACCTGCGCCGGCAGGGGCACGAGACGGTGGCCGCCGCACCCGAAACCGGCGTGAATACGATTACCGGCGAGGGGCTGGCCGCGGCGCTGCGGGGAGCATCGGTGGTGGTAGATGTTTCCGACTCGCCCGCCTGGGATGACGCGGCGGTGCTGAAGTTCTTTGAGACTTCCACCCGCAACCAGCTTGCCCAGGAAGCGGCGGCGGGCGTGGGTCATCATGTGGCGCTTTCGGTGGTGGGCACCGACCGGCTGAGCGAGAGCGGCTACTTCCGCGGCAAGATCGTGCAGGAGAAGCTGATTCGCGAGTCACGCAACCCCTACACCATCGTGCATGCCACCCAGTTTTTTGAATTTCTCAAGAAGCTGGCTGACCTCTCGGCCAGCAACGGCGAAATCCGCATGCCCCATGTGCGCTTCCAGCCGATGGCGGCCGACGATGTGGGCCGCGCCGTGGCCGGCATCGCGCTCCGCGCCCCCGCCAACCGCGTGGTCGAAATTGCCGGGCCGGAGCCATTCTGGCTGGATGAGCTAGTGCAGCGCCGCCTGCGCGCACTCGGCGACCCACGCCGGGTGGTCGCCGATCCCGAGGCGCGCTACTCGGGAGCGAAGCTGGCCGAGAACACGCTGCTTCCGGGCAAGGACGCAGAAACGGGAACCATCCGTTTCGAAACCTGGCTGGCCCGGGCTGGAGCACCGAGACCGGATGCGCAGGCGCCGGCCGCATGAATCCACTCGCGGAAAGCGGGCCGCGCGGCGGTGCGAAGGTCGCAGTCAAAGGAGACATTATGAGCACCCTTACCGTCAGCGACGGCACTTCGATTTATTACAAGGATTGGGGCCAGGGGCCGACGGTGGTGCTGGCGCACGGCTGGCCGTTGCAGGCCGATTCGTGGGATGGCCAGATGCTTTTCCTGGCGCAGCACGGCTACCGCGCGGTGGCCCACGACCGGCGCGGCCACGGACGGTCGAGCCAGCCCTGGCGGGGCAACGACATGGACCACTACGCTGACGATCTCGCCACTCTGATAGAAGCGCTGGATCTCAACGACGTGACCCTGGTGGGACACTCCACCGGCGGTGGCGAGGTGACCCGCTATATCGGGCGCCATGGCACCGGGCGGGTAGCGGCCACTGTGTTGATTGGGGCGGTGCCGCCCCTCCTGCTGCGCAGCGACTCCAACCCGGAAGGCATCCCCATCGCGGTCTTCGACGAGCTGCGTCGCCGCCTGGCGGCCGACCGCTCGCAGTTCTACAAAGAATTCGCGCTCGCCTTCTATGGCGCCAACCGCGCCGGCGCAAAGGTCTCACAGGGACTCTTGGACCAGTTCTGGCGGTGGAGCATGCAGGCGGGCCTGCTCAATATTTACGAGTGCATCCGGGCGTTTTCCGAGACCGACTTCACCGCCGATTTGCGCAAATTCGACCGGCCGACGCTGATCATGCACGGCGAGGACGATCAGATCGTGCCGATCGGGGATTCCGCCAAGAAGTCCGCCCGCCTGATCCCGAGCGCCCGCACAATCTACTACCCCGGCCGCTCGCATGGCCTGACCGCCACTCATCAGGATGAAGTCAACGCCGACCTGCTGCAGTTCCTCAACTCGGTACACCAGGCGCGCAAAGCGGCTTAACTAGAGCCACATTGACTGGCGCGGGGCCTGGCGTGGCTGCGCCACGCCACCCGCTTGACGCTCGGCCGGGCCGGGGGCCCACGGTGCCAACGGCGCGGCCCCCACGTGACGCGAGCGCGCTGCCAGGCCTTGAACCGCCGCGCAGGGCGTCGCCATCCCTATACCTCCTCGGTGTGATATTACTCACACTCTATACCTCGGCGTTAAAGCGCAGGATAATAAACGGAGAAGGTGTTGGGTGAGCGCAGTGCTGCAGGCGAATACGCTCGATATTCTGCGGAAGCGCTACTTCCGGAAGGACGAGGCGGGACGCATCCTGGAGGATTTCCCGGGCCTGTGCCGCCGCGTCGCGCGCTATGTGGCGCAGGCGGAGCCGGACGAGCCGCACGGCCGGCGCGCGGAAGTGGAAGAGACATTCTACCGGCTGATGGAAAGCCGGACGTTTCTACCCAACTCGCCGACGCTGTTTAACGCGGGCACGGCGCAACCGATGCTCTCGGCCTGCTTCATTCTGCCGGTCGAGGATTCCATCCGTGGTATTTACAAATCCATCGCTGACGGCGCGGTGATCGAAAAGTTGGGCGGCGGCATTGGCATGGACTTCTCGCAGCTTCGCCCGCAGGGGGCGCGCACGGCCCTCGGCGGCGTCGCTTCGGGCCCGCTGTCGTTCATGACCTCGTTTCAGACCATGTCGGAAACCATCCGTCAGGGCGGCCGGCGGCGGGGCGCCATGATGGCCATGCTCGACGTGCAGCACCCCGATATTCTGGCTTTCCTCGACGCCAAGCGCGCCACGCCGCCCGGGCGCGCGCGGCAATTGGCCGTGGAGCACAACCTGCCGGAGTCACTTGCCCAGGAACTGCTGACTGACTTAGGCTGGCAAGCGCCCTATTCCGGCTTTAACCTGACCGTAAAGCTCACCGACACCTTCATGGCCGCGGTCGAAACCGATGGCCTCTTTCCCCTGCGTGACCCGCAGGGCGGCGTCTGGAATGGCGGCATCACCGATCCGCGCGGGGCACTGCGCGCCACGCCGCTGCCGGAAGGCGGCTTGGGCTTGCCCGCGCGCGCCGTCTGGCAGCGCATCATCGCCAACGCCTGGCAGGCGGCCGAGCCCGGCATCGCCTTCATTGACCGGATCAACCGTGACAACCCGGTACGCTCGCTGGGCGAGATCCGGAGCAGCAATCCCTGCGGCGAGTACTGGCAGGTGGGCTACAACTCCTGCAATCTGGGCTCGCTCAACCTGACGCGATTCCTGCGGTCGAACCGATCAATTGACTGGGCGCGGCTGGCACGCGCGGCGCGCACCGCGGCACGCTTTCTCGATCATGTGATTACGGTCAGTCAGTATCCGATTCCGGAAATCGCCAGCGTCACGCGGCAGACGCGACCCACCGGGCTGGGCGTGATGGGCTATGCCGATCTGTTGCTGGCACTCGGCATCCGCTACGGCAGTCCCGAATCCATTGCGTTGGCGGGGCGCCTGATGCAGTGGATCCAGTACTGGGCGTGGGTGGAATCGACCCAGTTGGCGCGGGAGTTCGGGTCGTTCCCCGAGCTCGACCGCAACCGCGGCTACTTCGACGCCAAGATGCGGCAATTGACCGAGCGCTTCGGTCAGACCTTCACCGGTCCGGAATTCGTTGCACTGGGCGGCGAAGCGCCCTCGCGTCTGGACGAGCTCTATGGCCAGTGGGGCGTGCGCAACTGCCAGGTCACGGTCGAGGCGCCCACCGGCTCGCTCAGCCTGATCGCAGAATGCAGCTCGGGCATCGAGCCCGTGTTTGCCTTTGCCTACGAGCGTCAGGACTCGCTGGGCACGCGCGCCTACCAGCACCCCGCGGCTGCCGCCTGGGCGCAGGCGAGCCCCGGGCAGCCGCTGCCGGACTATTTCGTCGATGCCGCCGCCATCACGCCGGAGCAGCACATCCTGGTTCAGGCGGCGTTTCAGCAGCACATCGACAACGCCGTCAGCAAGACGGTGAACCTGCCCGCCGGCGCCAGCGAGCGCGACGTGGAGCAAGCCTATCGGCTGGCCTACGAGCACGGCCTGAAGTCGGTCACGGTGTACGTAGAAGGCAGCCGCGAGGGCGTGCTGCGGCGCAGCGCACCCCGGTCTGACACCGCGACCGCCGTTGTGGCTCCGGTGGCCGCCCCGGTCCACGCTGTCGCGCCGGCGGGTGCAATCGTCCGGCCCGAGTACCTGCGCGGCCTGACGCGCAAGATCCGCACACCTGCCGGCACCGTCTACGTGACCGTCAACTACGACACGGAAGCGCGCCAGATTACCGAGGTTTTCGTGCGCGAGAGCAGCGGCAACGAGGCCTGGGAGCTGATCGGCCGCCTGCTCAGCCTGCTGCTGCGGGCGCGCGTGCCGCTACAGAAAATCCTGCCGCAGCTTTACCGCACGCGCGGGCAGAACACCATCGTGCTCGACCAACGCATCCTGACCTCGACGGCGCAGGCCATTGCCCACACCCTCGAGAGCGCGGAAGAGATCTTCCGCTCCCCGGATGCCGGCACGGCCGCGCTGCCAGTTACATCGCCGGCGGCACCGCCAGCGCCCACGCCCGCCCGCGCCCGCGAGTGTCCGGAGTGCGGCCGCGAGGCGCTGTACCCCTCCGGCGGCTGCCTCACCTGCGTCCGCTGCGGCTATTCCACCTGCGGAGGGTCTATCAACTAATAGAATCTGCGGCAACGCATCATGGCGTGTCGCATCTAACTGAGTGTGAAAGGAACGAATGGCAATGCCCAAATCCCCTGCTGCTGCTCCTGATCGCGCGTTTCCCTTTCTCCGCCTGAACGACCGCCCCGCCAAGCCGCGTACTGTCGGGCTGACAGAAATTCGCGGTCCTTACTACTCGCCCATGGGAACCCGCTATCTCACTGACGTGCTCGAGACCATGGGGTGGTATGTGGATTCGGTGAAGTATGCTGGCGGCTCGTTCAGCCTCATGCCGCGCAAGGCCGTCAAAGACCTCAACGATCTCTGCCACAGCCATAACGTGCTGGTCTCCACCGGCGGTTTCCTCGAACATGTCCTCACGCAGGGGCCGGAAGCCGTAAGCCAATACATCAACGAATGCAAGGCGCTGGGCTTTGACATCATCGAGATCTCCAGCGGCTTCATCACCATTCCCGGCGACGATTGGATGCGCCTGATTGAAAAAGTGCAGAAGGCCGGGCTCAAGGCCAAGCCCGAAGTCGGCATCCAGTTCGGCGCCGGCGGCGCAACTTCGTCCGAAGAGCTGGCCGCCGAGGGTACGCGCGACCCGGAGGGCGCCATCGCACTGGCCAAACGCTTTATCGATGCTGGAGCCTACCTCATCATGATCGAGTCGGAAGGCATTACCGAGAACGTCAAAGTCTGGCGTACCGATGTGCCCGCTAAGATCGTCCAGAAACTAGGCACCGGGAAGGTCATGTTCGAGGCCGCCGATCCAGAAGTCTTCGCCTGGTACGTCAAGAACTACGGAGCCGAGGTGAACCTTTTCATCGACCACAGCCAGATTGTGCAGCTCGAATGCCTGCGCTCCGGCATCTGGGGCACCAAGAGCCTGTGGGGGCGGGTGCTGACCTACAAAGGCTGAGCTTCACCAACAGTCACCCCGCGTGGGTTTCCGCTTCCGGTAACCGCAGCCGGAGGCGGCGCAGGAGCTGGGCATTGACGGCCACAATGATGGTGGACAGGCTCATGGCGACCGCGCCCAGGCTCATCGGCAAGCTCACGCCCCAGCGGACAAAGACGCCCGCGGCCACCGGAATGGCGACCACGTTATAGGCCGTGGCCCACACCAGGTTCTGGACCATCTTGCGGTAGCTGGCGCGGGAAAGCTCGATGGCGGCCACCACGTCTCCGGGGTCATTGCGGACCAGTACAATCCCGGCGGATTCGATTGCCACGTCGGTGCCGGCGCCGATGGCAATGCCGACGTCGGCGGTGGCGAGGGCAGGCGCGTCGTTGACGCCATCGCCGACCATGCCGACTTTCCGGCCGCCGCGCTGGAAAGCAGCCACCGCCGCGGCCTTGCCGGCCGGCAAGACCTCGGCGACCACTTCGTCCAAGCCGAGGCGGCGCGCGACCGACTCGGCCACGGCGCGGGCATCGCCGGTGATCATGGCCACGCGGATGTGCTGCCGGTGCAGCGCCGCAATGGCTGGCGCCGACTCGGGCCGGATCTCATCTTCGGCCGCGAGCATTCCCTGCACCGCGCCGTCAACCACCACGAACAGCACGGTTCTGCCGCTCCAGGCCGCGGTTGCGCGCTCCAGTTCCGGAACTGGCTGCACACTGGTTTCAGCCAGCAGGCGCGGCGCACCAATCCAAACCTCGGATGCGCCGACGCGCGCGCGCGCACCGCGTCCCGGAAGGGATTCGAAGTTCGAGGCGGTGGCGCGCGGCAGGCGGCGGCGATCGGCTGCGGCCACGACCGCCCGGGCGAGGGGATGTTCGGAGCTGGACTCGACGGCAGCGGCCAGCCGGAGTAGTTCGGCCTCGTTCACGCCCGGCGCCACCGCGATATCGGTGATCGCGGGTGTACCACGCGTCAGCGTTCCGGTCTTGTCGAAAATGACGACGTCGAGCTCGCGGGCGCGCTCGAGCGCCAAGCGGTCTTTCACCAGCAGGCCGTGGCGCGCCCCGAGCGAGGTGGAGATGGCAATCACCAGCGGAATCGCCAGCCCGAGAGCGTGAGGGCAGGCAATGACGAGCACGGTGGCCGTCCGTAGCAGGGCGGCTTCACGATCGCCGAGGAACCACCAGGTGAGGAACGTCGCGGCGCCGGCGGCCACCGCAACATAAAACAGCACGCCGGCGGCGCGGTCGGCGAGCGCTTGCGCGCGCGAGCTGGAGGCCTGCGCCGCCGCCACCAGCCGCTCGATACCGGACAGCGCAGTCTGCGCGCCCACAGCTTCGGCGCGCACCCGCAGGCTGCCGCCGCCGATCACCGAACCGGCGCGGACGGGCGCTCCCGCGCTCTTGGCAACCGGCCGCGACTCGCCCGTCAGCAGGGCCTCGTCCGCCTCGGCCTCGCCTTCGACCACCACGCCATCAGCGGGCACGCGTCCTCCAGGACGGATGAGCAGCAGGTCGCCCGCCCGCAGGCTGGAGAGCGGGATCACTTCCACTTGTGTTCCCTCGAGCCGCTCGACTGTGTCGGGCAGCAGGGCGGAGAGCGCCTGCAGCGCGCCGCTCGCACTGGCGATCGCCCGCATCTCCATCCAATGACCGAGCAGCATGATGGTGATGAGCGAGGCGAGTTCCCACCAGACTTCAATCGGAAACAGGCCCAGCGTCGCGGCGATGGAGGTGCCAAACGCGACCAGGATCGCAAGGCTGATGAGGCTCATCATGCCGGGCTTGCGATCGGCCAACTCGGTGCGCGCGCCGCGGAGAAAAACCAGGCCGCCATAGAAGAACACGACCGTGCCCAGAATCGCGGGCAGGTAGGGCGAGCCGGGAAAAGTGGGGGCACGATAATGCAGCCAGTGCTGCACTTGCGGGGACCAGACGACTACCGGAATCGTCAGCGCGAGGGTCAGCCAGAACTTGTCGCGAAACATCGCGACGGAGTGGCCGGCATGCCGGTCGTGGCCGGCGTGAGGGTGGGCGCCCGCTGCAGGAGGATGATGTTGCTTGTGCACCGCTTGTACCCTTCCGGAAACTGTAGGGACTTCAGCGGGTCGGTCGCCGCCGTGTGGCCAGCCGCCGCAGTGCCGCTCCCTTGTGCGCGGCGATGTGCCCGGTGCGTTCGCTCCGGATTTCGTACTGCGGATCGGCGGGGCTGGCGTGATGCGTGTAGCCCTTGTAATCGAAATCCGCGGTATGTACGGCGATGATGACTCCCGAGACGCGTCCGGCCTCGGAATTCCAGCTCACCCGATCGCCAACGTAAAATTCGCGCTTCGCCACTCCACTTATTGTGCGGCACCGGCACGGCGGGGGTGGAAGAAGCCTTCGATTTCTTCGAGCGTTTTGCCTTTGGTCTCCGGGAGCCAAAAGAGGGCGACGAGGAAGTAGATGATGGTGCAGCCGGCAAAGAGGAAGAAGAGCGTGGCGTAACCGTATTCGCCCACCGCGGGCAGGAATGCAGCGGCGATCAGGGTCGAGGCGGCTTCGTTCAGCACCAGCGCGATGCTCATGCCATTGGAGCGGATGCGCGTCGGCATCAGCTCACTCAATGCCAGCCACACGACGATGCCGGGCCCAACGGCGAAGCTGGCCATGAAGAAAAACAGGCTGAGCGCCGTCAGCCATCCCCAGGCGGCGCTGGGCAGCGGCGTGAGCGTGGCCTGGACGATCTTCAGCGGCGCGCGCCGGGCGGCGGCGAGCGAGCCGAAAGGATTGGCGGAGAACGCCAGCACGCGATTGCTCGGCAGGCTGGCGGCGCGGGTGATGACCACCGGGGCGACTGCCGTCTGGTCGGAGCGCAGTACCGGCGTGGCGGCGCGATAGCCACCATAACTGTAAATTACTGATAGCGAGGCCGGGCCTGTGATCGCTGGCGCGAGCTGGTGCGCCAGCGCGGGCGTGAAGCGCAGGGCGAGCGACTGGTTAGGCGTCACCAGCGCCTGCACCGCAGCGGTGACGCGCACTTCGTGGCGCTGATTCATCCAGAACAGCGTGCCCGCCCAAGCCAGGCCGATCACGGCGCCGGCGGTGCCGAGGGTCAGCAGGAACTTGCGGCCACGCTTGTCGACCAGCATCATGCCGATGATGGTTGCGAGAAAGTTGACCAACGTGAAGACGATGTAGCCCCTGTGCGCGGCGAGATCGGACAGGCCACTCTGAATCAGAATGCTGGCGTTGTACTGGATGATGGAGTTGACGCCGGTGGTCTGGTTGAGCACCAAAATCACGCAGGCCAGTACGAAGGGCAGCACGTACTTGCGCTGCAGCAGCGATTCCTTGCGGCGCTGCTTGCGCTCGCGCTCTTCGGTCTGTGAGGCGGCGATCGCGTTCAGCTCGGCGGCAGCGTCAGCGGCATTGCGCGAGCGGGCCAGCGCTGCCGCCGCGCGCTCGCGCCGGCCGCGCAGGTAGAGCCAACGCGGCGATTCCTCGAGAAAGAAGCAACCGGCAAGAAACACCAGTCCGGGCGGTAACGACACCCAGAAAATGCTGCGCCACGCCGCATCCTTGAAGGCCAACAACCGCGCGGCATCGCCCAGTTTCGCCACCTCGGCCACGCGCAGACTGAAGTACATGCCTACCGCCGCGGCCAGCACGATGCCCAGCGTCAGCAGCCACTGAAACATGGCCGTGCCCTTGCCGCGGATCGCCGCCGGCAGGGTTTCGGCCAGATATAGCGGAACGGCCACGCCCACAAGACCGGCGCTGATGCCCTCCAGCAACCGGCCGCTCACCAGCGGCGCATAGCCGTGCGCCAGCGCGATGATAGGAATGCTGGCGACGAAGAGCACTCCTGCCAGAATCATGAGTGTCCGCCGGCCGATGGCATCCGCCAGCCAGCCGGCAAACAGCGTCGAAAGCGTCATGCCCAGCAGCACCGCGGCGACCACAATGGAGAGCTGATCGCCGTTCAGGCCGGAGGTCGCCTGCAGATAGGGCAGCGCGCTGCCAATGATGCCGACATCGATGCCATAGAGCAGCCCGCCCAGGCTCGCCACCCAGAGCAGGCGGCGGTTATAGCGGGCGAGCGCGTCGAGCGCGGGTGGGGTCGCGGTCTCGGGCATTGCCCCCAACAATAGCAGGAGTTTCAGTGCTTACGCTGGAAGCGCGCGCCGGAATAGGTGAATTCGCTGACGCGACCCCGGGCATCGAGCGTGAAGGTAAGCGCATTGGGCGCGGAAGTGAGGAAGGTGTCGTACTGGAAATGGGTAAGCGGCAGCGTGCGGTCGAACACGTGAAAGACCAGGTGGCCATCGGCGAGCGTGATGGTGGCTGGGCCCCAGAGCGGGTTGGCGTAGTTGCCGTCGTAGTCGGCGAGCGGCAGCGTCGTATGCGTGGCCGGATGCCGCTGCTTCATAAAGTCGGCCACCTGTTGCTTTTGTTCGCTCGCCAGCCGGGTTTGCAGTCTCCGGAAATAGGCGCCCCAGTGTTCAGGCGGCAGATGCAGCAGCAGGTCCGCAATGTGATAGCCGAGCACCTGGCGATATGTCCCTCCGCCAAGGTTAATCAGCACCACGTAGCCGGTGTGAATCTCGGGAATGAGCACGACCAATGCCGAAAAGCCGTCAATGTCACCGGGGTGGAGAATGAGCTGGTGGCCGCGATAATCCTGGATGAACCAGCCCAGCCCGTAGCTCAGCTGCATCGAATCGGGGAAGAATACACGCCCGATCTCGCTCTGCATCGGCACTACCATTTGCGGCGTGTGCATCGCCTGCATGCTGGCGTCGGAGATCAGCCGGCGGCCATCGTACACGCCGTCGTTGAGTTGTAGCCCAATCCAGCGCGCCATGTCGCGCACGCTCGAATTGATCGAGCCGGCGGGACCGGCATTGTCTATATTGCGGTAGGCAATCGCGTGCACGCGGCCATCGGGCGCCTCGACGTGCGGCGCGGCATGGTTGGGCGACCGCTGCACCGCTTCGGCGCTGGTATCAGATTCGCTCATCCCCAGCGGTGCAAAAATACGCTGCTGCACGAAGGCGTCCCAAGTTTCCCCGGCGGCTTGCCCCACGGCGTAGCCCGCGGCCACGTACATGACGTTCTGGTACTGAAACGCGGCGCGGAAGCCGGCATCCGGCTTGGCATAGCGCAGCCGGCGGATCACCTGCGCGCGCGTGAGGTGCGTGCCGTACCAGAGCATATCGGTGCCGGGCACGCCGGTGCGGTGCGTGAGCAGATCACGTAGCGTGACCTGTTCATCCGCCAGCGGATCGTAGAGCTGAAACCAGGGAATATAGTCGCGCACCTTGCCGTCCCAGCGCATCTTGCCTTCGTCCACCAGCATGGCCGCCGCAGCCGCGGTGAAGGCTTTGGTACAGGAGCCGATGTCGAACAGCGTATCCGGCGTCACCGCCTGGCCCGTGCGCACGTCGCGCACGCCGAAGCCGCGCAGGTACACCGGCGCCGTGCCGCGCACAATGCCCACCGCGGCGCCCGGCACCTTCCACGCCCGCATTGAGGTCTCGATATAGCGGCTCAGCGCCGGCGCCGCAGTGAAGGAGGTGACGGCCTGCGCCGCCGCCAACTCGCCCAGCGCCGCCATCGCGACCGCGAGACACAGTACCTTGCGATAAGTTTGCCTTAACCTCATGAGCCGGGATCTTAGGCCAAAGGCCGTGACCTGGCAAGCGTGAACCCCGGCAGCCGCTCTGCCGCCTTATCGAAGGTGAGCGTTGTCTCGCAGCCGGCCCAAGCGCCCACGAAGGCGATCAGAGCGTCCGGAAACGACGCCAGGCCGACCTTGAGGCATTCCATTGCCGCGAAGACCTCCCGCTGATTCTGCACGACAACGCTCTCCATTTGCAGCAGGCGTTGGATCGCCGCGGCGATTTCCTGGCGTGACGATTGAAATACACTTTCGAGCACCCAAGCCAGTTCCACCATCGCGACCAGACTCACATAACCTGTACGCTCCGGCGCCAGGCGCTCAAGGACATCTGCTGCGATGCGGGACTGCTCAACGTCGTCCTGCATGATGTAGCGAACGAGGATGTTGGTGTCCAGGCCGATCACGAGCGCAGCGAGCGCCGGTAACGCTCGGCCGCGCCTGCCACTGGCGCCTCCGCCATTTCCTCCAGCGAGGCTCTGCGCCGGGCGTGCAACATGCCCTTAAGCGCGGTTACGGGAAGCATGGGCAGGATGACAACGTGCCCGTCGGGGTGAATGAAGAACTTGACCTTGTCTCCCGGCTTCAGCCGCAGGTGGTCGCGGATTTCCTTGGGAATCGTGGTCTGGCCCTTGCTGCTGATGGTGGACTGCATAGTCTTTACATTTTAACAAAAGTAAAGGGTGAAGCTGCTGAAACGCGGGGCTGACCGTGCGTTCAGGTATAGTGCCAGAGTACGAACCACAGTTAGAGGGATTTTCATGTCAAACGAACCGCCAAAGTTTTACAAGAATCCCAACGTTGCTACACTCCTGTCCTTTTTCTGGATGGGCGTTGGACAAATCTACAACGGCGAAATCGGCAAGGGCGTCGCGTTCATGGCGAGCTACATCGTTTCCGTACTCCTGATGTTCGTGATCGTGGGCTTCCTCACCACTCCTGCACTCTGGATTTGGGGAATGGTCGACGCCAACAATTCAGCAAAGCGAATCAATCAGGCGCTTGCGAGCCAGTAGCGCATCCCTACGCGCTGCACCATTGCTGCAACGCTCTTACTATCCGCCGCGGGGCGCTTCTCCTTGCAGCGGGGTGCGATTACCTGAATTGCGCAGCGGCATATACTGAGACGCACAGGAGGAGCACGGTGAAGATCAGCGAGATGGCGTGGGCGGACGTCGAGGCCTACTTGCGCACGGATGGCCGGGCGGTGCTGCCGATTGGAAGCTGTGAGCAGCATTGCGGGCTGAGTCTGGAGACCGACCGCATTCTGGCGGAGCGCGTCGCGGTCGATGCCGCCAAACCGCTCGGCGTGCCGGTATTTCCCGCCGTGGCGTATGGCGTAACGCCTTATTTCATGGGGTTTCCCGGCACAGTGACGCTGCAGCCGGCGACCTACCTGCGGCTGCTCACGGAAATTTTGCTCAGTATCACGGCCCACGGCTTCAAACGCATCGTGGTGGTCAATGGTCACGGCGGCAACAGCTTCGCGCAGCAACCGGTGGTGTCGGCGCTGGCGGGCCGTGCGGGCGTGTGCGTGAAGTGGCACAACTGGTGGAACGCGCCCAATACCTGGGAAGCGGTGCAGGCCGCAAACGCCGGCACCGGCCATGCCTCCTGGATGGAAAATTTCCGCTGGACGCGCATCGACGGCCGCCAATATCCCGGTGAGCGCAAGCCGGTGCTCGATATGAGCAAAATGCGCATGCTGGGGCCGAAGCAAGTGCGCGAGAACATCGGCGACGGCAATCTCGGCGGCGCCTACCAGATGCCCGAGACGGTAATGGATCGCGTCTGGCAGGCGGGTGTGGAAGAAACCCGCGCGGTCATCGCCGGAGACTGGCCGGCATGAGCGTCGCGCCGGCGATTGTGGTTCATGGCGGCTGCGGCCGCATCGAGGCCGCAACCGTGGCCGAGCGGCCGGAAGGCGTGCGCCAGGCGGCGGCGCGCGGCTTCGAGGTTCTGCGCGCGGGCGGCACATCGCTCGATGCCGTGGAAGCGGCGGTTGAAGTGCTCGAGGAGCTGCCGCTGTTCAATGCCGGACGGGGCTCGGTACTCAATGCCGAAGGGGAAATCGAAACCGACGCCTCCATCATGGATGGGGCCACCCGCCGCGCCGGCGCTGTCGCCTGTGTGCGCGGCATTCTCCATCCCGTGCAGCTTGCGCGGCGGGTGATGGAAACCACGCCCCATGTGCTGCTCGCCGGTGAGGGCGCCACACGTTTTGCCCAATCGCAGGGATTTCCGCGGCTGCGCCCTGAGGATCTAATCGTCGATGCCCGCCGGGCGCAGTGGGAGCGCGTGCGGACTGCCGAATCGCAGAGTGAGCATGGCACGGTGGGCGCGGTGGCCTGTGATCTCCAGGGTCATGTGGCGGCGGCGACCTCAACCGGCGGCATGGTCAACAAGCTGCCCGGACGCACCGGTGACACTCCGCTCATCGGCTGTGGCACCTGGGCAGACGCGCGCCTGGCCGTTTCCTGTACCGGCCACGGCGAGCAGATTATCCGCATGACGCTGGCGCGGCTGGCGGCATTTCAATACGAAAGCTCCAGCGATGCGCAACGCGCGGGTGAAGCCGCGCTCGCAGAACTCAACGCCACCGCGGCCGGCGATGCCGGCCTGATTCTGGTTGACCGGCAAGGCCGGGTTGCGTTTTGCAAAAACACACCTAACATGCCCGTATGCGCGATCAGCCACCAGGGAACCTTAGTCCAGGCGTAGCGGCCGCGCAGCCCGCCGCGCCGCCGCAGCAGTACCCGCGCCGCGCCTTCTTCGTTCTGTTTCTGGTTGAAATCTGGGAGCGCTTCGGCTACTACGGCATGGCCTCGATCATGGTGCTCTACATGGTGGAGCGCCTGGGCTGGCGCGATCAGCGCGCCGATCTGATCTGGGGCGCGTTTTCCGCGCTGGTCTATGCCATGCCGATTGCCGGGGGCTGGATTGGCGACCGCGTCCTGGGCGCCCGCCGCACGCTGGTGTTGGGCGCGGCGACGCTCGGCCTGGGTTATCTGCTGCTGGCCATTCCGCTAACTGCGACCTTTTTTGCCGCCATGGCCGTCATTGCCGCCGGCAATGGGCTGTTCAAGGTCAACCCCAACAACCTGGTCTCGCGCCT
This sequence comes from Acidobacteriota bacterium, assembly GCA_004299485.1. Classification (NCBI taxonomy): domain Bacteria; kingdom Pseudomonadati; phylum Acidobacteriota; species Acidobacteriota bacterium. The sequence goes on from SCQP01000008.1 coordinate 205,343, forward strand.
CTACGGCGACGATCGCACCAAACTCGACATCCTCTTCACGATTTACTACATGTCGCTGAACGTGGGTTCGTTCGTGTCGATCCTGCTGACGCCGTGGATTGCCGAGCATCAGAAGTGGACCGTGAGCATCGCCGGTCTGCGGTTCGACAGTTGGCACCTCGCGTTCGGCCTGAGCGCCCTTGGGTTGGCGTTGGGACTGATCAACTACGGCACCTGGCGGCGCTACATGCGGCCGTACGGCACCGAACCGGATTTCCAGCCGCTGCCCTGGCGCAAGCTGGGTGCGGTGATCGTGGCCTGCCTCATCGCGATCGGGGTGCTGGCGGAAATCATCCGCCATCCGCAGATCGCAACGGGGATGGTTGTGGTGTTTGCGATCCTGATCGCCTGGGTGTTTGCACATCTGCTGCGAACGAACCGCGAGCGCGGGGCGCGCGGCCGCATCTGGGCCTGCCTGGTGTTCACGATCCTGTCCATCGTCTGGGCGATCTTCAATCAGCAGATCTACACCTCGCTCACTCTGTTCGCCTACCACAACGTGCACCATCGTCTGCTCGGCCTGTACGTGGCGCCGGCGCAGTTTCAGGATCTGAACGAGTTCTGGCTGGTGCTGATGGCGATGCCGCTCGCCGGCCTCTATCAGCGGATGGCGCGCACGCGTCACGGTGATTTCTCCATGGCCGTAAAATACACCGCGGGACTGTATCTTCTGGCCATCGGCTTTTTTCTCTATGCCGCGAGCGGCCTGCATGCGCCCGGCGGCGTCGTCTCGCCCTGGTGGTTGGTGGCCGGCTATGGCGCGCAATCGCTGGGCGAACTGCTCATGAGCGCCCTTGGCTTCTCGATGGTCTCGCAGCTTGTACCCGAGCGGGCGCGGGGCATCACCATGGGCGCGTGGTATCTGGGGATAGGCGTGGGCCTCTACGCCGGCGGCTGGATTGCCGGCCTCGCCAGCGTCCCCAGCGGCGTCGCCAGCGTGACGCTCAGTCTGTCGCTCTACATGCACGTTTTCGCCTGGCTGGGCGCCGGCGCCCTGGTCTGTGCATTGGCCTCCACCGCCCTTATCCCCCGCCTTAACCGCTGGACCGCAGCATAGCCGGAAGCGCCGCTGTCTATTCGCTTGTGGACGGATCGATGATGCGGCGCACCTCGGCCACCGCGTTCGCGGGGAAACCGCCCAGCCGTGCGTGCTCGCGGATCGCCGTCTCGCTGGGGGCGAGATAGATGCAGTAGATTTTATGATCAGTCACAAAGCTTTCCAGCCACTGCACGTCCGGCATACCGCGCAGCACCGCGCACGACTTCCGCGCCATCGCCCGCGCCTCCTCGTCGCCCAGCGTGCCTGCTCCGGGAACCTCCCGCTCGATCACGAATCGCGGCATAGATGTACCTCATGGCTATTATATTTTTCTTTGGATGCAGAAGGGTCTGCTGCGACGGTGCTGCCAGAACGAGCCACCCGCCGGTGGCTCGCCACTTTTTGCCCTGGTCGCTCCCGTTGGTCGCTTGGAGTGCGGGCTTCGATTCCCGGCAGGGTCCGCCCGCTGGCGCTCCGGGCTCCTCCAAGCTGCCGCCGGTGGTGTCGCTTTTTCTGTAGTGACAATCCGATCCGGCGCATGATGAGGAAGTCGGACTTTATTCTCCGCCTCAAGCGCGGGACGGCAGCCAACCCACCTCCTAGCCGCGCGAGCGCTCTCTGCTTCCAGCTCCTGGCAAACGGTGGCGAGAAAACCCGTCCCCGCTGCGCTCGCCTCGGTAAGGATCTCGTCGCTGCGATCACTGTAATATCCAATCGCAGACGCGTTTCCCAGCATGCGAGGAGGTTGCGGCAGGCGCAGGAGTGCGTCACACAGCAGCCGCATGCCGTGAGCGCCGCTAATGAGCATACGCATGACAGCCTCATCTTGGGCCAACGCAGGGCGGCGCGGCAAGTGATTGGGTGTACCATGACTAGATCAGTCTCAAGATGACGCGCGCGATGCAGAGCTGCGGTTGTTGTTGCCGGTGCATGTGTAGGGGCACCGGTGGCGTGGCCTGCGCGTGATCTGAACCTTCTTCCCTCGTCTCTCACTCAGATCCAGCCACTCACCGCCGTTACCGGACGGAGGGACAGGAGTATTTACGCCAATGCCAGAAACAGCCATTCAGAAAGCCGAGCGCTTGAAACAGGAGCAGAACCCCTGGAACGAACTGCCGCGCCTGCTCGCCAGCTTCCGCCGCGGTGCCGCGGCGATCGATCCCGACGATCTCAGCCACCGGCTGCGCTGGTGGGGGCTGTACACCCAGGGTGATGGCGCGGGCGCGTTTGGCGCGGCGGCGCCCTATTTCATGCTGCGCATCCGCATCCCCAATGGCTTGCTCACCGCCGCGCAGACCGAAACCATCGCCGCGCTCTCGGAGGAGTTCGGCCGCGGCCTGGCCGATGTCACCGTGCGTCAGAACATCCAACTGCATTGGCTGGAAGCCGAGGCGCTGCCGGAAATTCTTGAGCGCCTGGAGGCGGCCGGACTAACCTCAAAATCCGCCTGCGGCGACGACCCGCGCAACCTCACCGGCTGCCCGCTCGCCGGTCTCGACGCCACCGAATACGCTGACGCCAGTCCGCTGGCGTTGGCCGTCAACCGGGCCCTGCTCGCCAGCGGCGATTACTACAACCTGCCGCGCAAATTCAAAATCTCAATCACCGGCTGCCGCGACTGGTGCTCGAATCCGGAGATCAACGACGTCGCCTTCACTGCCTTTCCCCGCCCTGGTGCCCGACGCGAGGATCGGGCTGGGGCTCTCGGGGTCCCCAGCCCGGCCGAGCGTCAAGCGGGTGGCGGGGCGCAGCCACGCCAGGCCCCGCGCCAGTCAATCGAACCCGTCTGGTTCGGCCTGCGCGTGGGCGGCGGCCTGTCGAACACACCCTTTCTCGCCCTGCCACTGCCGGTCAAGGTGGCATGGCAGCAGGTGGTGCCAGTCGCCTGCGCGATCGCCGGCCTGTACCGCGATCGCCAGGAGCTGCGCCAAAGCCGCGCGCAAGCGCGGCTTAAATTTCTCTTCCTCAAGCATGGCTGGACGGCCGCGCAGTTTCAGGCCGAGCTGGAGCGCCGCCTCGGGTTTGTGCTTGAGCCCTCGGCGCCGGACCCGGCGCCGGTGCCCGAATTCCGCGACCACCTCGGCATTTACGAGCAGAAGCAAGCCGGCCGCTACTGCGTGGGCGCGAGTGTGCCGCGCGGCCGCTTGCACGCCGGCCAGTTGGCCGCGCTCGCCGAGGGCGCCCGGCGCTTTGGCGCCAGCGAGGTGCGGCTCACGGCCATGCAAAACGCGGTGATTCCGCACGTTGCCGAGGGCAATGTCATGGCCCTGGTCGGGCACCTCGAACATTGGGAACTGCCGGTACGCGCTTCGGCGTTCCGGCGGGGCGTCATGAGCTGCACCGGCAAGGAGTTCTGCAAGCTGGCGGTGACGGAAACCAAATCCTTCGCCGCGACGCTGATGGCCGAGCTGGAACAGCGGCTCCCCGACTTTCCTGTGCCGCTGCGCGTGAATCTGAACGGCTGCCCCAACTCCTGCGGCCAGCACTGGGTCGCCGATGTGGGCTTGCAAGGCGCACGCGTAAAAACAACCAACGGTCCGGCCGATGGCTTCGACGTGTACCTCGGCGGCGGCCTGGGTGCGGGCGCGCGCCTCTCGCAGAAAACACTGGGCCGGGTGCTTGCTACCGAACTCCCCGATCGCCTCGAAGCGCTGTTCCGCCACTATCTCGCCGGACGGCAGCCGGACGAGAGCTTCCGTGACTTCGTGGCGCGCGCCGGCACCGCCGCGCTCGAAGCTGTGCTGGGCACCGTGCCCGCCGCCGAGACGCCGCGGCGCGAACACCAGACGTTCGTTCCCGTGGAGGATTTAGTCTGAACGGCAAAGTCTATCTCGTCGGCGCCGGACCCGGCGATCCCGAGCTGCTCACCCGCAAGGGCGAGCGCATTCTCCGCTCCGCCGATGCCGTTCTCTACGATCACCTCGCCAGCCCGGATCTGCTGGCACTGGCTCCCGCCGGGGCGGAGCGCTGTTACGTCGGCAAGCGCGCCGGCTGCCATGCGCTGGAGCAGGACGCGATTGCGCGCTGGATGGTGGTGCGAGCGCGCCGCGGACTTACTGTGGTTCGTCTGCAGGGCGGCGATCCCATGCTGTTTGGCCGCGGCGCAGAAGAGGTCGCGGCGCTTGAAAGCACCGGCATCGCCTGGGAGGTCATCCCGGGTGTCAGTGCTGCCACCGGCGTAGCCGCTGCCGCCGGCATTGCCCTCACCGCCCGCGGAGTGGCCTCGGGCGTGCGCATTCTCTCCGGCCACGCCCCGCTCCCCGCTGCGCCCGCGCCCGGCAGCGAAACCCTCGTTCTGCTGATGGCGGCCGCTCAGCTTGCCGAGCGCACCACCGAGCTGGTGGCGCAAGGATGGGATCCAGCCACTCCGGCAGCGCTGATCGAGCGCGGCACCCTCCGGCGCGAGCGCCGCTTCTTCGCTTCCCTGGGCGACATTGCCGCCCAGGCACAGCGCGCCCAGCTTCAATCGCCCGCGCTGCTGATCACCGGTGCCGTGGCGGCGCCGCGCAAGCTCGCACGGCCGCAACGCGTGCGCCATGAAATACCGCCCGGCCTGATTTTGATGGCGCACGGTTCGCCGCTGCCCGGCTGGCAGCAGGGCGTGGTGCAGCTTGCCCAGGAGCTGGCCGCGCCCGGCCAGTTCACCTACGCCGCCTTTCTGCCGCCGGTGGCCCCGAGCCTGGCCAACGCCGTGCAGGCTGCGCGCGAGCAGCGCGTCCGGCGCCTCGTCGTCGTGCCCTATTTTCTCGCGCCGGGTTTGCATGTCCAGCGTGATCTCCCCGCGCTCGTCGCCGCCGAACAGCGCCGCGATCCGCGCCTGCGCATCACCGTAGCCGCCAGCCTGCAGGGTCATCCCGCGCTGCGCACCGCCGTGCTTGCGCGCGCCGAAGAAGCGCTTTTGCAGAGTAGTTGACACAAGCAAGTATAATGGTTGCATGCAAACCGAAGTTGTAGCCCTGCGCCGCTTCAACCGCTTCTACACCCGCAAAGCGGGCACGCTGCGTGAACACCTACTGGATTCACCGTACTCGCTGACAGAGACGCGGGTGTTGTTCGAACTCTCCACGCGCGGCGAAATCTCAGCGCAAGCCATTGCCGCCGAACTCGAACTCGATCCCGGCTATCTCAGCCGGCTCGTGCGGAAGTTCGAAACGGCGAAATTGCTGCGGCGCGAGACCTCGCCACACGACCGGCGGGAGCTACGGCTGACGCTGACGCCGCAGGGCCGGCGCGCATTTGCAGTGGTCAACCAGCGAGCCGACAAGCTGGCGCGAGAGCTGCTGGCGCCGTTGACTGCGGAGCAACAATCCCGCCTCATCCGCTCGATGCAGACCATTGAGGATTTGCTGGGCGACGCCAACCCCGCGCCCTTCGTGCTCCGGCCGCACCGCGCCGGTGACATGGGCTGGGTGGTAAGCCGGCAGGCGGCCCTGTATGCCGAAGAATATGGCTGGAACAGTCAGTACGAAGCGCTCGCCTCCCGCATTGTGGCCGATTTTCTGGATCATTTTGACGCCCAGCGCGAACGCTGCTGGATCGCCGAACGCGATGGCGACCGGCTGGGCTGCATCTTCCTGGTGCAGCACCCCGAGCGGCTCGACACCGCAAAGTTGCGGCTGCTGCACGTGGAGAAAGCAGCGCGCGGACAGGGGCTGGGGCGGACACTGGTGCGGGAATGCGTCAGCTTCGCGCGTTCGGCCGGCTACCAGCAGATGACGCTCTGGACCCAAAGCGTTCTGCGCGCCGCCATCCATCTCTACCAGCAGGCCGGATTCATCAAAGCCCACGAAGCCGCGCACCATAGCTTCGGCGTCGACCTGGTCGAGCAGACGTGGGAACTGGCGTTGGCAGCGAGCGCGGTACAGAACCGCTAAGTATATCCATGGGCGAGCGAATCGTGCAGGTGGACGCCTTTGCGGCCGAGCAGTTCGGCGGCAATCCCGCGGCGGTGTGCTTTCTGCGTGCGCCGCGCGAGGCGGCGTGGATGCAGAAAGTGGCGCGGGAGATGAATTTATCGGAGACCGCGTTTCTGGAAAGGCGCGACGACGGCTTCGGGCTGCGCTGGTTCACGCCCGCAGTGGAGGTGGCGCTGTGCGGCCACGCGACGCTGGGCAGCGCGCATGCCATCTGGGAAGAGGGCTTGGCCAAGCCGGACGGGCTGCTGCGTTTTCACACGCAAAGCGGCGTGCTGACGGCGGCGAAGCAGGATGGTTGGATCGAGCTGGATTTTCCCGCCAAGGCAGAAAAGAAAGCGGCGGCGCCGGACGGGCTGGAAGCCGCGCTGGGCGTCCGGCCGAAGTATGTTGGGCGGAATCAGTATGACTACCTGGTGGAGCTGGAATCAGAGGCGGCGGTGCGCGGTCTGCAGCCCAACCATGGGCTACTGCGGCAGCTTAAAGTACGCGGCGTGATGGTGACCTGCCGCGCGGAAAAGGAACCGTACGATTTTGTGTCACGCTTCTTTGCGCCCGGCAGCGGCGTGGACGAGGATCCGGTCACCGGCTCGGCGCACTGCTGCCTCGGGCCTTATTGGTCGAAGCGCCTCGGCAAAAGCGACCTGCTCGCCTACCAGGCCTCGCCGCGCGGCGGCGTGCTGCGCGTGGGCGTGCGCGGCGAGCGGGTGAAGCTCGGCGGCCAGGCGGTCACCGTACTGCGCGGCGAGCTGGCGTAATCCTCTACTGGTTAACACCGGACCAGTGCACCGGCGCGAGGATGGCGTCGAGGCGGTCGGTGCCGGAGGCGCGCTCCAGGTGCGGGATACGCAGGCCGCCGTGGTAGTCGAGCGAGTAGGTCGAGACCTCGCCGGCGTGCTTGACCAGCAGCGCAATGGGGGCGGAAGTATGCTCGGCGCCGAGGATGGCATCGCGCAGCGCGTCAATGGAGAAGATCTTACCGTTGACGGCCTCAAGCTGCATGCCCGGCGCGAGGCCGGCCTTGAAGGCAACACCGTCCCACCAGACCTGAGCGAGGTCGCCATTGGCGGCGACGCTGAAGCCGAGCGAGGTGGCAAAGCTGGCGCCGAAGCGGCTGAAGCCGGATTGTTTTTCCCAGGCCGGAACGGCGTCGCTATAGACGAGCTTGTAGCCGCCTTGGGTGATACCGTCCATGGGTACGGCGGGGTGGACGTCGTAGATGCGGGTGCGGAAGAACTTGGCCCAATCATAGGGCTGGACCTCGTTCAAGGCGTGGACGAGCTGATCGAAGGTGTAGGTGTTGGTGACGAAGCTGCCGTTGTCCATGCCATAGAAGAGATGGGCGAAGTCGTCGAGTGATTTTTTGCCGCCGCTGAGTTTGCGGATGGTAGTGTCGGCATCGAGCCAGACGAGGACGCTTTCGGTGTAGTAGTCTTCGCCGCGGAGCCAGCTTGGCCAGGTGACCGGGGTGCGGTGCGAGGCCTGCTCCTGATTGGTGGTGTCTTCCACCGAGCGCCAGTCGCGGCCGCGGCTAATGGCGAAGTTGGCGGCGAGATTGGCGAGCAGATCGCGCGTCTGCTCGGGCGTGCGCATGCCGGAGCGGGCGGAGAGAACCTCGCCCCAGTACTGGGTCAGCCCTTCATAGACCCAAAGCAAGTCATCCTGCATGGGGACGTTGAAGTTGGGCGTCCAGAGATCGTAGGGGCGGCGGTATTTGCCGTTCCAGGAGTGGGTGTACTCGTGGGCAAGCAAGTCGCGCTGGGCGACGCCGGCCTGCCAGTCGGTGAGGTAGTTGGCGCCGGTGCCGTCTTCGCTGGACTGATGGTGCTCGAGGCCCTCGCCGCCGATGCTATTCGAGAGGCTGAGCAGGAAATCGTAATGCTCGTAATGGCGTGCGTGGAACAGGGCCAGCGCCTGGGTCGCGAGGTTGCGATGGAACTGCAGCTCCTCGGACGACATGATGCCTTCCGCGGGCGTGTCCGAAAAAATATCGAGATGAACGATGTCGCTGGGATTGGGCGAAAGATTGTAGCGATGAAAGTTCACGCCGGCGTAGAGCGGCGAGTCGACCAGGGTGTTGAGCGGGACGGTGGCGAAGTGAACCACATCCCCGTCCTGACTGGCGGTGGTCAGGGCGGTGGCGTACTTCCAGCCGGCGGGCATGGTGACGGAGGGAGAGAAATTGATGTCGCGCGAGAAATGACCGGCCGGATAGAGCACGACCTGGTTCCAGGACAGATCAATCATGTTGTGATCGAAGCTGATGCGGCCCTGATTGGGGCGGAGCGCGGGCAGATACTGGAATTTCACGTCGAGCGACCGGACACCGTCGGGGACATTGACGGTGAAGGCGTAGTATTCCACGTCGTTGCGGGTCCAGGGCAGGCGCGCGCCGTTGGCGGTGATCACCAGGCCGCCAACATTCTTGATGGGGCCATCCTTGGCGTGATTGCCGGGAATCCAGGCGGGATAGAGCAGCGTCAGTTTACCGGGAGTGACGGGAATGGTCTCCTCCACCTGAACGACGCGCTGGGGCACGTTGGTGAAGTTGGCATTGAGAGTGATGGTGCCAGGGGTGTAGGGCACGTCGCGCGGGGTGGGCAGCGGGGGCGGCTCGGGGGCGGGCATGGGGCCGACGCCTTGCTGGGCGAGAAGACTCAGGGCCAGAAGCGGCAGAACGAGGGCGGAAGCAAACCGAAGACGCATGGGACCTCCGGAGTACAGGGTAGCAGGGAAAAGGGAAAAGGGATTAGGGATTGAGGACTGGTGAGACCCAAATTTTTTGGGCGGCAGAGGAGGCGAGGGTGACGGGACCGGATGCAACGCCGAGTGTCAGAGTGCCGTCGTAGTTGCGGCTGGCAATGGTCAGAGGAGTACCGGGACGGAGGCCGAGACGGTCGAAATACTCCAGTAACTGGCGGTCACGCTCGTGCATGCCGGCGATCTTCAGGCTGGAGCCGGGCACGGCTTCCCAGAGACTTTGCAGGCCGGCTTTGCGCCGTTCGGCAGCACTTTTGTTGATGGGGTTGCCGTGGGGGCAGAGGCCCCCGGGGCCGAGGCGTTCGATCAGGCGGCGCTCGACGTCGGGCGAGATGGAGTGCTCCAGGCGCTCAGCCTCGTCATGCACCTTGTACCATTCCACTCCCAGCATTTCGTGCAGCATGCGCTCGATGAGGTGATGGCGCAGGCGCATGCGGTTGGCGATGGCGCGGCCTTTCTTGGTGAGCAGGATGCGGCCTTTGGCGTCGACCCAGGCGAGCTTGTCGCGCTTGAGACGGCGGAGAGCGACGGTCACGGCAGGCGCGGAAATGCGCAGCCAGCGGCCGAGGGTGGCGGCAATGACCGGACCCTCCTCGGATTCGGCTTCGGCGATGGCCTTGAGGTAGTCCTCTTTAGAAACGGTCAGCTCCATAGAGGGTTGCTTGTAGCCTAGCAAAGAAAACGAGCAAAATCCAGGTGAAATGTTTAAGTTAACTATGGTTAAATAAAGCAATGCAACCCAAGATGGGAACGGCGACGGAAGTCGTGAACGGGGCGCACCCGTCGCTGGAGGCCATGCACGACACCGTGGCCATTCCCGAGGCGCAGGCAGGCTTTTGGCGGCACTGGAAGGCGTTTGTCGGCCCGGCGGTGCTGGTCAGCGTGGGCTACATGGATCCGGGCAACTGGGGCACGGATCTGCAGGCCGGCGCGCAGTACCATTTCAACCTCTTGTGGGTGGTTGCGGTCGCCAGCCTGATGGCCATCTTCATGCAGATTCTGGCGGCACGCCTGGGGGTGGTGACGGGCAAGGACCTGGCGCAGTGCTGCCGGGACTGGTATCCGCGCTGGACGCGCTGGCCGAACTGGCTGCTGAGCGAAATTGCGATTGCGGCCTGTGATCTGGCCGAGGTGCTGGGCAGCGCGGTGGCGCTGAATCTGCTGTTTCACATTCCGCTGCTGTGGGCGGTGATCATCACCGGTTTTGACGTGCTGCTGCTGCTGGCGCTGCAGCGCTACGGCGTGCGCACGCTGGAAGCAGTGATTACGCTGTTGATCCTGACCATGGGAGTGTGCTACTGGCTGGAGATTTTTGTGCTGCCGGCGACGCAGCCCAGCTTCCGGGAGATGGGCAGCGCCCTGATTCACCCCACCTTCGGCAGCTACGCCATGATGTATGTGGCGATCGGCATCATTGGCGCCACGGTGATGCCGCACAACCTGTACCTGCACTCGGCGCTGGTGCAGAGCCGCAAAATCCGGCGTGACAAGCCCTCGCTGCGCAAGGCGATCCAGTTCAACACGCTGGATTCGACGGTGGCGCTGACGCTGGCATTTTTTCTCAACGCCGCCATTCTGGTGCTGGCGGCGATGGTGTTCTACGGCAAGGCGGGCGTGCTGCTGCCGGGCGGTGCGTATGTACACTTCAACGCCGACACGGACTGGATCCGGCAGGCCTACCTGACGCTGGAGCCGCTGCTGGGCACGATCGCCGGCAGCCTGTTTTTCGCCATTGCCCTGCTGGCCAGCGGCCAGAGCAGCACCATCACCGGTACGCTTGCCGGGCAGGTGGTGATGGAAGGCTTCATGCACTGGCATATCGCGCCCTGGGTGCGGCGGCTGATCACGCGCCTGTTCGCGCTGATTCCAGCGGTGCTGATCATTGGACTGCGCGGCGACAGCAGCGTGACCGATCTGCTGACCCTGAGCCAGGTGATTCTGGCGTTGCAGCTTCCCTTCGCCATGTATCCACTGCTGCACTTCACCAGTTTCCGCAAGCGCATGGGCCAGTGGCGCAGCCCGGCGTGGCTGCAAATTGCCGGTTGGTCGACGGCGATTTTGATTACGGCGGCGGATATTTACGCGCTGCCGTCGTCGCTGGGAATCGCCTGGCACGTCATCATTGGCCACTAAAGCCGTCCAGCCCGGGATGTATACTGGCCGCGATGCAGAGAAGAGAGTTCCTGCGCGTACTCGGAGCGGGCGCGGCGGCGGCGGCGTTTCCGGCTTCGATCCTGAAGGCACTAGCCATTCCGGCGCACCGGCGCACGGGCACGATTGAAGACGTCGAGCACATCGTCTTCTTCATGCAGGAAAACCGCTCCTTTGACCACTACTTCGGCATGCTGCGCGGCGTGCGCGGCTTCGGCGATCCCAGGGCGATTCGGCTCGAGGATGGCGCATCGGTATGGGCGCAGCCGCGGGCCGGGGGCGGAGCAGTGCTGCCGTTTCATCCGGGCGCGCCGAATCCGGGGCTGCGGTTTCTGGAAGATTTGGCGCACGACTGGACCTCGACGCACGCGGCGTTGCGGGAGGGATGGTACGACGGCTGGGTACAGCACAAAACCCCGACCACCATGGCGCATCTGGTGCGCGGCGATATTCCGTTTCACTACGCGCTGGCCGATGCCTTCACGATTTGCGACGCCTACCACTGCTCGCTGCTGGGACCAACCGGGCCAAACCGCATGCACATGTGGACCGGCTGGGTCGGCAATGACGGCCGCGGCGGCGGGCCGCGGGTGGACAACGACGGCGACGGCTTCACCTGGATGACCTACCCCGAGCGGCTGGAGCAGGCGGGAATTTCCTGGAAAATTTATCAGGACACCGGCACCGGCCTGAGTACAAAAACGGATTGGGGCGACGAGCGCGACGCCTACATCGGCAATTACGGCGACAACGCGCTGCTGTATTTCAAAGCCTATGAGGATTCCACACCCGGTTCGGCACTGTACACGAAGGCACGCACGGGAACGCGCACCGAGCGCCGCGGCACCTTATTTGAAGAGTTCGCACGCGACGTGCGCGGAAGTAGATTGCCGCAGGTGTCGTGGATCGTGGCGCCGGAAGCGTATTGCGAACATCCGAACTGGCCGGCCAACTACGGCGCCTGGTACACGGCGCAAGTGCTCGACGCCCTGACTGCGAACCCAGAGGTGTGGAGCAAGACGATACTGTTTTTGACCTACGACGAAAACGATGGGTTCTTCGACCACGTTGTGCCGCCGACACCGCCCATGACGGCGGAGCTGGGACAGTCGACAGTGTCGATTGAAAACGAGATCTATCCGGGCAGCCAAAAGTATCCGAGTGGACCGTATGGGCTGGGCGTGCGGGTGCCGATGATGGTGATCTCGCCCTGGAGCAAGGGCGGCTGGGTAAGCTCGGAGGTGTTCGACCACACCTCCATGCTGCGGTTTGCCGAACGGCGCTTCGGCGTGCGAGCGGAAAACATTACCCCCTGGCGGCGCGCAGTGTGCGGGGACTTGACCGCGACGCTCGATTTCGCCACCCCCAACGAGGCGGACGTGGCGCTGCCGAGCACCGTGGCGTATGCACCGCCAGACCGAACGCGGCATGCCAGCTACAAACCTGCGCTTCCCAAAGAACAACAAATGCCGCAGCAGGAGCTGGGGCAGCGGCCGGCGCGGGCCGTGCCCTACGGGTTAGAGATTCATGCCCAGGTGATGGCGCCAGGCGTGGAACTAAGGTTGCACAATGCCGGGCGAGCCGCAGCGACCGTGCAGGTGCGCGCACGCGCTGCGAAGCCGAGATGCTTTACCATCGGCGTGGGAGCGGAACTGCGCGATACCTGGAAAGCGGCACGGAATTACGCGCTCGCGGCTCACGGGCCGAACGGATTCTATCGCGAGTTGACCGGCACCGTGACGGAACAGCTGGGCGAGCCGGAGCTGCGTTATGACGATGCACAGAATGCCGTCGAGCTGCACTGGAGGCCGAGCCAGGTGGTGCAGATTACCGTACGCGACGGGTACACGCGGCGGGTACATTCGTATACGCTGGCGGCGGGGGAGTCGTGGCGACAGAGATGGGCACTCGAAGCGGGCCATGGCTGGTACGATCTGGATGTGCGCTGCGCGGCCGAGCCAGGGTTCCGGAGGCACTTTGCCGGGCATCTGGAGCGCGGTGCGAACAGCCTAAGCGACCCTCATATCGGCCAAAGTGCTTGACAGCGTAGCGGCGGGCAGGGGAATCTAGAGCTTCGTACTGGACTTGGTCCAATCAGTTGCGAATTAATCGCAGTTGAAGATAAGGGCAAATTTGCGTGGGTCCGGAAGTCGAAATCAATGAGGCTGCGAGAATTTCGCAAGCGGGTGCTGGCGTGAGTACATCGGTTACACCGAATTTGCCGGCACCGGCGCGCAGCCATCCGCGACCGGGCTGGCTGCGGTACTTCCTCATCTTTGGCGGTCTGGCGGTAGCTGCGTTGATCGCCTGGCAGGCGTTGACAGCCTCGGGCAATCCCAATCCCCTGACGCCGGCGAATAGCGGCTCGGCGGCGTTGCTGGATATTGCGGTGCTGGTGTTCCGCGAGGGTTTGGAGTGCGTGCTGGTGCTCGCGGCGGTAACCGCAGGGCTGCCGGAGAGCCGACAGTCCTACCTGCGGCCGATCGCGCTGGGCGTGGGTACCGGCTTCATCGCCACGGTCCTGACCTGGATAGGTGCGGTGCGCGTGGTTGACGGCCTCAGCCATAGCGTTTCGGCACTGGCGTTGCAGGCGGCGACCGGGCTGCTGGCGGTGATCGTGCTGCTGGTGGTGATGAACTGGTTCTTTCATAAGCTCTACTGGACGGGCTGGATTTCGATGCACAACAAGCAGAAGCGCCGGCTGATGGAGCGGGCCGATAGCGAACACACCGCGCGGCGGGCGGTGTTCTGGGGCATGGTGCTGCTGGGTTTCACCTCGCTCTATCGCGAAGGCTTCGAGGTGGTGCTGTTTTTGCAGACTTACCGGCTGCAGCTTGGCAACGCCATGGTGATGTGGGGCGCGCTGATCGGGGTTTTGCTGGCAGGCGTGGTCGCGGTGCTGACGTTTGTGGCGCACAAGAAGCTGCCCTACCGGAAAATGCTGGTGTTTACCGGTATCCTGCTGGGGATTGTGCTGTTTGTGATGGTGGGCGAGCAAGTGCAGGAGATGCAGTTGGCGCACTGGGTTTCGACCACCACGATTCCCTGGCTGGAGGGGCGGATTCCGGGCTGGATGGGACTGTGGCTGTCGGTGTTCCCGACGGTGGAGTCGCTGCTAGCGCAGGTCGTGGCGGCGGGCGCGGTGATTGGCTCCTACTTCGTCGCCAACCGCCGCCGGCCGCGCGCGGTCTAGCGGCGCGAGGTAGCTTACACTGGCTGCATATGATTCGCCACATCGAGGAATGGCGGAAGTGGGAGGCGGCGCAGAAGGCGGATGAGCCGATCGACTTCGACAAGAATCTGCGCTGGTACGAGTCGGCTCTGGAGTATGCGCGCGCGCTGGGCGCCTGGCCTCCGGCTGATCCGATGGAAGGTTTCGAGCAAAAGCTCGCCTACATCCACCGCCTGCACGGCCTAAAAAACGGGATTAGGATTCGGCGCGAGCACGGTAGACCGCCAGATCGGCGTCGCTGAGCTCCTCGGGCGGCACCAGGCGGTAATGCCGCTCCTCGGTGACCGTAACCCCATCGTCTGATTCCTCGAACTCGAACAGCGCGATCTCCCCTTCGGCCATGAACTGGGCAGCAATCGCGCGGCAAATCAGCGAGGGAAATTTGTGCGCGCAGATCGCCAGGTCTTGCTCGATCTGAACGACGCTAAGCTTGTCGTTGCCGCCCTTCGCCTGCACGGGCAAAACGTATTGACGGCCGCGCTTGTCAATGCCGATGTAGATTTCATCGGTCTCGACCTGACCGATGTCCGGTACCGCAGTGCGCAGGTGGCTCTGGAGCGAGTAGCAGGCCACGCCGGTAAAGATGTCGATGAGCCGGTTGTAGCGGACCTTCGCCAGCAAGGCCTGCTCGTCACTCAACGCGTATTTGGCGACCACGCCGGGCGTTGCGTCGGGGATCTTCGTTGTCGATAAGGCGCGATTGGGCGCGATGGGGTTGTCCCGCGCGAGTACAAAGCGATAGCGCGCACGGCCAGCAGGCCGGATAAGCCATGCTTCGCCCGCGCCAGCGTGCTGCTGGATGCTGGCGGGCAGCGCGGTGCGATAACGGAAACTGTAGACCAGATCGCCCAAGTTCTTGGGCAGGTCGAGATTGAGGGCGCTGGCGGCCTCGGCAAGCTCCTCGCGCCGGAAATCGATGTGGCGATCGCCAGGCTTGAACTTGTCATGAAAGAGGTGCTCTATGATGGCGGTATACGCATTTTTGGTGTTCATGCTCCCTCTCATGCGGCGGGATTTGGGGCCGGGCCAGCGGAGAATGACAGCTTCTTCGCGCAATTGCTCGCGTGTTGCTGTGGCTAGGCGAGTGCGAAAGAGATCGAGCCCGACGACCTCGTAGCCAAGCGAATCGGCAACGTCGGCGAGCAATTGACCGGTGCGGATCATGACCTGCAGGTACGAGGCCTGGTCGCCGACCACGTAGGCGAGCTGCGCGCCGGGCCGGAGCGCCGCGCGGAGTTCGGCGAAATGGCGCGTCATACCGCCAAAGTAGAGCTGGGTGACGCGGGCATACAGTTTTTCGAAACCGGAAGTCTTGCCCAACTCGATCCGGCGCTTTTCAATTTGCGCGGCAATCTTCTGGATCGCCTGGTTGTGAGCGACAAGCTGATCGTCGCGGTCGCCGATGTAGACGCCGCGCGTGTTGGAGCGCAGCAGATCCTGCTTGAGGCTGCGGAGCTGCTGGCGGCTGTTGAGGAAGCCGAGCAGGACGGATTCGAGCCGCGTGGTGCGCGTGTAGTCCTTCTCGTTGGGATACGGGGGCGAGGTAATGACAGCGTCGATCGATTCGGCCGACAGCATTCTGGGCAACTGGCGCGAATCTGCCTGCAGCAGCGAAGATGCAGTCCGCTCGGGCGGCAAGCCGCGCAGGTCAGCCGCCATTTGCGCGACCGCAGCGCGCCAGAGAGCAACTGCAGGCGCGTCCCGGCGGATTTTGCCCAAGCCGATCTCGGGCCCGAAGCTCAGGTTGCTGGCGCCAAAAACGGCGATTTTGGCCAGAGCCAGGCGCTCGTGGGCGACAAAGGCCGGATCGTGTTGTTCTCGCAACACTGCTAACAGAGTCAACAGCCGGTGCAGCGGGACCGGGCTGATGCTGTTGGTGAGCAGGATCGCGTTCGATTCTTCCGGGAGCGCAAGCAACGGGGCACCAGTGAGGGGGCGACCGCTGCGGAACAGCGGCAAATCCTGACCGTCGCCCAGACCCTGTGCGGCAAGGCGGCTGGCTGCAGCTTCTGCAACGGCGTCAGCGTGGTCGCTGAGGCCTCCGGCGTCGATGTCCCAATCCAGCTTCGTGCGGCTGGCGAACGCTGCCATAGGGTTGGCTTCGACGCCGACGCTGCCGATCCCGCGGAGTTTGCACTCGACAAGCGTGGTGCCGGTGCCGCAGAACGGATCGAGTACGGTGGCGCCGCTGCCGAGGGAAAACCGCTCGGCGTAGTTGCGGACCAGATGCGGCGGGTAGGACAGGACGAACCGATACCAGTCGTGGAGGGCGCTGTCTTCCGGGCGCAGCTTATTGACCTGAGTCGTGGCAGCGGCGGGCCGCATGGTGCATCGCTACTGTAGCACGTGCCCGCGCCGGCAGGACTGGGGCCACGGGGCCCCAGCCCTGCCCAGGCACGCGGGTCGCCCGGTGCAGCCGAGCGGGGCCCCGTGCCCATCATTGACACCCCGTGGTACGCTTGTTGTATACCCTACCTGGGTATATGGAGGAGACCGGGATGGAGAAGCTCACGTTGAAGATTGAGGGCATGAGCTGCGGCCACTGCGTGAAGTCAGTGGAGCGGGTGTTGGCGGCGGCGCCAGGGGTAAAGGCGGGCAAGGTCGAAGTTGGCCGGGCGGAGATGGACTATGACCCGGTGAAAATTTCATCGCACGAGATTGCGCGGCGCATTGGCGAGGAGGGCTACACAGCCGAAATCGTATGAGCGCAACGGCGATAGCGGTGAAGGAAGTCGAACTGCCGGTGGAGGGCATGACGTGCGCCTCCTGCGTGCGGCGCGTGGAGCGGGCGCTCGCGCAGGCGCCGGGGGTAAAGACGGCGCAGGTGAACTTCGCCACGCGGCGGGCACTGGTGGCGTATGACCCCGCCGCGGGCAATGTAGCAGGCATGGCAGCCGCGGTGCGTGCAGCGGGATATGAAGTGGCCGAGAACAAGCCGGCCGGGGCGCAGAACGAAGCCGCGCAGACGGCGCGGTCGTTCTGGTGGGCGCTGGGCCTGGCCGTCGCCGTGATGATCGGGTCAATGGCGCTCGATGCGGTGCAGATGGCGTTGCCTATGGCGGGCGGCCATGCGCTCGATCCGCTGATGCGGTGGATGGCGCCGCTGAACCACGCACTGGGCACTTCCCTGCCCTGGTTGGGCCGGGTTGGCGCGGGCGCGTTGCGCTGGGTTCTGCTGGCGTTGACGCTGCCGGTCGTGCTCGGACCGGGACGGCGGTTCTATGAACGCGCGTGGAAGGCAGCGCGGCACGCGAGCGCCGACATGAACACCCTGATCGCGGTGGGCACGGGCGCGGCATTTCTATTTTCGCTGGTGGCGACGGTGGCGCCGGCAGTCTTCACCGCGCATGGTATGCCGGCCAATGTGTACTACGAAGCAGTGGTCTGGATTCTGGCGCTGATTCTGCTGGGCAACTGGATGGAAGCGCGGGCACGGGCACGCACGTCGGATGCAGTGCGCAAGCTGATGGGCCTGCAGCCAAGCGCAGCGCTGGTGATTCATGCGGATGGCAGCGAGGCCATGACGCCGTTACGCGAACTGCAGCCGGGCATGCGGGTGCGGGTGCGGCCGGGCGAGCGGATTCCGGCAGATGGGGTGGTGACGTCGGGTGCGAGCCACGTGGATGAGAGCATGCTGACGGGCGAGCCGACGCCCGTGAGCAAGGCAGCGGGCGAGGCGGTGACGGGCGCGACGCTCAACGGCTCGGGGTCGCTGGTGGTCGAGCTCAAGCACGTAGGCAGCGACACCATACTGGCGCAGATCGTGCGGCTGGTAGAGCAGGCCCAAGGCTCGCGGGCGCCGATTCAGGGTGTGGCCGATCGCGTGGCGGGCATTTTTGTGCCGGTGGTAATTGCCATTGCGGTAGTGACCTTTGCGGTCTGGATGCTGGCGGGGCCGGCGCCGCAGCTTTTGTGGGCCATGATCGCGGCTGTCACGGTGCTGATCATTGCTTGTCCGTGCGCCATGGGGCTGGCCGTGCCGACGGCGGTGATGGTGGGCACGGGGCGCGGCGCCGAGCTGGGCGTGCTGATCCGCAAAGGCGAGGCCCTGGAGCGGGCGCAGGCGGTGACCACGATTCTGCTGGACAAGACAGGAACGTTGACTGAGGGCAAGCCGCGGGTTTTGGCAGCGGCGCCAGCCAACGAATGCAGCCAGGACGAGCTGCTGCGGCTGGCGGCGGCGGTGGAGCGGCATTCGGAGCATCCGCTGGGCGCAGCGATTGTGGCGGCAGCACGCACGCGCGGGTTGAGCCTGCTGCAGGCGGAAGGCTTCGCGAGCGCAGCCGGACAGGGCGTGCGGGCGCAGGTCGACGGGCGGATCACCGAAGTGGGGCGGCCCGGCGAGGACGCGGCCATTCCCGAAGAGTGGCGGCAGCGCGGCTGGACGACGGTTGCGGTGCGCATCGCAGGCGCCAGCGCTGGGCTGCTGGCGATCGCCGATGCCGTCAAGCCGGAAGCTGCGGCTGCGGTAACGCGCTGGCGTGGCTGGGGGCTGAAGGTGGCGATGGTGACCGGCGACAGCGCGCCGGCGGCACTGGCCGTCGCGCGGACGGTCGGGATCGCGCCGGAAGACGTGGAGGCGGGCGTGCTGCCAGGCGGCAAACTCGACGCCGTGCGGCGGCGGCAGCAGGCGGGTGAAGTCGTCGCCATGGTGGGCGATGGGATTAACGACGCCCCGGCGCTGGCGCAAGCCGATCTCGGCATTGCCATCGGCAGCGGAACGGATGTGGCGATGGCGGCGGGTAATATTACGCTGCTGGGTAGCGGCCTGGGGGGCGTAACCACGGCCATCGCACTGTCGCGGGCGACGATGGGCCGCATCCGCGAGAATCTGTTCTGGGCGCTGATCTATAACGCTATCGGAATTCCGATTGCCGCCGGCGTGTTGTACCCCTGGCTGGGGGTGCTACTGTCGCCAGTGGTTGCCAGCGCGGCAATGGCGTTCAGCTCGGTGAGCGTCGTGTCGAACAGCCTGAGACTGCGGAGGTGGCGGCTCGCGCCGCCTGTAAGCGGGGCTGCGCCCCGAGCCTCCCGCTGGTCGGCCTCCCCTTTGCCGCGAACCGCCGAACCAAGGGGGAATCAGTATGATGCGAAAGCCAACTAAAGCGGAAGGGGTGACCGCGGCGGGCAAGCGCGCGCTGCTGCTGCGGCTGAAGCGCGCCGAAGGCCAGGTGCGCGGCCTGCAGCGCATGGTCGATGATGACCGTTACTGCCCCGACGTGCTGACACAAATCTCGGCGGTGCAGGAATCGCTGCGGGGCGTGGCACGGCTGCTCATGCGCCGCCACCTGGAGCACTGCGCCACCTCGGCGCTGCGTTCCGGTGACGCCGCCCGCGCCCAGGCGACCTACGCCGAGCTGACGGATTTGTTTTACAAGCATGCGCGCTAATCGTCTGAGCCAGATCGTAGCGGCATGGGGAACCAAGCCCTATCCGTTTGTCGCCGGCTACGTCTGGCTGGCCGCCATGTTTGCGCTCCTGGCGGTGCTGGAGACGAACCGGGTGGGCTTGTACCTGGTGCCGCCGTTCGGCGCGACGCTGTCGATCTTACTGTTGCTCCCGGAATCTCCCATCGCGCAGCCGTATGCGCTCATCGTGGGGTCAGTCGCCGGCGCGGCGGTGGGAACGGCAGTCAGCTTTTTCGCGCATGGGCTCCCCATGGCGGTGCTGGCAGCGGTGATTGCCTTCGGCGTGATCAGCCTTTTGCACGCCTATCATCCGCCCGGCGTGGCGCTGGCGATCTATCCGCTCTTGTTGCATCCGGGCAATTGGTTTCCGCTCACGGTGGTGCTGCCGTTCACGCTAGTCGCCGTGGTTACCGCAGCCCTGCTGAGTCAGCGGGTCAAGCGCTGGCCGGCCTACCCGCGGCCGTTATCACAGGGGCAATAGCACAAAATAGACTTTGTGCTATTTGTGCTATGCTACGGGCATGGCCGGGTTGTCGGACCGCATACGTGAGCACGTCGTGCGAAGCATAATCGCACCAGCGCGCCAGCGCGCCGCAGCACGGGTGCGGATTCGGGTTGGCGACGTGGAGCGGGAGATGGGTCTCAAGCAGCGAGCGCCTACTGTGTGCCGAGCGCTACAGAAAAGGTCGTTCTTGCGCGATCAAGGCTTAACAATCCAGGCAATCGAAGGTCCGCCATCCGGTTTGGGACCGCGCGTTGTGCTCACCTACGGCCTGAAGGCGGAAGCGCCGGCGACGGTGAAGCAGAGCTGGGCGTGGTTCGACGAAATGAGAGGGATGTTGCGCGGCGCGTGGGATGACGAGGGCGGCGGCGAGGCGTGGCTGAAAAAGGAGCGCAGCGAGTTCTACGGGCCGAACCGGCCTTACGGCTACCTCGACGACCTAAACGCGGCCGCAGCCGCGACGCCTCTAGCCCGGCGCACGGTCAAGCGCAACCAGAAACGCAGCGGGGCAGGGGTCCGCGCCCGATAATGCGCCGCGTTTACTGGGATACGATGCTGTTTATTTACTTGTCGGAGGGCGGCCCGGCGATGGATCGCATCTGGTCAGTGCGAAAGTCAATGCAAGAGCGAGGCGACAAGCTATGCACGGCGATGCTGACCCTGGGCGAAATTATGGTTCGGCCCTACCGGCTAGGAGACCTGGCGGCGGTCGAAAAACTACGGCGGCTGATGCGACCACCGGAAATCGAAATTATCCATTTCGATGAGGAAACAGCCGATCACTTCGCGCGTATACGGGCGGTGTGTCGCGTCGCACCCGCCGACGCAATCCATCTGGCCTCTGCCGCACGGGCGCGGGCCAATCTGTTTCTGACCAACAATCGCGCGCTGTGTCGCCTGCACGTACCGGGTATCGACTTCATCGCACCACTAGACACCGAGCTGTTTTAGGCCAGCGTCAGTACAACCTTGCCGAACTGCTTCTTGGCGGCGAGGTAGCGATGGGCGTCGGGGGCTTGAGCGAGAGGGAAGGTGCGGTCGACGACGGGGCGAAGGCGGCCGGCGGCGATGAGCGCAAACACGGTATCGAGGTCGGCGCGGCGTCCCATATAGCTGCCAATCAGCCGGAGCTGGCGCGAGAACAGGAAGCGAAGGTCGATTGTGGCGTCGTAACCGGTGGTGGCGCCGCAGGTGACGAGCGTGCCACCGGGGGCGAGGGAACGCACGCTTTGCTCCCAGCTTGCCTGGCCGACGTGCTCGACAACGATATCGACGCCTTCGGGCGCCCAGCGCTTGACAGCTTTGGACACCGGCGTTGCAGCGTCGTAATGGTCAACGACTTCATCCGCGCCGAGATCATGGGCAAGCTTTAACTTGGCGGCGCCGCCGGCGGTGGCGATGACGGGGCAGCCGAAGAATTTCGCGATCTGAACGGCGGCGATGCCAACGCCGCTTGAGGCAGCCCAGACCAGCACCCTTTGCCCGGGCTGAACCCCGGCGCGGCGCACCAGCATGTTCCAGGCGGTGAGAAACACGAGCGGCATGGAAGCGGCCTGCACGAAATCAAGCTGCGGCGGCATGGGGATGAGACAGCGTTCGGGCACCGCAACCAGCTCGGCGCAGCCGCCGTCGCGCTGGTAGCCGAACACCTGATATTGGCGGCATTCGTTATCGCGCCCATCGAGGCAGAAATGGCAGTGGCCGCAGCCGACACCGGGCGCAACGACGACGCGCTCGCCGTTGTCGGCACGCTCGCCGGCGATGTCGCAGCCGAGAATGCGCGGCAGGCCAATTTTGATGCCGGGTATGCCCTCACGAATAAACAGATCTAAATGGTTGAGAGCGCAGGCGCGCACGCGCACCAGAACTTCGCCGGGCGCCGGCACCGGATCGGGCGCCGCCTCCAGCTTCAGCACCTCCGGCCCTCCATGCGTGTGGATGCGTAATGCCTGCATGCAATACAGTCTATAATTGCTCGAATGGCAAGTACGAGTGAATGCATCCGCGAGGTGGAAGTGGAAGTCCCCGCGGGCGAAGTGGAACGCGAATACACGCGGATCGCACAGGGGATTCAGAAGCGGGCGCGCATTCCGGGCTTCCGGCCGGGCAAGGCGCCGCTGAACCTGGTGCGGCAGCATTTCAACGCGAAGATCCGGGAAGAGACGCTGGAGACGCTGGTGCCGGCACACCTGCGGGCGGCATTTGAGCGCGAGAGCCTGGAGCCGGTGTCGCAGCCGCGCTTGAGCGACGTCAAGTTCGAGCCGGGCGAGGCACTGAAGTTCAAAGCCAGCTTCGAGGTGATGCCGGTGTTTGAGCCGGGAGACTACAAGGCAATCCGGGTTGATATGCCGGCGCTCGAAGTCAGCGACAAGGAAGTGGAAGCCGCGGTCGAGAGCTTGCAGGAACGGCACAGCCACCTGGAGCCGAGCGATGCGACCGAAGCCGCCGACGGGCTGACGGCGATCGCGGAAGCGCGGCCAGCCGATGCCCCGGAGCCGGCAAATGAAGAAGAGGCCAAACGCAGTGAAGTGCCGATCGACGTGGGCGCGGAGGCGACG
Organism: Acidobacteriota bacterium; assembly: GCA_004299485.1. Taxonomy (NCBI): domain Bacteria; kingdom Pseudomonadati; phylum Acidobacteriota; species Acidobacteriota bacterium. The sequence goes on from SCQP01000008.1 coordinate 227,945, forward strand.
CTACCGGAGTTCAGCGCGGCGCTGCGCGGTATGAAAATTGGCGAAGAGAGGGACTTGGAGGTCAACTATCCTGCTGATTTTCCGGACCAGGCGCTGCAGGGGCAGACGCGCCGATACCATTTGAAGCTGAACAGCATCCAAAAGAAGGCGATCCCGGAGTTGACCGATCCTGCCATTACCGAGACCCTGGGCACCACGACCGCTGCAGAAGCGCGCGCGTGGGTGCGGCAGCGGCTGGAAGCGGAGCGCAGGCACACGGCGCGCCATACGGTGGAAGAAAAGTTGATGGATACCCTGCTGGCGCAGGTGGCGTTTCCGGTACCACAGGCGATGGTGGACCGGCGGATTGAAGACCGCATCGAGCGTAACCTGCACGGGCTGGCGCGGCAGGGCGTGGACTTAAGGAAATTGGAAGTCGACTGGAGCAAGCTGCGCGAGCGGCACATGACCGATGCCGAACGGGATGTGCGGGCGGGATTGCTGCTGGACAAGATTGCAGGGCAGGAAAATTTGACGGCCACCCCTGAAGAGGTGGATGCGGAAGTACAGCAAGCGGCGGCAGAACTCAGGCAAAGCCCGGATTCCGTGCGCGCGCGATTGACAGAGAATGGTGGTCTGGATAGGATCCAGAACAGAATCCGTCAGGAAAAGGCTTTGGCGCTTCTAGTGGAGAGCGCGACGCAAGGCGGATTTGGACAGGAACCGCAGGCGACCGGGAAGACCGCGGCAAAGGAATAAGGATACCCATGGGCTTGGTTCCGATGGTGGTCGAGCAGACCCCGCGCGGAGAGCGGGCGTACGACATCTTTTCGCGCCTGTTGCGCGACAACATTATTTTCATTGGCACGCCGATCGACGACAACGTCGCCAATCTGGTAACGGCGCAATTGCTGTTTCTGGAAGCCGAAGATCCCGAAAAAGACATTTCGCTCTATATCAACAGCCCGGGCGGATCGATTACCGCGGGGCTGGCGATTTACGACACGATGCAATTCATCCGGCCGGATGTGACCACCATCTGCATCGGGCAGGCGGCGAGCATGGCCTCGCTGCTGCTGGCGGCGGGCGCGAAGGGGAAGCGCTTTGCACTGCCAACGTCCCGAGTGCTGATTCATCAGCCGTCGATGGGGGGACTGAGCGGCCAAGCGACCGATATTGACATTCACGCCAGGGAAATCCTGCGGCTGCGGCAGCTCACGAATGAAATTTACGTCAAGCATACGGGCCAGGAAATGAGCAAAATTGAAGCCGATGTGGAGCGCGATCACATCCTGACGGCCGAGCAAGCTAAGGAATACGGCATCGTTGACGATATCATCACTAAGCACAAATGACGGCTGGAGCCGCCGGCAAGTGGACGGTTGGTTATAGGCTGTACGGAGTAAAACCACTGTGAAACCACGAAACGGAAACCCGGAAACGCTGCGCTGCTCGTTCTGCCACAAAAGCCAGGAGGCGGTGGCGAAGCTGATCTCCAGCCCAAATGAGTACCCGCGCGCCTACATTTGCGACGAGTGCGTGGCGGTGTGCAATTCGATTCTGGAAGACGACCGCGCCGAACCGCAGACACATGGCGTGCAGACGCTGCCCAAACCGCACGAAGTGAAAGCCTTTCTGGACGAGTACGTCATCGGTCAGGACTCGACCAAGAAACGGCTGGCGGTGGCGGTGTACAACCATTACAAGCGGCTGCACATGAACCGCATGCGTACCACCAGCGAGGTGGAGTTGCAAAAGGCCAACATTCTGCTGGTCGGGCCGACGGGCACCGGCAAAACGTTGCTGGCGCAGACCCTGGCGAAAGTGCTGGATGTGCCCTTTGCCATCGCCGACGCCACCACGCTGACCGAAGCCGGTTACGTGGGCGAAGACGTGGAGAACATCATCCTCAAGCTGCTGCAGGCGGCGGAGGGAGACGTAGCTCGCGCGCAGCACGGCATCATCTACATCGACGAAATCGACAAGATTTCGCGGCGGGATGAAAACCCTTCGATTACACGTGACGTGAGCGGCGAGGGGGTACAGCAGGCGCTGCTGAAGATCCTGGAAGGCACGGTGGCGCACGTGCCGCCGCAGGGCGGACGCAAGCATCCGCACCAGGAGTTCACGCCGGTGGACACGAGCAACATTCTGTTCATCTGCGGCGGGGCGTTTGTGGGCCTGGAAAAGGTGATTGGCCGGCGGGTGGGCAAGCGCGCCATGGGCTTCCGCGGCGAGGCGGACACGGCGGCGAGTCCGCTGCCGGTGCGGCAGCGCGATACGGCGTTACTGAGCCAGGTGCAACCGGCGGATTTGATCAAGTTCGGATTAATTCCGGAATTTGTAGGCCGGTTGCCGGTCATCGGCGTTCTGGACGACCTGGACCGGACGGCGCTGATTGAGATTCTGACGCGGCCGCGCAACGCGCTGGTGCGGCAGTACCAGAAACTGTTCGAATTCGAGAATGTGAAGCTGCGCTTTGACGAAGCCGCCCTGGAACAGATAGCCGACGAGGCGCTGGCGCGGAAAGTGGGTGCGCGCGGCCTGCGGATGATTCTGGAAGAGCTGATGCTGGACCTGATGTACAACCTGCCGCAGCAGAAGCGGGTGCGGGAGTTTCAGGTAACCAAGCAAATGGTGGAGCGGCGGGAAGTGATGCTGCCCACCCTGGAAAAGGCCGGCTAAGCGGCTCAAGGTTACAGGTCACAGGTACAGAAAGCCATGCCGAAAGAAAAGGTACAGGCCGCACTTCGATCCCTGCCCATGATGCCCATCCGGGACATGGTCATTTTTCCGCATCAGATGACCCCGTTTGTGGTGGGCCGGCCGGCCTCGGTCAAGGCGCTGGAAGCGGCGCTGCTGGAGGACAAGAAGATCTTCCTGGCGACACAGCACGACGCCTCGCAGGACGAGCCGCGGCCGGAGCAAATCCACAGCGTGGGCACGATTGCGACCATTGTGCAGAGCGTGCGGCTGCCGGACGGGAACGTACGCGTGCTGGTGGAGGGTGTCGAACGCGGGCGCGTAGCGACGGTCGACGAAGCCGAAGGTTTTTTTCGCGCCGCGCTGCGGGCGGATGCGCCCCGCACCAGCGTGGTCACACCGCAAGTCGAACAGCTCATGCAGAAAGTGACCGGACTGTTCGAGCAGTTCGTAAAGCAGAACCAGTCGCTTAACTACGAGGCCATGCTGAGCGCGGTGCGCTCGGACGACCCGGAGCAGATGAGCGACACCATGGCAGCGCATCTGACACTGCCGGTGAGCGACAAGCAACCGCTGCTGGAGATGTTCGAACCAACCGAACGGCTGCTGCGGCTGGCCGAGCTGCTCGAAATCGAAATGGAGAAGCTCAACGTGGACCGTGCCATCCAGAGCCGGGTGAAGCGGCAGATGGAGAAAGCGCAGCGCGAGTACTACCTGGGCGAGAAGATCAAAGCCATCCAGAAGGAACTGGGGCGCGGGGAAAAGAGCGAGTTTGACGAGCTGAAGAAAAAAATCGACACCTCCGGCATGCCCAAGCCAGTGAAGGAAAAGGCGCTGCAGGAACTGAAGCGGCTGGAACTTATGCCGCCCATGTCGGCAGAATCGACGGTTTCGCGGAATTATCTCGACTGGATGCTGGCGGTGCCCTGGACTGCACGCAGCAAAGACATCCGCGACATCGGCAAAGCCGAGAAAGTCCTGAATCAGGATCACTACGGCCTGGAAAAGATCAAGGAACGGATCCTGGAGTTTTTGGCCGTGCGGCAGTTGGTCAAGAACCCGAAAGGCTCGATCCTGTGCTTTGTCGGCCCTCCCGGCGTGGGCAAGACCTCGCTGGGCATGTCGATTGCGCGGGCGACGGGGCGCAAGTTCGTGCGGCTGTCACTGGGCGGCGTGCGCGACGAAGCTGAGGTCCGCGGGCATCGGCGCACCTACATTGGCGCGCTCCCGGGCCAGATTCTGCAGATGATGAAGAAGGCGGGGACCGTGAATCCGGTCTTCCTGCTCGATGAAGTGGACAAGATGAGCGCCGATTTCCGTGGCGATCCTTCGGCGGCGCTGCTGGAAGTGCTCGATCCGGAGCAGAACAACGCCTTCAACGATCACTATCTCGACATTGACTACGACCTGTCGCAGGTGATGTTCATCACCACGGCGAACGTGCTGCACACCATTCCGCAGGCCTTGCAGGACCGCATGGAAGTGATCCGGCTGTCGGGCTACACGGAGCTGGAAAAAGCGGAAATTGCCACCCGGTTTCTGATTCCCAAGCAGCTCAAGGCGGCCGGACTGACGGCCAGGAATCTGAGCTTCAGCGAAGCGGGCCTGGCGGCGCTGATCAACGGCTACACGCGCGAGGCCGGCGTGCGCAATCTCGAGCGCGAGATCGGCAACGTCTGCCGTAAAGTCGCGCGGCGGGTGGTGAAAGAAGGGCGGAAGGTCAGCGAGACGATCACGCCGGTCAACCTGGGCGAGTATCTGGGCGTGTTGAAGTTCCGCGATCCGCATGAACTCGAGTCGAGCGAAGTCGGCCTGGCTACGGGGCTGGCGTGGACGGAAGTGGGCGGCCAGATGCTGTCCACCGAAGTCACCCTGATGGACGGCAAGGGCAAGCTCATGCTGACGGGCAAGCTGGGCGATGTGATGCAGGAGTCGGCACAGGCGGCCATGAGTTACATCCGCAGCCGGGCGCACCTGCTGGGATTGCCGCGAGACTTTTACCGCAATCTCGATATTCATGTGCACGTACCCGAAGGCGCGATCCCGAAAGACGGTCCCTCGGCCGGCATCACCATGGCGACGGCAATCACCAGCGCGCTGACGCGGATTGCGGTGCGCAACGATATCGCCATGACCGGGGAAATCACGCTGCGGGGCAAGGTGCTGCCCATTGGCGGGGTGAAAGAGAAGCTCATGGCGGCGCACCGGCACGGCATCACCCACATCATCCTGCCGCGCGACAATGAGAAAGACCTGGCCGAGCTGCCGGACAACATCCGGGCGCTGCTGACCATTCATCCCGTCGAGACCATGGACCAGGTGCTGGAAACGGCGCTGGAGCGGCCGATCCAGAAGCTCAACGCGGACGCGGCAGTCGCGGCCACCGCGCCCGCGGCGGAACTGCACCAGTAGAACGTCAGTCATCCGTTGTCGGTTGTCAGTCGGGAGGAGGCGCCCGAGGGCGCTTGAGTTCTCGCTGGAGTTTCAAGTCACATTCGAGAAGTCGTGCGCATCGTTGGGCGATCTGCCGCAGGATGGGGTGCCGGAGATCGCCCTGGTGGGGCGCTCGAACGTTGGCAAATCGAGCCTGCTGAACACACTTGCCGGCCAACACAACCTGGCACGAACCAGCCGGACGCCGGGGCGGACGCGGCTGCTGAACCTGTTCACGGTAAACGGCGGATTGGTGCGGCTGGTGGATTGCCCTGGGTACGGATATGCCAAAGCGGCGCGCCACGAGCGCGCAGGCTGGGGAGAGTTGGTGGAGGCGTATCTGAGCGAGCGGGAAGCGCTGCGGCTCGTGCTGCTGTTGGTGGACGCGCGGCTGAAGCCCCAGGCGCCGGACCGGGATATGGCGGGGTGGCTGCGCCGCCGCGGCCGGGCGCTCCAGCTTGTAGCCACAAAATGGGACCGGCTGAGCGGGAATGAGCGCCCGGTCGCACGCCGCGAACTGGAGGCGGCTTTTGCCGCGACGCCGCTTGGCTTTTCCAGCGTCAACGCAGAAGGCCGCGAGGCACTCCGCCAGGCTGTGGTGCACTGCGATCAGTCCCGATGACTTGCTCTCGGGCGCGGTGTTGTTGTTGCGCGCGGCCAGATAAACTAAACTAGCTAGACTAAGTTTAGTCTAGGAGTGCACCGTGAAAGTTGTCAATATCCACGCCGCGAAAACCAATCTGTCGCGCCTGATCGAGGAGGCGGTCGCCGGCGAGCCCTTTATCATCGCCAAGGCAGGCAAGCCGCTGGTCGAGGTAAAGCGCCTCGAGTCGAACCCGAAAAAGCCCCGCGTCGGGTTTGCCCTCGGACGGTACAAGATACCCGACGACTTTAATACCATGATGGCGGACGAGATCGAAGAGATGTTCTATGGCCCAAAACGGCGGAAGCGGTGAAGCTGCTTCTGGACTCACAGTTGCTGGTGTGGGGCGCCTCTACACCTGCATACCTCCCGGAAGCCGCGGCGCGGCTCCTGGAGGATGGAAATCACGAGCTTTGGTTCAGCGCCGCAAGCATCTGGGAGCTCGCGGTTAAAAGTAGCCGTCGAAAGCGGGGCTTCGACTTGGATGCTGCCGGATTAAGGGCGGACCTGCTGGACAGCGGATACAGCGAGATCTCGATCGACGGGCGCCATGGAATCGCCAGCGCCGCGCTTCCATGGCTGCACCGCGACCCCTTCGATCGCATCCTGCTCGCACAAGCCATCGTGGAAGGCATGCTGCTCCTCACTGCCGACACCCTGTTGGCGCGCTATCCGGGGCCGGTACGACAAGTATAGGCAAGCCAGCATTGACAGGTGTATCTTGGAGGCCATGCACACACCGAAGATGCTGGTTCTAAGCGGTCTGATGGCGGCGATGGCGCTGGGCGCCGCGGCGCAAGCGGGGCTGCAATCGCGGCTGGAGGCGATAACCCGCACGTATCCTGGACACGTAGCTCTGTATGCCAAAAACCTCCGGACTGGGGCGGTGGTCGCAATCGATGCCAACCGGCCGGTGCCGACGGCATCCGTCATTAAGGTCTCGCTGATGCTGGAAGCGTTCCGGCAGGTAAAAGCCGTGCGCTTATCGCTGGCACAGCCGTTGACGCTGACGAAAGCGAACCAGGTCGAGGGCAGCGGCATTTTGCGGATTCTGACGCCGGGCGAGCGGCTGAGCCTGCGCGACACGATTGCGCTGATGATGACGCTGAGCGACAACACCGCCACCAATATGGTCATCGATGCGGTGGGACTCAAGCCAACCAATGCGTTTCTGGCGCAGATCGGCATGAAGAACACCTATTTCTACAAGAAAGTGTTTATGCCGGCGGCGGGACCGCAGCCGGCCGATCAAAAACAGTTTGGGCTGGGCAAGACGACGGCGCGCGAAATGGGCGAGATGCTGGAGCGGATCTATCGCTGCGACCTCGGGAATCGCAGTCTGTGCCGTGAGATGATCAACATCATGCGCGACCAGCAGGACCGGGAGATGATTCCCCGCTATCTCGACGATGCCGATGCGAGCGACGGGCTGTCGCCCATCGCCGACAAGGTGGGCGAGCTCGACGCGGTGCGCAACGACGTGGCGCTGGTGTACACGCGGAGCGGGCAGGTGGTGATCTCGATGTTCACCTACAACAACCCGGACCAGTCCTGGACGCCGGACAACAAAGCCGAGTTGTTCATCGGCCGCGTGGCGCAGACGATTGTCCACGCCTGGTCGCCCGAGGGTTTGGCAACCTCGATCCCGCATCTGCTGGCTCCGGCGAAAGGAATCCGATGAACGCAAAACAGCAAGCGCAGGCGCGCATGCGCCAGGCAGAAAAGAATCTGGTCGACCTCAGCCACCGCATTCACGCGCATCCCGAGCTGGGATTTGAGGAAGAAAAAGCCTGCGCGTGGCTGTGCGAGGAGCTGGATGGCGCCGGTTTCCGGGTGACGCGTGGGGTGGGCGGGCTGCCGACGGCGTTTTTGGCGCGAGTGGGCAGCGGGCCGGTGCATGTGGCGCTGTGCGCGGAATATGACGCGTTGCCGGAAATCGGCCACGCTTGCGGGCACAACCTCATCGCGGCGATGTCGCTGGGAGCAGGGCTGGCGGCCGCCGCGGTCGCCGATGACGTGGGCCTGACCGTGAGCGTGATTGGCACGCCCGCGGAGGAAGTGGGTGATGACAGCGGCAAGATCCGGCTGCTGCAAGCGGGCCTGTTCGAGGGTGTTCATGCGGCGATGATGGCGCACCCGGCGCCGATCGAGATAGTCGAGATGGGGATCATTGCCGCCAGCATGTTCGAGGTGCATTACACCGGCAAGGAGGCGCACGCCTCGGCCTTTCCCGAGCAGGGCATCAATGCCGCCGACGCATTGACGGTGGCGCAGACCGCGATCGGGCTGTTGCGGCAGCAGTTGCGGCCGACCGACCGCGTGCATGGCATCATCACCCACGGCGGCGGCGCGCCCAATGTGATTCCCGCGCACACCGCGGCGCGCTATATCGTGCGGGCGCAGACGCTGGAGCAGTTGGAAGATGTGCGGGAGAAAGTGCAACGCTGCTTCAAAGCCGGGGCGCTGGCGACTGGCGCCGGCATCGAAATTCGCGGCGGCTCGAAGCCTTACGCGGACATGCATTTCGACCACGAGCTGGGCGCCTGCTACCGGCGCAACGCCGAAGCCGCAGGGCGGAAATTCCCGCCGCTGCCGCCGGGTATGGAGCGGCTGGCGGCCTCAACCGACATGGGTAACGTCAGCCGCGCGATTCCCTCGATTCATCCCATGATCGGCCTGGACTCGTTGCCCGCGGGCAATCATCAGCCGGAGTTTACGGCCCACTGCATTACGCCCAAGGCCGACCGCGCGGTAGTCGAAGGCGCACTGGCACTGGCCTGGACGGCCATTGACTGCGCGTCCGAACCGGCCCTGCGCGCGCGCCTGCTGCAGACCTAGCTGGTGGGGCCAGCAGGATTCGAACCTGCAACCAACGGATTATGAGTCCGCTGCTCTAACCGTTGAGCTATAGCCCCGGGTGTTTAGAATAGAACCGTTGCCGCCTACTTCCACGATACGATTTTTGAAGACGGTAGCAGCATTGTAGCAATCGCAATCGGAATTGCGCGGCAGCAAGTCACGTCGTCGCGGCAGCGGCAGGCTGCGGCTCCCTTCATGATCGTAAAGGCGTCGGCCCCAGTCTCACCCAACCGCGTGCAAAGAGTGTGGCAGTAGGAATGGGCTACCAGACCGTCCGGTAACCCACCCGCGCGGAGCCTGCGCCTGGTTTTGAGATGCCATCCGACCGAGGAACTGTTCTCTCCTAGGGACAGCTATTTCCCTGCGCCGATTTCCGCGGAGCAACCAGGGGCATCGGGGTCGCAACTAAAATCACCGCAGTACCCACCGCCGGTTCCGGGGATGCCTGGATAACCGCAGGGAACGCACGAACCTGGCGAGGACTACTATCCGATGCAGGAGGACTCCATGATCGATGATCTGAGACGCCGTTCCGCCGTGGAGGTATTTGAGGATCATCTCCGCCTCACCGGCGAGCATGAGTTCGAGAATGATATCGAGCGCAACGTTTCGCCCGACATCGTCATCCTGGAGCGCCGAGGCATCTTCCGCGGCCGCGAGGGTGCACGGGAGCTTGCGCGCCTGCTCGAACAGGAGCTGCCGAAAGCACCTTACGTCTACGCGAACCGCCTGATCGAGGGCCGCGTGGCATTCCTGGAGTGGGCGGCCGAAGCCGAACATGCGCGTGTTCGGGACGGCGCCGACTCGTTCGTGATCGAAAACGGCTGGATAGTATCGCAGACTATCCATTACACCGTCGAAAATAAGTAGTGATCCTCGGCAGAAACAATCGGAACCCGCGGAATTAGCTGACGACCCAAATGCGACAGCGGTTGCAGAAGAGCGGCGCCCGAATTGAAACGATGACCGGTCGAGCAACCACATTTTTCTGCGAACACGCTTGACAATCTACGTCCCGCGAGAGATATACTTTTTTCAGGGTGTGAGCTGCGGGCGGGAGGTGCAACCTGGCACCGGCACGACGAGGAGGGAAGCGGCCAGGACTGGCCGTTGCCGCGTTGCTGGCGGCAACGATTGCGGTAGCGGGGTTCCGACTGGCAGGCCGGGCGCAGCGGCAGGCGCGCGCCGCGGCGCAGCAGGCAGCAGCGCATCCGGCTCCCGCCGCGCAAGCCAGGGCCACCGGCTACATGGGCGCGCAGGCCTGCCAGCCCTGCCATGAAGAGGAGTATGCGCTCTGGCAGCACGCGCCGCACTGGCAGGTGACCACGCACCCCAAGGGAGGCGCGCCGGTGCAAGGCTGCGAGGCCTGCCACGGACCGGGCGCCAGCCACATCGCCGATCCCACCGATTTCAGCAAGCTCTTCGTCTTCACGCGCGCCACGCCAGCCGCGGTCATGAGCGCCTGCCTCAGTTGCCACGCATCGGGAGCGCAGCACATGCAGGTGGTCGAGTCCCTGCACGGCAAGAATGGCGTCGCCTGCACGTCGTGCCACTCGATTCACCATCCCGCAACGCCCAATTTTCTGCTGGCGAAGGAACAGCCGGTACTGTGCTATTCCTGCCACGTGCAGCAGCAGGCGCAGTTCCAGATGCCCTTCCATCACCGCGTGAACGAAGGGCTGGTGCAGTGCACTGACTGTCACAACCCGCACGGCACCAGCCAGCCGCATCAGTTGTGCACGGCCTCGAGCCAGGATGCGGTCTGCTTCACCTGCCATGTGGACAAGCGCGGGCCCTTCGTCTTCGAGCACGAGGCGGTGAATCTGGTGGGCTGCACCGGCTGCCATTCGCCCCACGGCTCACCCAATCCGCACTTGCTCAAGGTGAGCAACGTCAACATCCTCTGCCTGCAGTGCCACACCACCTCGTTCGCAAATGCACCGGGAGCGCCGTCGTTCCACAACCAGTCGGCGCAGTACCAGGCCTGCACGATGTGCCATACCCAGATCCACGGTTCCAATTTCAGCGCGACGTTCTTCCGATAGGAGCAACACGCCATGAAGCGCCAGATCCGGACCCTTTACTGTTGTGCCTGGGTGCTCGCGCTGGCAGGCGGGGTGGGACTTGCCGGCCAGCAGAGCCAGGCGGCAACCGCGGCGCCCCCAGCGCCAGTGAGCGGCTTCAGTCTGCACCAGACCACCGAGCTGGGCGGCCGCGACAGCCAGATCAGCGGCAATCTCAACAACTACGATACCTTCGAAAATCTGCAATCCGGCCTGCGGTTGTTCAACTTCAATCTGATGATGCAGGCGCTCGATCATAACGAACCGTTGCTTGACACCCTGAGCTTTGCCAATTCCGGCTACGGCGGCGACCCGAACGACGTCAGCCGGCTGCGGATCAGCAAAGCGAAAGTCTACGACTTCCGGGCGGTTTTCCGGCGGGACGTGGATTTCTGGGATTACAATCTGCTCGCCAATCCGCTGAATCCGGCAAGCTCGAACCCGGCGGTCGCCATCGCCAGTTCGCCGCACTCGTTGGACCGGACGCGGATGATGCAGGGCTATGACCTGACGCTGTTTCCCGACTCGCGCGTGCGCTTCCGGCTCGGCTTTGGGCACAACGTGGATGAGGGGCCGGGCTTCACGACTGTCGAGGGCGGGACCGAACCGCTGTTGGCGGAGAACTTTCACTACACCACCAACGACTACCGCATGGGCGTGGACTACCGGCTGACGCCCAAGACGACGCTGTCGTTTGATGAACTGCTGAGCTATTTCAAGCAGGACAACACCATCACGGATCAGAGCTTCGGCTACGTGCTGACCAACGGTACGCCTGCGGATTTGGGAATTGTGTTCAATACCAAAGGGGGCAGTCCATGCGCGGCGCCGGTCGCGAACCCCGGCACCAACCCTCCAACGGCCAATCCCAACTGCAACGGCTACCTCGCCTACAGCCGCGTCGGACGGCCGCGGGGCTCGTTTCCGACCGAGCGCTTCAGCTTCCAGTCGAGCGACATTGCCCACCTCACCATGGACGGCTCCGCCAGCTACAGCAGCGACCGCAATAGCACGACCGATTACCTGGAAGCCATCAACGGCTGGACCACGCGCACGCTGAGCCGCGGCAGCAATACCTCAGGGCCGGCCAACGCCGCGCGTGTGGCGGCGCGGGCCGACTGGTCGGGCGATTATCAGCTCAACGCCAAGCTGGACATCTTTGATGCCTTTCACTACGACAACTGGCGCGAGCCCTCGCTCTGGGACACGGCGCAAGTGAATCTGTTCGGAACGAAGCCGCCGGCGGCCGGGCAGACCGGCCTGTTGCTGCCGATTTCCCCGGTAAACCCGGGCAACTTTGCCAGCCTATGCCCGGCGCCATTCAACGGCCCGCAATGCCCGCAGCACAATGCTTCCTCGCCGGCCGACGTGGTTTCGCAGTTTGTGTCGCAATTTCTGGCCCAGAAGCTGACGTCGGACGAACTGGAAATCCGCTATCAGCTCAATCCGCGGTTGACGACCCGCATCGGTTACGCCTATACCGCCCGCACCATTGCCGATTACAGCGCCACGTTTGAGACCGGCGACATCTTCTTTCCCGGAGGTGCGACCGCCAGCGCCGCCAACCTTTTTCTTGCGGCGCGGGGCGACTGCGCCCTGGCAAGCGGCGTGCTGCCGGATGGCTGCAGCCAAAATGCGGACGGCTCGATTACGGAAGGTTCACCCTCCAATCCGCTGCCCGATGGGGGCAATGACAGCAGCCGCAACCTCTACCTGATTCACGAGCACGATCTGCTGCTGGGCGCCGATGCGCGGCCGGGCAACGACCTGCGGCTGTACTCGGACTTCCTGTTTGGCTACCGCGACAATGCCTTTACACGCATCAGCCCGCGGCAGGTGCAGGAGTACAAGGTGCGCGGCACCTACAGCCCCCGCTCCTGGCTGACGGTGAACGGCGCGGTCGATATCGCGCAAAACCGGGACAACGTGTACACCGTCAATCACCTCGAGCACGACCGCAACTACGGCGGCGGCATTACGCTGGCGCCCGGCGGCGACTTCTATTTTGATTTCGGCTACAACGAATTCAACGTCTACACCCAGGCCGACATCTGCTTTGCTGCCAGCCCCACGGCCTTCACCACGCCCTGCCCTGTCGTGGGCGCTACCGGCCCGCTGGGGGCGCTGGCCTTTTACTCCAACAAGGACCATTACACCTACAGCGACGTGATGTGGAAGCCGCAGAAGCGGGTGACTGCCTCGTTCGGCTACGCCGGCAGCATCGCGCGTGGGACCACGCTGTTTTTGAATCCGCTGCAGCCGACCGGCCCGCTGGATTTCAACTACCTCCGCCCCTCGGCGCGCCTCAAAGTGGATTTGGCGCAGGGAATTGCCGGCATTTTTGCCTGGAACTACTATCAGTATCACGACGAAGGCATCGCCAATCCGGTGGGCCTGGCGCCGTTGCCGCTCCAGAATTTCAACGGCAGTAACTTCACGTTATCGGTGCAGTATGCGTTTTAAACAAGGAGAACCAACGATGAAAGTCCGGATGCAGTGGACAGTATTGATGGCGTTGGCGGCAGCGGTCCTGCTGTTTCTGCCGGTGCGAGCCGGCGCGCAGAGCGCCCAGAGTCTGTTCAACTCGAAATGCGCCGTCTGCCATGGACCCGACGGCAGCGGCAGCGCCGTGGGCAAGAAGATGGGCATAGTTAACCTGCGCTCCGAGGAAGTGCAGAAGCAGACCGACGCCGAACTCATCCATGAGATCAGCAACGGTGTCGGCCATACCATGCCCTCCTACAAAGACAAGCTGAGCGAAGCGCAGATCAAGGAACTGGTGGGCTATCTGCGGACGCTGGTCAAAAAGAAGTAGCCGGCCAGCGTCCATCGAAGTAAAGGGGGCACACGGTTATGTCTGACTCGTCGGAACCCGCCGGAACGGGCGAGCCGCAACTGCCACGGCGGCGGTTTTTCACTGCTTTGCTGGGCATCGGCGTGGCGGGAGTCGGCGTTCTACTGTCGGTGCCCGTCGTCCGCATGGTGCTCTCGCCGGTCCTGGAGCGGGGTGGCGGCTTCGGATGGTCCGATCTCGGGCCGGTAAGCGATTACGAAAACCTCATCGCTCCGGCCACCAAGGCTATCCAGGTGACCCGCACCGACGGTTGGCGGCAGGCGGCGCTGCCGGAAACGGTCTACGTAATCCGCGACAGCTCCGGCAAGCTGCAGGTTCTTTCCTCCATCTGTCCACACCTCGGCTGCGCCATCGGCTGGGAAAAGTCGCGCGACTACTTCTTCTGCCCCTGCCACAACAGCGTCTTCACGCCCCTCGGCAAGTATGTCTCGGGCGCGTCGCGCCGCGGCATGGACTCGCTGGAGACCTCGATCGAGGACGGCCGTCTGCGGGTGCGCTTTGCGCTCTTCCAGCCGCAATTGTCGCGCCGCGTGCCGATGGACTAACGGGGAACCGCCATGCCTGCTTCGCCTCAACCCGCCAATTCCCGTCCCGGCCTGCGCGCCTGGATCGATCAGCGCACCGGCCTCGATCAACTCCTGCGTGTTGCGCTGGACGAGCCGATCCCCGGAGGCGCACGCTTTGCCTACGTCTTCGGCTCCGGGCTGCTGTTCCTGTTCCTTTCGCAAGTCATCACTGGTCTCTGCCTGGCCCTCTACTACGTGCCTTCGGCGTCGAGCGCGCACAGCTCGGTCGCCTACATCAGCAAGCAGGTGGCGGCGGGCGAGTTCATCCGCAGCCTGCATGTCTACGGCGCCAGCGCCATGATTGTCGTCCTCGCGCTGCATCTCATCCAGACCACCTCCTACGGCGCCTACAAGCGCCGCCGCGAGCTGCTATGGCTATCCGGAGCGGTGCTGGCAGCGCTGGTTCTGGGCATGGCATTTACCGGTTACCTTCTGCCCTGGGATGAGCGCGCCTATTTCGCCACCTCGGTGGGCACCAACATCATCGGCGAGTTGCCGTTCATTGGCAGCGCCCTGGAGCGGTTTGTCCGCGGCGGCGAAGTCCTGGGCACGATGACCTTGTCCCGCTTCTACTTCGCCCATGTGTTCCTGTTGCCCGGTCTGATTTTCGCCTTTATCGGCGCCCATATCTTTCTTTTCCGGCGCGCCGGCGCCGCCGGGCCAATTCGTGCTCCCGAGGATGTCCGGCCGTTGCGCACCGAACCGTTCTATCCCCGCCAGGTCATCTACGACATGGCTTTTGCCGCGCTGGTGATTTGCGCGCTGGGCCTGCTGGCGCACTTCGCTCCGGCGCCACTCGGTGCCCGAGCCGACCCCTCCGATACGCAATTCCTTCCCCGCCCGGAGTGGTATTTCCTGCCTATGTTTGAGTGGCTCAAGGTCTGGCAGAACCACGCCACGCTGGGCATTGTGGTGATTCCTCCCATCCTGATCGCCCTGTTTCTGCTCTTGCCCTTCCTGGATCGCCGGGCCGAACGCCGTCCCTGGCGCCGTCCGGTTGTGATGGGGGCGCTGGTCATCGTGGTTCTGGGGATGACCTACCTGGGGATGCTCAGCCATGTCCAGGACCAGAACTCGGCAATGGTGCGCACGCAACTGCACGCGCAGGACGAAGCCGAAGCCATGTACATGAAGGCGCCTTTCCAGCCGCAGCAGTTCGGGCTGCCACTGACCACTTCCGCGCCCGCAAACGAGGTTCCGGATCCCAAGGTTGTAGCGGGCCTCAAGCTGTACTCTTCCGACGGCTGCATCGCCTGCCACGGCGCCGATGGCGCCGGCACTCCCATTGCCGTGAGTCTGGCGAAGGTTGCGACTACTGAGCTCGAGGCCACATTACGAGTGCATTTGCAACACTACACGCCGGCTATGACGTCGGGCGGCATGCCGCAGTACAATCTCAGCCCCGCAGATCTCGACAGCCTGATCGCCTATATCAAAAGCTTGAAGCATTAGTTCTGCAGCCGGCCTCCGCCAGACATGCCCGGCATGGTCATGCAGTTTTCCGGCTTGGTGAACAGAGACGCGGGCGGCGGCGCGAGACTGACATCTTTATATTCGATCGTCATCGGCCCGTGCGGCGTGGCCATTTCCACCCGCACCGGAAAGCCGTGCAGGTCGGTTGCCTCCCACACCTTCATCGTCGCCGGCTCGCCGTGAGTGTCACCGTAACCTGCTCGATCTTTACCGGATGGCCATCCACGGTGCCGGTGCCCAGGGGCGTGCGCTCAATCTTGCCCTGGAACCCGAACGGATTCGGGCCCTGCGCCGCCACACCAATTGCCAGCAGTAGACCCAATCCCACCACCCATCCGAATCGCTGCATCGCGCCCTCCAGGTGCGGCATTCCGTTCCGCGGCTGCTTAGATGCAGGCGAAGCCGGTTCCGTTGCCCGCTACTCCCCCGCCGGCGCCGGTTGCAACGCAGGGCGGGGGTGGCCAAACAGCGCGCGGACGGAGGCTTGCAGGCGGTCCATGTAGAGGTAGACCACAGGAGTGGTGAAGAGGGTGAGCGATTGGGAGAGAATGAGGCCGCCGACGATGGTGATGCCCAGGGGCTGACGGAGCTCGGCGCCGGTGCCGCCCGCCACCGCCAGCGGCACGGCGCCCAGCATGGCCGCCATGGTGGTCATCATGATGGGGCGGAAGCGCAGCAGCGCGGCTTTATGGATGGCCTCGCGCGGCGCCAGGCCTTCGACGCGCTCGGCATGCAGAGCGAAGTCGATCATCATGATGGCGTTCTTCTTAACGATGCCGATCAGCAGGATGATGCCGATGAGCGCCATGAAGTTGAGGTCGCTGCGGAAGTAGAGCAGCGCCAGCAGCGCGCCCACGGCGGCGGAGGGCAGCGTCGACAGAATCGTGATGGGGTGGATGTAGCTCTCGTAAAGCATGCCCAGGACGATGTAGACGGCGGCCAGCGCAAAGGCGATCAGCAGCGGCTCGGAGCGGAGCGAAGACTGAAACGCCTGCGCGGTGCCCTGAAAGCCGCCGTGAACGTCGGAGGGCATGCCGATCTGGCTTTCCGCCTGGGTGATGGCGTTGACCGCATCGCCCAGCGCGACGCCTTGCGCCAGGTTGAACGAGAGCGTGATAGCAGGCAACTGACCCTGGTGGTTGACCGACAGCGTCAGTTCGTCGGGTGCGTAATGGGCGAAGGCGCTCATGGGCACCAGGCCGCCACGCACCGAAGCGACGTAAATATCTTTCAGCCCGCCGGGATTGTCCTGAAACTGCGGGTTGACGGAAAGCACCACGAAGTACTGATTAATGCCTTTATAAATGGTTGAGACTTCGCGCTGACCGAAGGCGTCGTTGAGCGTCGCGTCAATCGCCTGCATGGATACGCCGAGGCGGCTGGCGGCGTCGCGGTCAATGACCAGCGAGGCTTCGAGGCCGTGCGTTTGTTGATCGCTGTTGACATCGCGCAGCTCGGGGAGCGAGCGCATGCGGTTCATCAACAGCGGCGCCCAATGGTCAAGGTCCGTGAGGTTGTCCGATTCCAGCGTGTACTGATACGCGGCGCTGCTGAAGCGGCCGCCAACGGAGACATCCTGCAATGACTTCAGGAACAATTGCGCCCCGGGCACGACGCCGGCCGCGCGCCGCAGCCGGGCGATCACCTGATCGGCGCTGACCTTGCGCACGGCAATCGGCTTGAGCTGGATGTTGAGGCGGGCGGTGTTGGTGGCGCTGCCGCCGGTGTAGGCGGTCATGGTATCAACCGCCGGGTCCTTACGCACGATAGCGACAAATTGGTCGAGCTTGGCGCGCATGGCGGCAAACGACAAATCCTGATCGCCGACGATGCTGCCATTCAGCCGGCCGGTATCCTGCTGTGGGAAAAAGCCCTTGGGGATGGTCCAGAACAGCCAGCCCGTAAGCGCAACCGTGGCCAGCAGGACCCCGAGTACCAATGCCTGATGGCGCAGCACCCATTGCAGGCCATGATCGTAGTCGCGCTTCATGGTCTCAAAGCCCGCCTCGAACCAGCGATAGAGGCGGCCGTGGCGCCCCGACTCATGCCGCAAAAAGCGCGAGCAAAGCATGGGCGTAGTGGTGAGCGAGATGATGAGCGAAAGCGCAATCGCCACGCTCAGCGTAACCGCAAACTCACGGAACAGACGGCCGATGATGCCGCCCATCAGCAGGATAGGCGTGAAGACGGCGATGAGCGAGGTGCTCATGGAGAGCACGGTAAAGCCCATCTCGCGCGAGCCTAGCAGCGCTGCCGCCATGGGCTTCATGCCGGCTTCAATATGACGGGCGATGTTCTCGATCACTACGATGGCGTCATCGACCACGAAGCCAGTAGCGATGGTCAGCGCCATCAGCGAGAGATTGTCAATGCTGTAACCCAGCAGGTACATCACGCCGAATGTGCCCACCAGCGACAGCGGCACAGCGACGGAGGGGATGGCGGTGGAGCGCCAGTCACGCAAGAAGGCAAAGACCACCAGCACCACCAGCAGAATCGAAACCAGCAGCGTGCCTTCGACATCTTGAATCGAAGCGCGAATCGTGGGCGAGCGGTCCTGCGAGACAACCAGGTGCATGGTGGGCGGAATGGAGGCGCGCAGCTCGGGCAGCGCGGCCCGCACGCGGTCGACGGCTTCAAGAATGTTCGCACCGGGCTGGCGGAAGACGGCGATGGTGATGGCGGGTTCGCCGTTGGCGCTGCCGGCATTGCGGTAATCGGAGGTGCCCTCATGCACGCGCGCGATGTCGCTCAGGCGCACGGCAGCGCCGTTGCGCCAGGCGACCAGCAGCGGGCCGTAGCGGTCTGACTCGAGCAACTGGTCATTGTTGTTGATCTCGGCGGCCTGCGTGCCGTTCTCAAAGCGCCCCTTGGGCAGGTTGGCGTTGGCGTTGTTGAGGACAGTGCGCACCTGCTCGAGGCTGATGCCGTAGCTGTTCAGCTTCTGCAGATCGACCTCCACGCGCACCGCGGGCTGGCCGCTGCCGTAGATGAACACCTGCCCCACGCCCTGCACCTGGGCAATTTTCTGCGCCACGATGGAATCGGCGACGTCGTAGACATCGGCGAGTGGCACCGTTGTCGAGCTCATCGCCAGGTTCAGAATGGGCGCGTCGGCCGGGTTGCTCTTGCGCCAATGCGGGCGCGTGGGCATGTTCGCCGGCAACTGGCCGGAGGCGGCGTCGATAGCGGCCTGCACGTCGCGGCCGGCGGCGTTGATGTCGCGATTGAGACTGAACTGGAGCGTGACGAAGGTGGAACCGAGCGCGCTGGTCGAGGTCATCTCCGTCAGCCCGGCAATGCGGCCAAACTGGCGTTCGAGCGGGGTGGCGACCGCCGAGGCCATGGTCGCCGGACTGGCGCCCGGCAGTCCGGCGAAAACGGAGATGGTCGGAAAGTCGATTTCCGGCAGCGGCGCGACGGGCAGTTGCCGGTAGCCCACAATGCCGGCCAGCAGTAGCGCGGCCGTCAGCAGCGAGGTCGCCACCGGGCGGCGGATGAAGGGAGCGGAGACGGATTTGACGCCGAAGTCCATGGCTTCACGTGGAAGGCTCGAGGGAAGCTGCAATTGCGGGGCGGCGGAGCTTGCGGCTAAGCCAGTCGAACGCCAAATAGACGACCGGCGTGGTGTACAGCGTCAGGACCTGGCTGAGCAGCAGGCCGCCGACGATGGCGATACCCAGCGGGCGGCGCAATTCCGAGCCGGTGCCGCGGCCGAGCGCCAGCGGAATGCCGCCCATCATCGCTGCCAGGGTGGTCATTAAGATGGGCCGGAAGCGCAGCAAGCAGGCTTCGCGGATGGCTTCAAGCGGCGGCCGGTGTTCCTTGCGCTCGGCCTCGAGCGCAAAGTCGATCATCAGAATGGCGTTCTTCTGGACAATGCCGATGAGCAGGATCAGGCCGATGAGGGCGATGATGCTGAACTCGATGTGGAACAGCATCAGCGCGAGCAGGGCGCCGACGCCAGCGGAGGGCAGCGTAGACAGAATCGTGATGGGATGGATGTAGCTTTCATACAGCACCCCAAGAACGATGTAGACGGCAATCAGCGCCGCGAGGATGAGGATGGGTTCGTTGGCGAGCGAGTTGATGAAGGCTGCGGCGGTGCCCTGAAAGCTGGGCTGCACGCTGGGCGGCAGGCCGATTTCCTGCTCCGCCGCGTGGATGGCGTTCACGGCCTGACCGAGTGAGGCGCCGGGCGCGAGGTTGAACGACAGCGTGACCACCGGAAATTGGCCTTGGTGGTTGATGGTCAGGGGAGCGCTCTTGGTCTGCACGGTCGTAAATGCACTCAGCGGCACTTCGTTGCCGCGGGCGGTGGACACGCCGCTCAGCGTTGCTGTGCTGGAAACCGAGCCCGCGGCAGTGGTGCCGATGGCGCTTGAGCCGAAGGCGCCGCTCGAGCCGGCATCGACGTAGATCTCTTTGAGTGACTGCGGGTCGAGCTGGTACTTGGGATCGACTTCGAGGATGACGTGATACTGATTCTGCTGGGTGAAGATGGTCGAGACCTGGCGCTGGCCGAAGGCGTCGTAAAGGGTGTTATCAATCGTCGAAGGAATCAGCCCAAGGCGCGAAGCCTCATCGCGGTTGACGGTCACCATGGTCTGCAGACCGTTGTCCTGACTGTCGCTGGCCACGTCGCGCAGCTCCGGCATGGCACGCATTTTATCGAGCAGCTTGGGCACCCATTGCGCCAGCTCGGCGGCATCGGCGTCTTCGACGCTGTACTGGAACTGGGTGCGGCTGATGCGGTCTTCGACGCTCAGGTCCTGGACCGGCTGCAGGTAGAGCGCGATGCCCGGCACCTTGGCCACCGCAGGCTCCAGCCGCCGGATGACCTCGCTCGCATTGACGTAACCGCGCTCGCCCGGCCCGTTGCCAAGCGGCTTGAGGTTGATCTGGAGGCGGCCGTTGTTGAGGGTGGTGTTGGTGCCGTCAATGCCAATGAACGAAGACAGGTTGGCAACGGCGGGATCCTGCAGAATCACTTTCGCCAGCGCCTGCTGACGCTGCGACATGGCCGCAAAGCTGACGTTCTGCGGACCTTCGGAAATACCCAGAATTTCGCCAGTGTCCTGCACCGGGAAGAAACCCTTGGGAATGACGATATACAGCACGACGGTCAGCACCAGCGTGCCCACGGTGACCACCAGCGTGGCGAACTGATGATTGAGCACCACGTCGAGCGTGCGCTGATAGAAGTGCACCATGGCCTGCAAGCCACGCTCCGAGGTACGGTAGAGCCAGCTCGTGCCGGCGGAGGCGCGCCGGCGCAGCAGTCGCGCACACATCATGGGCGTCAGCGTGAGCGACACGAAGGCCGACATGACGATAGTCACGGTCAGCGTGAGTGCAAACTCGCGGAACAGCCGCCCGACGACATCGCCCATGAACAGCAGCGGGATGAGAACGGCAATAAGCGAGAAGGTGATGGAGATGATGGTGAAGCCGATCTGCTCGCTGCCGCGCAGCGCCGCCTGCAATGGGGGCACGCCCTCTTCAATGTAGCGGCTGATGTTCTCGATCATCACGATGGCGTCATCGACGACGAAGCCGGTCGAGATAGTGAGCGCCATCAGCGACAGGTTGTCGAGCGAGAAGCCCAGCAGGTACATGAAGGCGAAGGTGCCGACCAGCGCCAGCGGAACAACGATGGAAGGGATAATGGTGGCCGAGATGCTGCGCAGAAAGGCGAAGATCACCAGCACCACCAGTAGCACGGTGAGCATGAGCTCGAGCTGCACGTCGGCGACGGAAGCGCGGATGGTGGTGGTGCGGTCGGTGAGAACGGTGACGTGAACGGCGCTCGGTAGCGAAGACTCCAGGCGCGGCAGCAGCTCTTTGACCTCGTTCACCACGGAAATGATGTTGGCGCCAGGCTGGCGCTGAATATTCAGGATCACCGCCGGCCGGGTATTGGCCCAGGCCGCCTGATCGACGTTCTCCGCGCCGTCCACGACGGTAGCCACATCCTGCAGCCGCACGGGGTTGCCGTTGCGGTAGGCGACGATCAGCGGTTTGTAGTCGGCGCTGGTGGTGAGCTGGTCGTTATCGCCGATGGTGTAGGCCTGATGCGCACCGTCGAAGAAGCCCTTGGCCTGATCGACATTGGCCTGACTGAGGGCGGTGCGCAGATCCTCAAGACTCATGCCGTAGCTGGCCAGCTCGCTGGGGTTGGCTTGCACGCGCACCGCCGGGCGCTGGCCGCCAGAGATGCTCACCAGGCCGACGCCGCTGAGCTGCGAGATCTTCTGCGCCATCATGGTGTCGGCAAAATCCTCGACCTGCGCCAGCGGCAGCGTGTCGCTGGTAAGCGCGATGGTCAGGATGGGCGCATCCGCGGGATTGCTCTTGCTGTAGATGGGCGGATTGGGGAGGTTGGGCGGCAGGAAGGTTCCAGCGCCGTTGATGGCGGCTTGCACTTCCTGCTCAGCGACATCGATGTTGAGGTTGAGGACGAACTGCAGGGTGATGATCGAGCTGCCGTAGGAGCTGATCGAGGTCATCTGATTCAGGCCGGGAATCTGGCCCAGTTGACGCTCGAGCGGCGCCGTGACCGACGAGGTCATGACTTCCGGGCTGGCGCCGGGCAGAAACGTCTGCACCTGCATGGTGGGATAGTCGACTTCCGGCAGCGCGGAAACCGGAAGTTGCTTGTAGGCCACCAGCCCTGCCAGCAGCACCGCGACCATCAAGAGGCTGGTCGCAATCGGTCGAAGAATAAAGGGACGCGACGGATTCACGACACCCTCAGTGCTTGATCGGAGATTGCCGGCGTGGTTGTTTCGCGGCCGGCGCGGCGGTGCGCGCGCCCGCCACGGCGGGTGCGGCCGCGCGCAGGGCTTCGGCGGTCAGCGGAGGCGGCAGCGGCTGCACGCGGGCGCGCACGTGCGTGCCGTCCTGCAAGCGGTCAGCGCCGTCAATCACGACTTCCGTGCCGGGCGCAAGGCCCGCAGCCAGGCCAACCTGGTTGCCCTCGGTGATCTTCTCAGTCACGGGCACGACGTGAACCGCGTGCTGGGCATCCACGGCAAAAACGTAGGAGCCGTTGGGGCCGCGCTGGATGGCCGCCGGCGGGACGACGGTCAGGCCGCTCTCGCTGCCGACACGCATGCGGGCGTTGACGAACTCGCTGGGAAACAGCTTGTTGTCGGCGTTGTCAAACAAGGCTTTGCAGCGGAAGGTGCCGGTGGTCGGGTCGATGCTGTTGTCGATGGTCTCGAGCCGGCCACGGGCGAGCAGTTGGGTATTGTTGCTGTCAAAAGCATCGACTGCCGGGTGCTGGCCGGCGAGCAGCGCGGGATAGACCTGGGGCAAATCCTCCTGCGGCAGGTTGAACAGCACGGCAATCGGCTGGATCTGGGTGATCACCACCAGGCTGGTTTGCGCACCGGCTTGCACCACATTGCCGGGATCGACCAGACGCAGACCGAGGCGGCCGGCGATGGGCGCGGTGATGTGGCTGTAGGTGATATTGAGCTGGGCGGCCTTGATGGCGGCCTGATCTGTGGCCATGGCGCCCTTGTATTCGCTCACCAGCGCCTGCTGAGCATCGACCTGCTGCTTGGCCACGATGTTTTGCTGGTACAGGGTCAGATAGCGCTGGTAGTCGATCTCATCATCTTTATAGAGCGCGGTATCGTGGGCGAGCTGGCCCTCGGCTTGGGCGAGCGTTGCCTCGTAGGGCCGCGGGTCAATATCGAGCAGTGCCTCGCCGGCGCGGACAAACTGGCCTTCTCTATAGAGGACGTGCAGGATTTCGCCACCCACCTGCGGATGCACCGTCACCGTGTTGTTGGGCGTGACGCTGCCGATGCCGCGCAAATAGACCGGCACGCTGCCACTGGCCGCGGCTACGGCGACCACGGGAACGGCGGGACCACCACGCGCGGCGGCGCCGGTACGACCGGGACCGGCGGCTTTAGGTGGCGGCAATGCCACTTGCCGGTAGCGAAAGCCGGCGTAGACCACCCCCAGGATGACCAACAGCCAGATCAGGCCCCGGCGATGATGGCGGCTCGCGGCAGCGGGGGGAAGCGGGGGCGATGGTGGAGTCTCGATGCCCATACGGCCATCTAGTTCTACAACGCCGCGCGCAGGATGACGGTTACAGTCTTATATATATTTGCTGGGCGACCCGGATCTCCCTTTAGAAGGGCTGCTCGTCGGCGGAAGGGCCGTAGGTGGAGGGTAGCGCGACATCGTGCATGCGCAGGTAGACGCCGAGTTGGGCGCGGTGGTGAATCGTGTGGCTGAAGACCGTGAAGCGCAGCACGGCGGCTTGCTGCTTGGCATGCGGACGCCAGCCAAACTGGGCTTCCGGCAGCCGCTCGAGATATTTGCGGGTTACGGCCATTTCACGCTCGAACTCGGGATGCAGAATCTGGGAGAGAGGCATAAGAGCATTTTGAGTCACATTCGGGACGCTTACGGCGCGCCGATACTCATATTCACGCCTTCGCCTACCCCGATGATAATATGTCCGCAGAGGTCCTAATGAGACTGTCCGTGATTGTCGCTCTCGCCGCCGCGCTGGCGCTGCCGCTCGCCGCGCAACGCCCGCTTTCCGCCCCGCTGCAGAAGCTGGACATCTCGACCGGCCATTGGGTGTTCCATGGCACCAGCCGGAACCTGCGCACCGGCAAGACCGGCAACTGGACCTGGAACGAACACTGCCGCTGGTCCACCAACCGCCAGTTCCTGGAGTGCAGTTTCAGCAACGTGTGGTCAGGCAAGCCGACTGAATCGCTGGTGGTCGACACCTACAACCCCAACGATCACAATTACTGGCATTACGAGAT
Organism: Acidobacteriota bacterium; assembly: GCA_004299485.1. NCBI lineage: Bacteria > Pseudomonadati > Acidobacteriota > Acidobacteriota bacterium. The sequence goes on from SCQP01000008.1 coordinate 252,322, forward strand.
CTTCACCAGCAACAGCGAGCACCCGTTCGTCTCCAAAATGACCATCGCCGGCAACGTCTGGACCGAGCTGACGCCGCACGAGAAAATCGTGTATGTATGGTCCTCGCCGCACCAGGTAAACGTAAAGATCGAGGCGATGCGCGACGGCACCCACTGGACCACCGTCGACCAGGGTACTGGCGTCAAGCAGCCCTAGGTGTCTTAATCGGGTTGTATCGATCCAGGGGCTTTTCGTGCCAGCCCCCGGTCGAAGGTTACCAGCGCGAAGCCCGCACTCTCAGCGAAGGCAGCCAGATATGAGTCAACCCAGTCCTTGGAGGCTGGCTGCCGTAGCGATGCCATGCGGCGGAAGGTAGCGTCGAGTCCCGGCATCTCCACGGCAAACCCCACGCGTCCATCGCGCATGAGCTGGTCGTAAGCGCTCCACGCGCCCGGTTGATCGAGTGCATCATCCCCAAGCACAGCTTGGGTGGTCAGCAGGCGAAGAAACCCGAGCTGCGTGAATCGGCAAAAGTAAAGTTGTGCGGCTTGCGGCAAGGATGTGTACCATCGCTCTGCCGCGGTATGATGCTGATGCTGTCCGTACGCCAGCGCCAACCAGACGTTGATGTCAGGAAAATAGAATCTCGTAGATTCGGGCATTGTCGATCTTGAGCGTGCCGGGTCGCTTGGAGTGGATGATCGGCAGCTTGACCTGCCGCCGCTGCCGGGGCGGTCCGCCATTGAGGTCACGCTGCACCGCCTCGAGCACCAGCGACTTGACGCTCCGGCCCTCGTTTGCGGCCTTGGCCTTGAGCCGGCGATAAATCGGGTCCGGGATGTCCACGGTTGTCCGCACGCCCTCAGGCTACCATATTTATGGCTATGGCCTGAGCGGAGCCGGGCATATAATTGGCACCATGCCCCTCACCCCCGGAGGCCGCCTCGGACCGTACGAAATCCTCGCGCCTCTGGGCGCAGGCGGCATGGGCGAGGTGTACCGCGCGCTCGACACGCGGCTGAAGCGCGAGGCGGCGCTCAAATGTCTGCCCGACCGGCTGGCCGCCAACTCCATTGCCCTCGAACGCTTCCGGCGCGAGGCGCAACTGCTGGCCGGCATGAGTCACCCGCATATTGCCGCGGTCTACGGCCTGGAGATCGGCAGCGACGGCGGAGCGGTGCTGGCGATGGAGATGGTCGGCGGCGAGACGCTCGCTGACCGCCTGCAGCGCGGGCCGTTGCCGCCCGAAGAAGCCGCGGCTATAGCCTTGCAGATCGCCCAGGCACTCGAGTACGCCCACGAGCGCGGCATCATTCACCGCGATCTCAAGCCCGCGAACACCAAGGTGACGGCCGACGATCAGGTCAAGGTACTCGATTTCGGTTTGGCGAAAGCGCTCACACCCGAGCTGAGCGCAGCCGAGCTGGCCGATTCGCCGACCCTGACGACGCCGGCGACGCTGGCAGGCAGCATTCTGGGTACGGCCGCATACATGGCGCCCGAGCAGGCGCGCGGCAAGGCCGTCGACCGCCGCGCTGACATCTGGGCCTTCGGCGCCGTGCTGTATGAAATGCTCACCGGCCAGCGCGCCTTCCATGGCGACAACGCAACCGATGTTATTGCTGCCGTGGTGCGCGCCGAGCCCGACTGGAGCGCGCTACCGCCGGCAACGCCCGCGTACCTGCGCGATCTCGTCGAGCGCTGCCTGCGCAAAGATGCGCGCCGCCGTCTGCAATCCATCGGCGATGCGCGCATTACGCTGGAGGAAAAACCCAGCCCACCCGCGGCAGCGGCTGCCGCCCAACGCCCCGCGGCGCTGGCGCAACGCGCCTGGTACGGCTGGGCGGCGCCCGGCTTCGCGGGCGTGGTGTTGGCAGCACTGGCGGCGTACTGGCTCATGCCCCGGCCTGCCAAGCCGGTGGCCATGCGCTTTCAGGCGGTGACGGCGCTCGCGGGCGTGCAGCGTGACCCCGCGCTCTCCCCTGACGGCCGCTCGGTGGCCTTCGCCTCCAATCAGGACGGCAACTACAACCTTTACGTCGGCCTGATCGATGGCGGCAACCTACTCGAAATTACTCGCGGCAGCGACGCCAAGGGTCATCCGGCCTGGACGCCCGACGGCGCCTCGCTCGCGTATCAGCAGCTCAATCCCTCGGGTCTCTGGGATATCTGGGAAGTCTCGGCGCTGGGCGGCACCCCTCACCTGCTGTTGCGCAACGCCGAAGATCCGGCATGGTCGCCCGATGGCAAGCAGCTCGCTTATACCCAGGCCTCGACCGGGACGCTCTGGCTGAGCACGCCCGGCCAACCGCCGCAGGAACTCGGCAGGGGCATCAAGGGACAGCAGCCACGCTTCTCTCCCGACGGCAAGCAGCTCGCCTTCGACGTCAACAAAGTCGGCGGTCCTTACGGCTCGCTGGAGGTGGCCGACCTCGCCGACGCATCCGTGCGTGCGCTCACCCCCACGGCTGGTCCCGAAGTTCTTTCGCCGGCGTGGTCATCCGATGGCCAGTCCATTTACTTCGCCTCCAGCCGGGGCGGCACGGTCAATATCTGGAAGCTGCCTGCGGCGGGCGGTACACCGGTGCAGATCACCGCCGGGCAGGGGGATGACGCGGGCCTGAGCGTCATGGGCAACCGCCTGGTTTTCGCAACCTTCCGCACCAATACGCGCCTGGCCCAGCTCGATCTGACCGCTATGGCGGGTCCCCATGCGATTCACGTGCTCTCCAGCGATCCGGTGCGCAATCAGAACGCTCCCGCCTACTCGCCGGATGGCAAGCGCCTGGCGTTTTTCTGCTGGCTCAAGGGCGTTGAACTCGAACAGATCTGGACCTCCAATGCCGACGGCGGTCACGCCGCGCCGCTGGTAGCCGGCCCCTTGAGCAATATTTTTCCCGAGTGGTCCGCCGATGGGCAGTCCGTTCTATTTACCCAATGGAACACTGCGACTGGCGCCACTGACCTGGCTGCGGTTCCCGCCGACGGAGGCGAACCCAAGATTATGTGGCACTCGCACCAGGGCGCCAAGCCTTGGTTGTCCGATGTCAGCTCCCGCGGCGTAGTCGCCTATCCCGGCCCGCACGGCATCAGTACTTACGATCCCTCCACCGGTGCTACGCGGCGCGTGCTGCCCTTGCCGCGGCAAACAAGCTGGGTGCGCTGGTCGCCGCAGGGCACGGCCATCGCCTACGACATGCCGCCACGTTTCGACGGCGACCCGGAGGCCGGGGTCTGGATCGACGACTTGCACCAGCCGCCACAGCAGGTTTTTCGCGGTTGGGTCTGCTATCTGGCGCGTGCGCCGGGAGGCAAGCTCGCCATCCTCGCCGGCAGCTCCGATCTGCAAGGTTCGCTCTGGACAGCGGACTGGAACGGGCAACATCTAAAGCGGCTGCCGCAAAACGTGCCATTGCTTTACGATTATTTTTTCGACGCCTGGAACGTAATATCCCTCTCACCCAACGGCCGCGATCTCGCCTTCCTCTACGATGACGCCCTGCAGGCCAACCTCGGAATGATCGAGTTTGGAAAATAGGCCATGCCCCTAGCAGCGGGAACGCACATCGGACCCTACGAAGTCCTTGTCCCCTTGGGTGCAGGCAGTATGGGCGAAGTGTATCGCGCTCTCGACACGCGGTTGAAGCGCGAGACGGCGCTTAAGGGCCCGCAGCCAGGGCGTGACTATCAGCGTGAAAGCGCACAAAGACGGCAATTCTAACGCCGGTATCTCGACCGTGCCTTTGAACTATGCCGACTGGTGTATAGAGGCGCCATCACGCATCAGCATCGCGCCGGATGGCGAGCACATGATCTTCGGCTACGACGATGATGCGCAGCCCAACATCAGGATGCTGACGTTGGGCATTAAGCCGGCAAGCAGCCGTTTTACTGGACGACCAGGATTTTAATGTCGTTTCGCGGAGAAAAATTGCGGAGCGTCGATTCGAATGTGGTCGGCCCAGTCTGCGCCAATGGTCCGTGCCAACACGTCGAAAGGATGTTGGCGGGTTTGAGCTTGTCCAGAATCAGATGGAATGTGCCAATCGGACCATCCCAATTGTTGCCGGTAGTGAGCACGTATTCAGTCGTGTAGAAGTGAATATACGAGTCTTTGCAAAGGCCTGTCTTGCAAACCGGCGTTGCCGCAAACTTTCTCTTTAGCGCAGCAAACGTGCTCGCATTGGGGCACACGTCCGCGTGAATGTCATTTTTCAGCGCAGACAACGCCTGGACCTCATTCCCGACGCGATAGTCATAATATTCGCCGGTGATCGGCTGATAGCTCTGGTCAATTGTGACCGTTTTGCCCGGCTCGAATTTCTGGCGCCACCAAAACCGCGTGCTTACCGTCCACATCGGCATTTTCTCGGATGAATCGCTGAGCAAGTGAGCGTCCACCAAAGCGCGAACTGTCAAGGTTGGCAAAGCTTTGAGGGGATCGCCACCGGCGCGCACCATAGGATTGAGCGGTACATGGTAGCGTCGCAGCAGTCGCGTGACATCGCACCCGCGACGGTTAGCAGCCCTCCGCTCGACCTTCAAACCCACCGGCTCGCCATCGACGATGGTTTTGAAGCCGATAAAATTCACAGGATCGCCGGTCGTCGATCCAATCGTGGTGTTGTACCACTCCGCCTGGTCCAGGTTCGGCAGCGGAAATGCAATCACGGTCTCAATCGGGCTCGTGGACACGTTCATGAACGTGAAATGAATGCGCACTCGCGTCGGGCTAATGTACAAATCTTCGCTGAGCATGCGGATCTGGCGCGAGTGCTGAAATTGCAAGCCGCCGATGCCAATCGTGGCCGTGGTATCGTCGCCCAAAGCGGCTGTGAACAGGACGAGGGTTAGGGTGAAGACAAGGGCTGCGCGGAACCAGCACCTGGCGCGGAAACGCATGCGGCTACTATAAGCCGCGCTCACCCAGGCGCACAGCGGCATGCTCACGTTCGGACGTTAGGCCGACGCGGCTGCCGCGGCAGGTTCGTAATCGGCAGGCTCGGTTTCATCCGCCACAGCGGGCCGACGCAAGCGCCGGAACACGGGCGTAAGCACCACCGCCAGCACCAGGTTCACCACCAGCGCATCGATGGCGGCGTAGGCGGCAATATGCAAGCTGCCGAGGTGCAGCGGATAGACCGAGGTGCGCAGCCCCATCGCCCAACCCATCGCTGTGCCCGTGGCCATTCCGGCGGCCCAGCCGATCAGCAGCGCCGCCGGATGCAGCCAGCGACGATACAGGCCGAAGATGACCGCCGGGAAGGTTTGCAATATCCAGATGCCGCCGAGCAGTTGCAGGTTGATGGCGTAGGTGTGGTCACCAAAAATCACGAACACCACCGCTCCGAGCTTGAGCAGCAGCGAGATGAGCTTCGCCAGGCCCGATTCCCGGCGCGCGCTCAACTGCGGGTTCACATACTCGCGCCAGATGTTGCGGGTAAACAGCGTGCCGCAGGCAATCGCCATGATCGCGGCCGGCACCAGCGCGCCGATGGCGATGGCGGCCATGGCGAAACCGGCAAACCAGGCGGGAAACATGCTGGTGAACAGCACCGGAACAATGCTGTTGGGATCGGCCGTATGCACATTCGCCGCCAAGGCCACGTAACCAAGCAGGGCAATTAAGCCCAGCAGAAATGTATACGCCGGCAGAAACACGGCGTTGCGTTCGATGGCGCGGTCGCTCGCGGCGCTGAGAATGCTGGTCGCGGTGTGGGGATACAAAAAAGCCGCTAGCCCGGAGCCGACCGCGAGGGTGGCAAATGCGAGAAACTGCTCGGGCCGCAGAATCATCGATCCCGCAGGGTGATGCGCGGCCAGCGCCTGCGCGGCGAGATGAAAAATGCGCCCGTAGCCGCCAAGGCGCATGGGAATCCAGATCACCGCGACCAGAATCACGATGTAAACCATCGCGTCTTTCGCGATGGCGACAATCGCGGGCGCGCGCAAACCGCTCACGTAGTCGTAGGCGACCAGAATCAAAAACGCCACGATCAGACCGATATTGCTGGCTTCGGCAGGACTGCGGAAGCCGAGCGCGGCAATCGCGACCTGCATTCCGAGCAATTGCAAGGCGAGATAGGGCAGGGTGGCGACGATGCCGGTGACGGCGATGGCCAGCGCCAGCGGACGGCTGCCGTAGCGGCCGCGCACAAAATCGGCCAGCGTCGAGTAGTTGCGCCGCCGCGACACCCGCCACAGGCGCGGCATCACCAGAAACACAAAGGGGTAGACCAGGACGGTATAGACCAGCGCAAAAAAGCCATTCGCGCCGACGCCATACACCAGCGCCGGCACCGCGATGATGGTGTAGGCGGAGTAGAAATCGCCGCCGATCAAAAACCAGGTGAGGACCGCGCCGAAACGGCGCCCGCCCAGCGCCCATTCCTCAATCGACTGCAGGTCGCCCTGGCGCCAGCGCGCCGCCCATAAGCCCAGCACCGTTACGCCCAGCAAACAGGCGGCAAACACAATGACGGCGCTCGCCTGCATGTCAGCGCCTCACCTTATACACGATGCCGGTCAGCACCGCGGTCAGAATGACCCACAGGAACAGGTACCAGTAAAAGAAGGGGAAGCCCCAAAGCTCAGGCTGCTGGCGCGCGTAGAGCGGCACCCAGAGCAGCGCCACATAGGGCACCAGCAGCAGCCAGAGAATGGCCCTGCGGAAGGTCATGTTGCTTGACGGTACCCGCAACCGGCACGGCGGTCAAGCGCGGCACCGGACGAGTTGCGAACCGGGTGGGCTCACCTGCGGGAAATAGCCTGTTCCAGACGCGCAACGTCGGCAAGATCCTAAGGCCTCCCGGCAGCTCGCTTGTTAATCAGGAAGTCTTCCCGGCTGAGGTACTGAACCTTCACGCCCCCTAGCTCGCCCGGCCGAACCGTGCGAGCGCGCCAAGTACGCGCTCCGCGTTGGCCGACGACGGTTCGACCCAAAGATCCAAATCCTTGGTGCCGCGCGGCAGACCGTACCACGCCAACGCATAGGCGCCGACGACGAGAAATTTGACCTCAGCGGCGGATAATTCGCTCAAAAGAGCGATCAAGCCGGGGTGCATCGGAACACAGTCCTGCGAGTTGGTGCTGTTCCAGACTCAACTGCCAAGCCAGTTCCACGCGCGCTTCGGGCGTGAGGCGCATCCAATATTCTGCATCGTGCTGGTCGGCTTCGGCGTGGCTTGAGAACCGCCTTACCGTCCAGCCTGGCCGCGTTTTGCGCGCTTCCGCCATATGTCTATTTTAATGCAGGCCGACCTGGCCGGCAACGGAGCGGATCAGGGCCGCGCTGTCATAGCCGACGCCATGCTTAAAGACGATTTGCACGTTTTCGATGTCGTGGATGTCTTGCGCCAGGTTGCCTTTGACCACGACCAGATCGGCACGCTTGCCTTTGGCGAGAGTGCCGATCTCGTTGTCGAGATGCAGAAACTTGGCGCCGTTTTGGGTGGCGACGTGAATCGCCTGCTCGGGCGTGAGGCCCTCCTCGACCAGGAGCTCGACCTCGCGCTGATCGCCGAAGCCGGCGACCACGCCGCCATTGCCAGTCGGATCGAGGCCGGCCAGGAGCAGTCCGCCATCTTTATAGAAGTCATACTCGAACTGCATTTCTTTTTTGAAAATGCTGGCCGCTGGACCCGGACGCTCGTCACCTCGGACGCGCGACAGCAGGTAATGCACACGCGACGCGGGCGAGAGCACCTGCAAGAGTCGCGGCAACTCGCGCAACGGCGGGCGGCCGGGCACCATCGCCTCAAATACCGGCAGCGTCGAGGTCAGCGCCACGTGACGCGCAATCAGATCATGGAGGGTGGCCTGCACTTCGGGGCCCTCGACATCGATCGCTGCCAGCGTTTTTGCAGTCAGCGCGCCGGGGGGACAAACATCGGGTGGCTTGCCGGGGTCGAATTCGGTGTCAACCTCCAGCCCATGTTCCAAGTCATCGATGCCGAGGGAAGCGGCTTCCTTAAAGCCAATCGAACACAGGTGGCCGGTGATGGTGTCGCCGGGAACGGAATGAACCTGCTGGACGGCCGCAGCCAGCTCGGCGCGGGTGATCTGCATGTAGGCCTTGAAAGTAGTGACGCCCTCGCTCTGCCAGTACTTTACGGTGCGCGTGGCGTCGGCCGGCCCGCTCAGGCCGTGCATATTGGGTGTGAAGCCGCCGGGGCCGTTCAGATACGGGCCGGTGATGTTCATCGACGGCCCGATCATCAGGCCCGCATCAATTTCCTGTTTGAGATTCAAGTCGGTGTAGGGCATGACCGCTCCCGTGGTGCGCAGGGTGGTGACGCCGCTCGCCAGATACAGGCGCGGAAAGCTGAACCCCATATCGTGGTAAAGCGGCGGCGCGCCCGGCAAAAAACCGACGCCCGAGGGGTCGGGATAGAACAAGTGGTCGTGCATGCCCACCAGGCCAGGAAAAACAGTGTCGCCGCTCAAGTCGAGCACTTTGGCGTCTGCGGGAACGATGACGTTGGCGCCGATGGCGGCGATGCGGCCGTGCTCGAGCAGTACGGTCTGATCGGCTACTGCAGCAGCGCCGGTACCGTCGATCACGCGCACGTGCTCCAGTGCCACCACGGGCGCGTCCACGCTAACAAACTGCCGCAGAACCGGAGACAGTGACTGCGCCGCCAACCCGCAAGAGAGCAAAAGCATGACCAGAAGTCTCATAGCAGTGAGTTTAGCGCCTATACTAGGCGGCATGAAAACCATCCTGCTGTGGACGCTCGCCGCCGCCCTGCCGCTGGCCGCGCAAGCGCCCCTCCACCTGGCTGCGACCTCGAAAACCGTGACCTGGGGCCATTACTCGGCAGGAGACAAACCGGTATTGACCATCAACCCCGGTCAGACCGTCTCTGTCGATACGCTGCTCACCAATAGTCCGCAAGGTCTGCGCCGCGCGGGCGTGCCGGAGAGCCAGATCCAAGCCAGCCTCAAGGAAGTGTTCGAAGACGTGCCGCGCGCCGATCGCGGGCCAGGCGGGCATATTCTCACCGGCCCGATCTACGTTCGCGGCGCCGAGCCGGGCGACACCCTGGCGGTGCACATTGACAGGATCACGGGCATGATTCCCTATGCCTACAACTCGTTTGGGCCGCGCAGCGGTTTCCTGATCATGCCCGGCCTGCACAAAATGCGCATCATTCCCCTGGACTGGAAAACGATGACGGCACAGTTCGCCCCCGGCATCACCATCCCCATGCATCCGTTTTTCGGCAGCATCGGTGTGGCCCCGCCGGCCAGTTATGGCAAGCACAGCTCGGTGCCTCCCGATCTGATGGGCGGCAACATGGACTGCAAGGATCTAGTGGCCGGCAGCACCATCTACTTCCCCGTGTTTGTGCCGGGCGCGCTCTTCTACGTGGGTGACGGCCACGCCGGCCAGGGCGACGGCGAGGTGGATATTACCGCGATTGAAACCTCGCTGCAGGGGACATTTACGTTCACGCTACGCAAGCACACCGGCCAGAGCTGGCCGCACGCGGAGACCGCTTCGAACTTCATGACCTTCGGCTTCAGCCGCGATCTGCGCGCCGCCACCACGCAGGCCCTCGAGCACATGGTGTCGTTTCTGGTCAAGCACCGGCACATGACGCGCGCGGACGCCTACATGCTCATCAGTGTGGCTGGTAACGTGCATGACTGCGAGCTGGTGGATGACAATCTGGGCGTGAGTGTGAGCTTGCCCAAGCGGCTGTTCAGTCACTGATCTTTGCTACACTGCGCCTGAGGAGAAACCGGGAAATGACATCACGATCCTGTCTGGCGGCTGCCGCCGCCCTGCTGTTCGCTACCGCGCTGGGCGCGCAAACCTCCAAAGCGACCTTCGACCATCCGCCCGCGGTGACCCCGAGCGCCAGCAATGCGACACTGCGCCAAATCATTCGTGAGATCAGTGCGGCGAACATTCACGAAGATCAGGTGAAGCTGGTGAGCTTCGGCACGCGGCTGGCGACGGAAGAAACCGATTCGACCACCACCGGTACGCGCGCCGCTCGCGCCTGGATCGTAGCGCAATTCAAGCAATACAGCGCCGCCTCGGGCGGCCGTTTGCAGGTCGCCGAGCAGCATTTTATGGTGCCACCGGGCTTCCGCATCCGCACGGCGGTGCCGATGACCAACGTCGTGGCGACGCTGCCCGGCGATAACCCCAACGATCACCGCGTGTTCGTGATGGGCGGCGATTACGACACCATCGGCGGCTTTGGCGGCGGTACCGACACGCGCACGCCCACCGTAGGTCCGGGCGCGAACGATGACGCCAGCGGCGTAGCCGTGGCGCTGGAGTGCGCGCGGGTGATGAGCCAGTACCATTTCCCCGCCACCCTCGAGTTCATCGCCTTCGATGGCGAAGAGGAGGGGCTGTACGGCGCCTACTGGAACGCGCGTGCGGCCCAGGCCGATCATCAGCAGGTCGCGGCCATGCTCGATGACGACATCGTCGGCGGCGACAATACGCCCGGCCACGTCAATACCAATAAAATGCGCGTCTACAGCGAAGGTGTGCCGGAAGACGCCTCGCCTCTCCAGGTGCTCCGCCTGGCCACCATCGGCGGCGAAAACGATTCCCTGTCCCGCGAGCTGGGCCGTTACGCGTCAGGGATCGCGGCTCTCTACCTGCCGGACTTTCAGGTCGTGCAGGAGTACCGGCGCGACCGCTTCGGCCGCGGCGGCGACGACATCGCTTATGTGCAGGCCGGCTTCACCGCCGTCCGCATGACCGACTACTACGAAAACTACGATCACCAGCATCAGTGGAAGCGCATGTACAACGGCGTGTTGTTTGGTGACCTGTTGCAATTCACCAATCCCAGTTACACCGCCAACGTGGCGCGCGTGAACGTTCTGACGCTGGCGGGGCTGGCACTGGCGCCGCCGACGCCGGCGCCGGTCGAACAACGCCGCCATGGCTGGGGCACACACCTTTCGTGGAATGCCGTACCTGGGGCGGTCAGCTATCGCGTCTTGCTGCGCCCGACGGCGGCGGCTCAATGGACGAAACGGTATGCAGTCAGCGGCACCTCGGTCAACATGGAAGCAACCCTGGACGACTACATAATGGGTGTGGTCGCGGTCGGCAAGGACGGCACCGAAAGCCTGCCCTCGATTCCCCAGGCCCGTCCCAGCACCGGCACCTCCCCGTTCCCGCCGGTTCACTAACCCTCTGGCGGGCCGGAAAGCAGAAATGCTTCCCAGCTCAGCGCGGCGGCGCCACGGTTGCGGGCGTCTTGCTCGCGGCCGGGCGCAGTCAGCACCAGCGGCTGAAATTTGCGATAACGCCGGCAGAACTCGAACAGCGCGATGAGATCCTGCGACTCAAAACCGCCGGTCTTGACTTCCACCGCCCAGTTGCCCCAGCTCCCTTCGAAAACGGCGTCGATTTCCCTCGGCTCTTCGCGCCAGTAGCTGACGCGCTGGCCCTGGTTGACGGCAAACGCCAGGCACGCGTTCTCGACCCATTGGCCGTACAGAGCCGGATCGTGGGCCCGATCGGGCGCGCCGCCGGCATGGATCGCGGTGATCAGCGCGTTGTTCAGGACCACGAGCTTGGGCGGCGCCGCGCGGCGCCGGCGGAGCTGCGGCGAGTAGCGCTCCAGCGGGGCGACCAGATAGGCATCCTGCAGCAGGCGCAGGTAGTTGGCCACCGTCGCCAGCGCTCCTTTGTCCTGAAGTTTCCCCTGCAGCTTCTGCAGCGAGACAATCTGCGCCGGTGCAGACGCAGCCAGCGCAAACACCTGGCGCAATAGCGCCGGACGCCGCACACTGCCGAGCGCCAGCACATCGCGCCCAATCGCCGGCTCGATGATGGCGTCGAGGACGTACGCCCGCCAGCGCGCCTCGTCCGCGGCCAGGCGAACCGCGCCGGGATAGCCCCCATGCGCCACCACTTCCTGGATCGCTTGCACAGGCGTCAGATCGAAAACCTCTGCCAGCGCCGCTGCGGGCCAGTGCGTCAGCTCCAACCGCTCGAAGCGGCCAGCCAGACTTTCACGGGAACCGGTCAGAACGCGCAACGCCGATGAACCGGTGGCGATGACATGCAAGCGCAGCTTCTGCCGCCGGGCACGATCCCAGAAGCTTTTCAGTTGCGCCGCCCAATCGGGAAACTGGTGCACTTCATCGAGCAGCAGGATCGCCGGCGCCGCGGCAGCCAGGCGCTCCGCCTCGGCCCACTTGCGCTCCCAAAAGCCCGGCAGTGACGCATCGGGGTCGTCGCCTGCCGCGTAAACCGCGCGTTGCGGAAACTGTCCGGCCAGCTCCAGCAGCAGCGTTGTCTTGCCCACTTGGCGTGGTCCGGTCAGCAACTGCAAGAATGCCGGCTGTGCAGCGCGCACGCGCGCCAGCAGTGCTTGACGGCAAGAGACGAAGCTAAGAACTTCTGAAGCCATGGCTTAATAATTATTATAGCCTATTCGAATAATTATCATACTATATTTTACAAACGCTGGCGAGGCTTTGAACACTGGAGTATAGTGGGCGCATGTGCCTTGGCACAAGCCTGCACTACGCCTGGCGGCGAGCGGCGAAGCAGCGCGGCCTCGGTGTCGTCCTGATTGTGGCACTCGCGCTCGGGCTGGGCGGTGCTACTGCCATCACAGCACTGGCCCGCCATGTATTACTCAATCCGCTGGGTTTGCCACAACCCCAGCAGGTCGTTCATATTTACGCGGGCGGCGACCCGGCAACCGTTGCCGACTACGCCAAACTGCCCGCGTTTGCCGCCGTGACGGGATACCACCCCGGCGGATTGACGATCACTGCCGTCGGGTTGCAGTCCCACGAAATTATCGCCTCCGTGACTCGCGGGTTTTTTCGCATGGCCGGCATCGCGCCGCTCGAAGGTCGAGAGTTCAGCACGCAGGAGTTGCAGGCGGGTGAGCGGGTTGCGATCATCAGCGACACGCTCGCCGGTGCGTTCCACGGCGCGGCCATCGGCCAGAGCGTCTCGCTCGGAGGAACGCCGTTCACCGTGATCGGAGTAATGCCGCCGCGATTCGGCTTCCCGGACGGAACCGCGGTTTGGATCCCCTACCACGCCGCGCAGCGTTATCTGGTGCTGCAGAATGGGCCGCTTTACGGCGGCTTGATTGCGCGCCTGCGGCCCGAGTCGAGCTTGCAGCAGGCGGATGCGCAGGTGAAGGCGGAAATGGAGCGCGAAGTCGCCGTAGAGGAGGCCGCGAATCCAGGACAGAAATACGGGATGAGTTCTGCGTTTGCAGCCTCGCTTGTGAAAAGCTGGTCGCACGGCTCGCAGCCGACCGTCGATCTGTTGCTGGGCGCTGCAGGACTGCTCTGGCTGGTGGCCTGTTTTGGGTTCGGAGGCGTACTGCTGGCGCGGGCGCTGGGCGACCAAAAAGAGATTGCTACGCGCATGGCGCTGGGCGGAGGGCGCCTGCGCCTGGCGCTGCAATGGCTCAGTGAGGCGCTGGTGGTAGTGGCGCCCGCAACAATCGCCGGTGCGGCCGTGGCCTCCGGATTAATGGCCGCGCTACGCCGCGGCGCGCCAGCGAGCATGCTTGGCATCGACCTGCTGCGCCCGGAATGGATCGACGCGCTAACGCTCGTGGGCCTGGCGCTGCTGACCGTACTCGTGGTGGCCATTCCTCCGATGCTCAGCACGTTGCGCCAGCCGCTGCCTGCGGAAATGCTGCAGTCGGCCTTTTATGGCAGAGTGCGGACATCGGTGTTGTGGCCGGTTCTGGTGGTGGCGGAGCTTACGGTGGCTCTGGTGCTGACGGCCGGCGCCGCGTTGCTGCTGGCAAGCTACGTCGGTCTGATGCACGTCAATCTTGGATTTCAGCCGCACGGCGTGGCGGCCGTAACTTATACGACTGCACCCGAACTATTATCGCTGGCCGCTCAGGCACGGGCGGCATCGTCGACGGAACGGAAAGCGATCCTGGCGAAAATGGCAACCGGCGCGCAGGTGGGCAACGCCGCAGCCCTCGCTGCCGCGCAACTGGTCGCGCTAGGTTGTGCGGCGCTAATCGAGAATGCGCCGTTCAGCAAAATGGGAACTGGCGTCGTTTATTTTCTGCCCGCAGCCGGCGACTGGCATCATTCCGCCGGGCTGGAGCCGAATCTGATTTCCGGTCCCTACTTGCAGGTGCTGGGCCTGCCCTTGCTGCGCGGGCGCGCCTTCAACTCCGCCGATAACGCGAGCGCGCCCAAGGTGGCGATCATCAGCCAGGGTGCGACACAATCCCTCTGGGGCAACCGCGATCCGATCGGGCGCTTGCTCTACATGGGGAATAAGACCGGGCCGATCACCGTCGTGGGCGAAACCGCGGATATTCTCGCCGGCGGGGCAATAGACGATACCTTTGCCAAGGGTCAGGTTTACTTCCCGGCCGCGCAGCCGTCGCGGGGTCCGGCAATCGCCATGACCGTCGTGGCGCGCGGAACGAACGTGGCGGCGTTACTGCGGGCTGTCGGCGGCGTTGCCGGCGTCGAATTGCTGTTCAGCACCACCCTCGATGCTGCCGCGGCCCGGATCCTGGCGCCGCAGCGGTTCAGCTTGCGCGTGATGGAGATGTCTGCGGCGCTGGCGCTGCTGTTGATCTGGCTGGCGGTCGTCGGTCTGTTGGCGCACTGGGTCGCCGGACGGCGGCATGAGATTGCCATCCGGCTGGCACTGGGCGCATCACCGCGAGCCATGGCACGCACGGTGCTGCTGCGCGTGGGCGGGATGCTGGCGGCCGCTATCGCTCTCGGACTGACTTTCAGCCCACTGGAAAAAGACGTTGTCGGTCACCTGCTGGTGGGCGTAAGCGCGCTCGATGCCCGGCTATGGGCCGGCGCGGCTACGCTCGTCTGTCTGGTGGGGTTGGCCGCAGCCGCGATCCCGGCGCGGCGCGCTGCACGCATCGAACCTGCCGATGTCCTCCGCTACGAATAAAGCCGCTTCGCCGTGCAAGCTGGAGATGCCCAGCGTCTGCGAATCCCACCCATCGGCGGGGGCGCCGAAGGTTTTGCATCGTCGGATCGGGCTTGGTCATCCCTTTGCTAAGAGAAGTATCAAGGGGGTGGGTTATGGCAACGGCAGTGCGCGTAGTGCTCAATCCCCAGCGCCGTAGTCCTCAGGCGGCGGCGTTGCTGGAAACGTTACAGGCGCGAGTGATCGGCCAGAGGCAAGCGCTGGAGCGCGTGGTGGATACCTACCAGACCCTGCTGGCGGGTTTGAATTCGCGGCAACGGCCGCTGGCCAATTTTCTGTTTCTGGGTCCGACCGGTTCGGGCAAGACGCATGTCGTCGAAACCCTGGCGGAAGCGCTGTTTCACAGCCCACAGGCGCTGATCAAAGTGGACTGTGCGGAGTTCCAGCACAGCCATGAGATCGCCAAGCTGGTAGGTTCGCCTCCGGGTTACCTCGGGCATCGCGAGACGCATCCGGTGCTGACGCAGGAGGCGATTGATCAGCATCAGACGCCAGAAGTGCCGATGAGCCTGGTACTGTTCGACGAAATCGAGAAGGCTTCCGATGCGCTCTGGCAGCTTCTGCTGGGCATTCTGGACAAGGCCACGCTCACGCTGGGGGACAACCGGCACGTCAGTTTTGCGCGCTGCATGATCTTTCTTACCAGCAACCTGGGCGCCGGCGAAATGCAGAGCCTCATGCAGGCGGGACTCGGCTTCGCTCCCGCCGGAGCAGGCCAGGAAGCCACGTTGACCGGTTCGGTACGGCACCGGCTGGAGGCCGCTGCGGTAGCGGCTGCCAAGCGCAAGTTCTCGCCGGAGTTTTTCAACCGGCTCGACCACGTGGTCGTCTTTCAGCCTCTGGATGCGGCGCAGCTTGAACAGGTGTTGGACCTGGAGCTCAACGCTGTCCAGGCCCGTTTGGCGGAGACGCAAGCCGATGGCAAGCAGGAGCCGGTGCAATTCCGCTGCACGCCGGCGGCGCGCGCGGCGCTGCTGGGCGAAGGTACGGACCTGAAGTTTGGCGCCCGGCACCTGAAGCGCGCTATCGAGCGGCGGCTGGTGACGCCGCTGGCCAGCCTATTGGCTACCCACCAGGTCGGCAATTGCGACCGCATCGTGGTGGACTCTATCGCTGGTGTCGAAGGGCTATCGTTCTTGCGTGAAGCGGTCGCCCGGCGCTAGGACGACAGCTCGGGCAAGACGGACGACACTGCCTGCGCCGCGGTGAACTGGTGCGCTTGCCAGCCCCGACGGCGGGCCGCCGCTACAAATTCCGGAATATCGTCAAAATACAGAATGGATTCCGGGCGGCAACGTGCAGCCGCTTCCGCCGCCTCGAAGATCAACGGATCCGGCTTAGCCGCACCCACCTCGTGCGACAGGATGCGGAAGGCAAACTCGGCTAGCACCGGCTGCTCACTCAGCAGAAAGGCGAAGTGCAATGCATTGGTGTTGGAGAGCAGGCCGCAACGATAACGGCGCAGGAGAAACCGCAGCCAGGATTCGGGAACCAACAGATGCGGCTCGAAAATCGAGTTCCACCAGGGGCCAAACTCAGGGGCCGATAAGTTCGTGAGGCCACAAACCGCGTCCTGAAACGCTTCCGGCTCGAGGTCTCCGCATTCGAAGCGCTGGAACAGGTGTTTGGCGGCCTCGCGGCTGCCGGGCTGCCCATCGAGGCGCGCATGCAGCGGAGCCAGGCTGAAGGGGATCAGCGTCTTCCCCAGATCAAATATGACAGTCTGAATGGCGGGGGAGTTCACAGTTGACGGCAGCTAGGAGGAGCCCTGAGCGCCAGCGGGCGGACCCTGCCGGGAACCGAAGCCCGATTCCAAGCGGCCAACGGGAGCGACCCGGGCAAAAAGTGGCGAGTCACAAAAATGCACTTGCCAGTTGTGACCCAAAGCAGCGGGTCACAACTGGCAAGAAGCTGAAAGACAATGAGTGAAAGCGCCTGCCCGCTCCGCTCAGGCGGCGCGGTGTTTGCCCTTGGCGGCTGCTGGTTGTTCGGTTTCGGGCAACAGCTCCAACACGAAACCGGCATCCAGCGACGCCGCGCAGCGGCTACACTTCTGTCCCGGCATCACGCGCAGACGCGAACGGCCCAAGCGGACCTCCGGGATTGCCAAACCCTCCACCGTGCGGGTGCACATGGGGCAATGAATTCTGGCTTTCAAACCTTCTAATGTTGCTGCTGGCATACGGCCCACCTCCCTCCTGGAAGCGTTGTTATGTATAGAACGTTAAAATTGCGATTCGTTGCGTCCAAAACTCTCAACTGGCCCATTGGACGCCGTGGGCACACCAAAAGTTTCAGCCCCAAACGGGCTCCCGGAAAAATTATTTTTCAAGTGAACCTGGAAAATTAACCGCGGCTCGCCGCCCCAAAACGGCTCACCAAAGCTCAAGACTATACGCCTATCGGCTTGGGATTGCAAGCACTTGAACCGAGCGGTCGGTCAGTTGCGGCCGCGGACGGGGAATTTGCTACAGCAAGGCCCAGATCGGTGAAAATGAAAATTCAATGAGCTCACCACTAACCTTGTTGACCGAAGAAGAACAACTGTTGCGCCAGTCAGTGCGCGACTGGGCTGAAACCCGCTTGCAGCCGCTGGTGCGGGAAATGGACGAAACCGCCCACTTTGATGCCGGGTTGCTGCGGGATTTTTTTCAGCAGGGATGGATGGCCGTGCAACTCCCTGAGGCCTACGGTGGCAGCGCCGGAACTTTCTTCGACGCCGTTCTGGTGGTGGAAGAGCTGTCGCGGGTGGACGCCTCCGCCGGGGTGGTGGTGGATGTACAAAACACGCTGGTCAACAATGCCCTGCTGCGCTGGGCCAACGAAGACCAGAAAAAGAAATACCTGCCGCGTATGGCCAGCGAATGGCTCGGGGCCTACGCCTTGTCGGAGCCAGCTTCGGGCAGCGATGCTTTTGCCATGCAGACGCGGGCCGAAAAATCCGCCGGCGGTTTTCGGCTTAACGGCCGGAAGCTATGGATCACCAATGGGCAGGAGGCGAACCTGTTCGTGCTGTTCGCTAACGCCAACCCGGAGGCGGGCTATCGCGGCATCACCGGCTTCCTGATCGAGCGCGACTTCAAAGGATTCAGCGTCGGGAAGAAAGAAGACAAGCTGGGCATCCGCGCCTCCAGCACCTGTGAGCTGATCCTGGAGGACTGCCAGGTGCCCGCAGCGAACGTGCTGGGCGAGGTGGGCAAAGGCTACAAGATCGCCATTGAGACGCTGAATGAAGGCCGCATCGGCATCGCCGCCCAGATGCTGGGCCTGGCGCAAGGTGCGCTCGATCACGCCACCCGCTACGCCAAGGAACGCAAGCAATTCGGCAAGGCGATCAGCGAATTTCAGGGCGTGCAGTTCCAGTTGGCGCAAATGCATATCGAGGTGGAAGCGGCGCGGCTGCTGGTCTACAATGCCGCCCGGCTGAAGGATGCCGGTGCCGAATTCGTCAAGCAGGCGGCGATGGCCAAATATTACGCCTCCCAAGTGGCCGAGCATGTAGCCTCGCTCGCCGTCGAGGTCTATGGTGGCTACGGCTTCGTCAAGGATTATCCGGTCGAGAAATACTACCGGGATGCGAAGATCGGTAAGATCTACGAGGGCACCTCGAACCTGCAGTTGCAGACCATCGCCAAGCTCGTGCTGTAGGCCACTCATTTCGCGGCGACGGGCTACAATCCTGAAATGTCCTCTGCGCCGTCGGGGCCAACTCCCCGCTACATCGCCATCGAGGGTCCCATCCGCGTGGGCAAGTCGAGCTTGGCACGCATCCTGGCGCAAAAAAGCGGTGCCCGGCTACTGCTGGAACCGGAAGAAAACCCGCATTTGGAGGCCTTTTACGCGGGCGAGCCGGGTGCGGCCTTCCGGACACAAATGCATTTCCTGTTGCAACGCTATCAGCAGCTCGCGCCGTTGGGACCCGGGCGGCCCTTCATGCCGCTGGTGGCAGATTACATTTTTGAGAAAGACAAGATTTTCGCCTACATCAACCTGAGCGACGCCGAGTTGGCCGTGTACAACCAATACTACGAGTTCCTGCAACCCCAAATCGCCCTGCCTGATCTGGTGATTTATCTGCAGGCCACGCCCGCAGTTCTGCGCGAGCGGCTGGAACGCAAAAATATTCCCCGCGAACAGCGCGTCTCGGACGAATACCTGGCCGAAGTGGTCAAGGCGTACGACCACTTCTTTTTCCGCTACAACCAGACCGATCTGCTGGTGGTGAACACCAGCGAGATTGATTTTATCGAGCGCGACGCGGACATGCGTGAGTTGCTGAAGCGCCTCGAAGAACCCGTTGCAGGCACTCAGTACTACCTGCCACTGGGCGAATAGCGATAAAATCTACCTGAGGACGGACAGACGCCCGGAATCCGACCCTACGTGGCGGATATCGTCAGGGCATGGTGCGTTAACCACCGCTCACCTCACCCTCCAAAAATTCAAGCAGAAGGAGGCTTGATTCTGGGCATCCAGAACAGGCACCCCGCTATGAGTCCTTACCCATCTGCCTCGGCGACGGTCGACCTCAAGGTCACCCTCGCCTCTTGCGCGGCCAAGAAGCAGCGCCACGAAAAGATCACCTGTTTAACCGCCTACGATTACCCCTTTGCACGGCTGCTGGACGAAGCCGGCATCGACATTCTGCTGGTAGGTGACTCCTGGGCCATGGCCAGCGCCGGCGAAGAGAGCACGCTGCCGGTGACCATGGACGAGATGCTGGTCGCCACGCGCTCGGTGCGGCGCGCGGTCAAGCGTGCCCTGGTGGTCGCCGACATGCCCTTTGGCAGCTACCATCTCAGCCAACGCCAGGCGGTGCGCAACGCCATCCGTATGGTCAAGGAAGCGGGCGCGGAAGCGGTCAAGCTGGAAGGCGGCGCCGCACGCGCCGACATTGTGTGCGCCATTGTGGCAGCCGAAGTTCCGGTGATGGGCCATATCGGGCTGACGCCGCAATCGGTGAACCGCCAGAGCGGTTATCACGTGCAGGGGACGACGGCAGAAGGCGCTGAGCGACTGCTGCGCGACGCCGCCGCAATCGAAACCGCGGGTGCGTTCGCGCTGGTGCTGGAGGGAGTACCGCGCGAGCTCGCGGCCAAAATTACCGAACGCGCGGCGATTCCCACCATCGGCATCGGCGCCGGACCGGATTGCGACGGTCAGGTGCTGGTAGTTCACGACCTGCTGGGCCTCAGCTTCCGGCCCCGACCCAAGTTTGTGCGGCCTTACGCCGATTTGGCGACCGCCGTACGCACCGCCGCCGAAGCCTACCGGCAGGATGTCGAAGCCGGCCAGTTCCCTGCCGATGGCGAAAGCTACCACATGCCGCAGGCGACCAAGGTGCAGGGCGCGTGGAAGTAATCCGCGAACCGCGGCAGTTTCAGTCATGGTGCGCGACCCAGCATAGGTTGGGCCTTGTGCCCACCATGGGCGCACTGCACGCCGGACATCTGGCGCTGGTCCGCGCCTCGCGCACGCACGATGCCGTCACCGCCGTCAGCATCTTCGTGAACCCGACGCAGTTTGGCCCGAACGAAGATTTCGCCCGCTATCCGCGCATGCTGGAGCAGGACTGCGCTTTGCTCGAAGCCGGGGGCGTGCAGGCAGTCTTCGCGCCTGACGCTGCGGCCATGTATCCGTCGGACGCGGCAACCTTCGTCGAGGTCGAAGGATTGAGCCGCCGTTTGTGCGGCGCCAGCCGCCCTGGGCATTTCCGGGGCGTCGCCACCGTGGTGCTGAAGCTGTTCGAGCTGGCACGACCCACGCGCGCCTACTTCGGACAGAAAGACGCCGCCCAGGTCGCCGTGTTGCGGCGCATGGTACAGGATTGCTTCTTACCGGTCGCAATGGTTGTCTGCCCGATCGTCCGCGAACCCGACGGCCTGGCACTCAGCTCGCGCAACTTGCTGCTCTCGCCTGAGGGCCGCACCGCCGCGCGTGGCCTCTCGGGCGGCTTGCGCGCCATCGCCGAAGTGTACGCCGCTGGTGAACGTTCTACGGCGAAGCTGCTCGAATCCGGCCGTGCAGAAATTGCCCGTGAGCCCCTCCTCCGGCTGGACTACTTCAGCGCCGTCGACGAGAACACGCTGCTGCCGGTTGAGCAAGCAGTTCCCGGCACGCTGTTTGCGGTCGCAGCGTTCGATGGCCACGTTCGCTTGATCGACAATGGCCATATTGATTCCTCCGGCCAGTTCCTTCTCTAGCGGTAGCCTGGGCATGGTGAATCGCGTCCGCGAATCCGGCTTGACCGCGCGGCGACGCTAAAGCAGTTTTAGCATCGCTATAGCCCGTGTCAACCATATCGCATGCGGCTTTGACATCAGGAAAAGCCGCACGCGCTCCGCCGGAACAGGGTACACCAACGCTAAAACTGCTTTAGCAGTCTACCTGCCCCAGCAAAACAAGCGGCGCACTCGCCGCTCGCGTCGACCCGCTCCGCGCCCACCGCGAACCCTAGCCGCCAATCTTGAGCAGCACTTTGCCGCCCTGGCGGCTTTGCGCTGTTTTCAGGGCGCCATTGAAGTCGTCGAGCGGAAAGCGGTCAGTAATGAAAAGGGTCGGGTCGAGCAGCCCGGCGGCCATCATGCGCAGCACATTAGGATAAGTGCCGTGGCCGGTGTTGCCCATGGCGCCAACGATGTTGGCTTTTTTGACCTGATACGATTCGAGAAACACCGGCACGCGCGCGGGGTCGCGTCCGATCACGACGACCTGACTGCCATTGGCGGCACAGGCTTCCATCGCCGGCAGGCTGGAGTTGAAGGCGCCGGCACACTCGACCTGCACGTCAGCACCTGCACCTTCGGTGGCTGCCATCACGATAGCCGCTGTGGCCGCCGGATCGGCATTGGCATCATGAACGGCATGGGCGCCCACCTTCGTGGCCAGCGCGCGGCGGCCAGGATTGCGCTCAAAGCACAGTACCTTGGTGGCGCCGGTGGCGCGCAGAAGCTGAATCACCGCTAAGCCGATCGAGCCTGCGCCAAACACCGTCGCGTAAGCGCCGGGCTTGATGCGCGCCGCGCACTCAAACAGCGCGTTGTAACCAACCGTGAACGGCTCAATCACCGCGCCGGCTTCCAGTGTCTTTGCCTTGGAGCCGAAGCGGGCGACAAGGTGGTTGATCTTCCAGCAGTTGCTCTCCGGCACCTTCAGCAGCTCGGCGCAACCCCCGTTCATCGTGAAACCAACATCATCCAGGTTTTCGCACTGATTCGGAAATCCGCGCCGGCAGGCCTCGCACTTGTGGCAGCAGACCATATCGTCGAGGCAGACCAGATCGCCCGGCTTGAGGTATTTCACGCCGGCGCCGGTAGCAACGACTTCACCCGACACTTCGTGACCGGGCACGCTGGGAAAGCGCGCCATGCCCGGGTACTGCATGTAGCCGTCGCCGTCGGTCTCGAAGAAATGCAAATCGCTGCCGCACAAACCGGCAGCGGCGACTTTGAGGATGACGTCGTCGGGACCCGGCGTGGGGTCGGGCAACGTAGCCACGGCGGCGGAGGGGTGCTTCCAGCAGGAGCTGCCCACGCGGGCCATATGGGTGCGGTTTTCCTCGGGGGTGACAGCGTAATCGGGACGCGGAGACCACTCCGCCGAAATGATGGCAGCTTTCATAGAAGTTTCTTAGTATTTCAGTATTTCAGTTTTTCAGTTTATCAGTCGTCACTTGGCCGACTGGAGGAATTGCAGGCGGCGCACCGCGGCATCGAGTGTGGCGTCGACCTTGGAGAAGCAGAAGCGGATTTGATCCGCTCCCAATTTTGCGTCGTGATAAAAGCTGGAGCCGGGCACCGTGGCCAAACCCACGGCCCGAACCATCCAGCGGGCAAATTCTTCGCCCGGGCAGCGGTCGCGGAAGGGCGACACATCGCACATGACGTAATAGGCGCCTTCCGGCAGGCCACAGCGCAGGCCGGCCGCCTGCAGGGCGGGCACGAAGCGGGCGCGGCGGGCGGTGTAATCGGCGGCGAGATTGCGGCAATACTCATCGCCCTGATTGAGCGCATGTGCGGCGCCGATTTGCAGCGGCGCCGGGGCGCCGACGGTCAGAAAGTCATGCACCTTGCGAATGCCTCCCGCCAGCCGCTCGGGCGACAGCACCCAACCCACGCGCCAGCCGGTGACGCTGAAGGTTTTGGAAATACCGCTGACTGTGATCGCGCGATCTTCCATGCCGGGCAGCGTAGCCAGCGGAATATGCGGACGGCCATCATAGATGATGTGCTCGTAAATTTCATCGGTGATCGCCAGGCAGTCCCACTCGACGCACAAATCGCGGATGAACTCCAGCTCCTCGCGGCTAAAAACCTTGCCCGTGGGATTGTTGGGCGAGTTCAGAATAATGGCGCGGGTTTTGGCGTTGAAGGCCGCGGCCAGCTCGCCGCGGTCGAAGCTCCAGCTATCGCCCGAGGGCCGCAGCGTTACAAAGCGCGGCACGGCGCCGCTCAAAATCGAATCGGGGCCGTAGTTCTCATAATAGGGTTCGAAGATGACCGTTTCATCTCCGGGATTGAGCACCGCGATCAGCGTCGAAATCATCGCCTCGGTCGAACCGCAACAGACGGTGACATGCTGATCGCCCACGTCCATGCCGTACCAGCGCTGATATTTGGCGGCAATCGCCTTCCGCAGCAGCGGATCGCCCCAAGTGACGGCGTACTGGTTAATGTTGTCGCGGATCGCCTGAATGGCGGCGTCCTTGATGAAGTCCGGCGCGGGAAAGTCGGGAAATCCCTGTGCCAGATTGACTGCGTTGTGCTCCATCGCCAGGCGGGTCATCTCGCGGATAACACTTTCAGTGAAGCCTTCGACGCGATGCGACACACCCCGGCGCGAGGCCGGCACGACGGCTTTGGTACTCATGAATGTTTTTTCTCCAGAGGCCTGGCCGACCTACGGGCGGAGGCGGACAAGTTATGGTTTTGGGTAAACGGATCATCGTGGCCGGGGATAACCACCCCGCTAAAGTGATCGAGATGTTGACGCGAGCGCTGGAAGAGTTCCCGATTGTGGGGCGGCATGTCGTAACCTACCGCAATCTCGTCGGCAAAGGCTCGCGCATCACCGGCGATCAGGTAAGGACCTTCCGCGCCGTGGACGTGCACCGAAATGTGGCCGGGGGAGTGGCCCGGGGTGGCGAGAATGCGCAGACCATCGATATCAAGATCGCCGTCTTCCCACCAGCGATAGCGGCCATGATCGCCCATAATCGCTGGATCCCACATCCAGGTCAGCAATTGTAGTACGCGCGCCTCGTCCATGTGATCAAATTCTTCGTCGGTGGCTTCCGGATAAAACGTGCGGAAGACATCGCGCCGCGTTTCTCCGCCGCTGACACTTTCGTAGATCGAGATCGCCCAGTCGAAATCGAGCTTGGACCCATAGACCCACGCCTGCGGAAACAGGAAATTGCCGCCGCAATGATCGAGATGATAGTGCGTATTGATGATGCCGGTGATATCCGACTTGTCCACGCGCAGGCGCTGCAAGCCGTCGAGCAACAAGGTGTCATGCTGCGGAAAGCAGGTGTCGACGATGATTTGCCGGGGTTTGTCGCCGTTTTCGGTGACACTGCTGAGCAGCACCGAGCAGGCTTGTAAGGGCAAGCCTGGCACCAGCACGCGCACCTGCCAGCGAGTATTGCTCATGCCACCCCTACGCGGCTCGCGCCGCCTTTCGCGGCAGTGCCGGCCTCCCGCGGGTCGGCCTCCGGACTCCGTTGCGTGGTTTTCGTTTTCGCCAGCACCGGCGCCAGTGGCAGGTGCACCACAAAGCTGCTTCCCTGATTGGGATGGCTGGAGACTTCCACCGATCCGCCGTGGGTTTCGGCCACCCATTTCACGATCGGCAGTCCCAGCCCGCAGCCTTCGACGCCCGCAGCGCTGCGCGTGCGCGACTTATCGGCGCGATAGAAGCGGTCAAAAATAAAGGGCAGATCCTCGGCGGCGATGCCGATGCCGGTGTCGCGCACCAGCAGCCGCGCTTCACTACGCCCATGCGCTAGCGCCGCGCGCTCGACGCGCACTTCTATGCGGCCACCCGGCGGCGTGTATTTTACGGCGTTATCGATGAGGTTCAGCACCATCTGCCGCAGCCGCAGACTATCCGCCCGCAGCGGCACGGGATTGGAAGTTTCGGCGCGCAGGTCGACGTTGCGCGCCTGCGCCACTGCGCGCATCTGCTCCACCAGATCGCGCACCAGTTCGTTCAAGTCCATCGCCTCCAGCCGCGGCCGCATCTCGCCGGCATCGGCTTGCGCCAGCACCAGCAGATTACGAATCATCCGATTCAGCCGTTCAATCTCCTCCAAATTGCTCTCCAGCACGCGGCGGCATTCCCCCAGCGGCGCGCGCGCAATCAATGCCAGCTCCGTCTCCCCCTGCATGGCCTGCAAGGGCGTGCGTAGCTCGTGACTCACGTTCGCGGCGAACTCGTTCATTTTAGCGAAGGATTGCTGCAAGCGTGCAATCATGGCGTTGAAGGTCTCGGCCAGCTCATCCAGCTCGTCGCGGCGCCCGCGCGTGGGCAGCCGCCGGCTCAGGTTGGAGGCCGAGATCGCCCGCGCCGCGTGCGTCATGTCCGTCACCGGCTTCAGCGTGCGCTTCGCCATCACCGAACCGAAGATGGCGCTAAACACCACGGTAACCGGCAACAGCATCAACATGACCCACAAAAACGTGTCCTGGGCATCGTTGATGGGCTTGAGGCGCGTGCCGATGCGCATCAGGTAGCGGTGATCGGCCGGGCCGCGCAGCACCGTGTTGATGAAGCGCATCTGTTCGTCACGCCGGCCTTCCGTGGTGAACGCCGGCGGCGGCTTCATGGCCAGCAGCGATTTGAGCACGCCGGGCTCGACTGAGTAACCGAACGCGGTCAGCTCCGGCGAAGACTTGACCGGAATGCCCTCATTATTCAGAATCTCCGAGACATTAAAAATCGTGCGCGGATCGTAGCTCTGGCTCTCGCTCGCGGCTCCGGCATCGAACACCGGCTTGCCCTGATCGAAGTGGATATATTGCTTGACGAGCGCGGCCTCGTTCTGGAGTTCGTTGTCCACGTTCCAGAACAGAATCCAGTTGAGCGTGAAGTACAGCAGACCGGCGGCGAGGAACAGCAGCAGGCTGAACACTACGGTGTATTGGAACGTAAGCTGGCCACGCGTGGAACTCGGGCGCCAGATCAACCGGCGCGCCAGCCGCAGATGCCTCCACTTCATGCCGGCGCTACCTCGTCCTTGAGCATATAACCCACGCCGCGTACGCTGTGCAGCAGCTTCTGGTTGCGATCCTTATCAATCTTGTTGCGCAAAAAGCTGATGTAGACGTCGATCACGTTGGTGAAGCTGTCAAAGCTGGCATCCCAGACGTGCTCGGCAATCATGGTCCGCGTGACCACCTGGTTGGCGTTGCGCATGAGGTACTCAAGAAGCATAAACTCCTTGGGTGACAGCTCCAAGTCACTATTCGCACGCCAGGCCTTGTGCTTGACGGGGTCGAGCACCAGGTCCGCCACCTGGAGTTGCAGCTTCAGTTCCCGCCACTCGCGCCGCAATAGAGCCCACACCCGAGCTCGTAACTCCGCGAAAGCAAAGGGTTTAATGAGATAGTCATCACTCCCGATCTCCAGGCCGCGCACCCGGTCTTCCACCGAGGCCCTGGCTGTAAGAATCAAAATCGGGACATTCGGGTTTTTCTTCCGCACCGTCGCCAGCACCGAGAAGCCGCTCACTTTGGGCAACATCAGATCCAAAATGATCAGGTCGTAGACGTTGCTCTCGGCCAGAAACAGGCCCTCCTCGCCATCCGACGCTAGATCGACAGCAAACTGTTCCTGTTGGAGCCCGCGTTTGATGAACTGAGCAACCTTGTGCTCGTCCTCGACCAGCAAAATGCGCATCGCCTTGCCTGAACCTGAGCCGAAACCCTCAGCTTCGCTGTTCTCAGTATAGAATCAACCCAGATGCGAAAGGGTGAACGAACAGGGTGGCTGCGAGTGGCTGTAGCGGTGTTGGTTCTGGGATTAGCAGCATGGGCGGCGAACCACCCCACAGCGCAGACCTCGACGTTGGCACAAGCGGAGCGGTTGGTAGACTGGGGGCGGCTGAAACAGGCACGATCTCTCTTGCAGACGGCCACCAACGATGCCGGCAATCAGAGTAACGCGCCTCTGCTCGCCTATCTGGGCCACATTGAGGCGCGGTTCGGGAATTTGCAAGCGGCACGTGCGCTGACGGATAAAGCGCTG
The DNA here is from genome assembly GCA_004299485.1 of Acidobacteriota bacterium. Classification (NCBI taxonomy): domain Bacteria; kingdom Pseudomonadati; phylum Acidobacteriota; species Acidobacteriota bacterium. Next base: position 279,498 of record SCQP01000008.1, read on the forward strand.
AAGCTCGACCAGGCCTGCGCCAGTTGCCATTTGTACCGCTTCGAGGCCCTCGCGCGTCATGCCGAAACACTCAGTCAGTTTCGCGCTCTGCTCAAATTGCACGCCATCAAGAAGCAATTGCAAAAAGCGGAGCAACTGGACCCCCATATGGGCGACGTTCAGTGGGGCTGGATCCGGTTTGATCTCGCGGTTCCGGCTTCTCTTGGCGGCGGCAGCGGAGACGCTCTCAAGCACGCCGCGGTGCTAAGCCGAATTGATCCCGTGGATGGCCACCTGGCGCGCGCTTCGATATTCACTTCCCAAGGCAAGTCGCAGGAAGCCCTCGCCGAATATCGTGCCGCCGCGCAGGAGTACCCGAATGATCCTCAAGCGTTGTTCGCACTGGGCAAGGCCCTGTACCAACAGGGAGACTACTCCGCCGCTGCCGGCTTGCTCGACCGGGCTTGGAAACTGGATCCCGCCTCGGCCTTTTATGGCGCCTATCACGCCGCCGATCTGGTGCGGCTGGGACAGTCGCAACAGGCCCAGGCGGTGCTCCAGACCGCGCAGCAGCAGCATCCCGACAGCCGGCTCGGCGATTTCCTCACGGCGCAGGCGCTGGCGGATACCGGCCAGAACTTCGCCTGGGCGAAGCAATTGCTCGCTCGCTACCTGGCAGTCCCGCCCGAACCCGAGCAGGCCACCGCGGCCGACGCACGCAAACTTCTGGCCAGCCTCAGCCAAAGCGGGAGCTAAGGCGGAATGCGGCGCTGGGCGCAAGCGCGATGGATCGCCGGCTTCGCAGCCTTCACGCTGATCGGCACGTTGAGCTTCTTCTATCACTACCTGGATGATCTGAAAAGCGGCGTCACCGGAACCGCTGGCGTGCGCGCGCTGGAAGAATTCACCGGCGCCTATACCGCCGCGCTGCTGTTCCTTGCCGTGGTCTGGATGGTGCGGCGCTGGCCCCTACGCGAGGGCCGCGCTGAGGATCCTGGGGCCCCCGGCCCGGCCGAGCGTCAAGCCGGGGTAAACGACACAGTGCGTCGTTTACGGGCGCAGCCACGCCAGGCCCCGCGCCCATCAACGATCCGCCACCGTTGGCGCAAATCGCTGGCGGTCTACTTCCTCGCGCTGCCGTTTTTCGGCGCGGTGTTCACCACCCTCATGCTGCAATCGCGCGACCTGTTGTCGCCGATTCTGGGAATGGGCCCCTACCAAAACGGCGAGCTTGGACTCCGCTACCTGATGGAGTTCGCCAACCAGATTTCGATCTACCTCACCATGGTGGGCGCCGTTTGCCTGTTCGATCTCTACCGTGAGAACCGCCGGCGCGAGCTGGTCTCCGCCGAGTTGCGCGAAAAGCTGGCGCAGGCCCAACTGGAGCAACTGCGCCTGCGCCTGCAACCGCACTTTCTCTTCAACACCCTCAACACCATCTCTGCCGCCATGTACGAAGATGTGGACCGCGCCGATGCCATGCTCACTCGTCTGAGCGCGCTGCTGCGGCATACGCTCGAGGCGCCAACCGAAGGCTCTGGTGAAGTCAGCCTCGCCCACGAGATTGAAACCTGCCGCCTCTACACCGAAATCATGCAAGCCCGCTTCGAGCATGGCTTAGCCGTTCGCTACGAGGTCGAACCGGCGGCGGAGGCCAGCAGCGTGCCGCAATTCCTCTTGCAACCTCTCGTGGAGAACGCCGTCCGTCACGGCGGCGGCCAAATCCTCGTTCGCGCCTCCATCGACCACGGCCGCCTCGCGCTGGAGGTATCCAACTCGGCCCGCGCCGCCGCCGCCGCCGCTGGCCATGGCCTGGGCCTTTCCAGCACCACCCAGCGGCTGCAGCAAACCTATGGCCCGGCTCATACTTTTCGCTTCGGCCCTGAGCCTGGCGGCGGCTTTGCCGTGCGCATGCTCCTGCCCCTGTCTGCATGAAGTCTCTACGCGTGCTGGTCGCCGAGGATGAAGCGCCCGCGCGGCGCAAGCTCGTCCGCATGCTCGCCGCCCTCGGCGGCGTCGATCTGGTCGGCGAAGCGCCTGACGGGCCTGCCGCCCTCCAGGCACTGGCTTCGCTCTGTCCCGATCTCGCGTTGCTGGACATCGATATGCCCGGTCTCAACGGCCTCGAGGTCGCCCGCGCTACGCCCAAGCCCACGCAAATCGTTTTCGTCACTGCCCATGCCGAGCACGCACTGCAGGCGTTCGAGCTCCACGCCTGCGACTACCTGCTCAAACCCTACGATCAGGCCCGCCTTAACGACGTAATCGCCCACGCCCGCGAGCGCGTCGCCGCCACTCCCCAGCGCCTCGAGGTCGATTTAGGCAATCGCCGTGTCTTCATCCCCCTCGACGCGCTCGACTGGGCCCAGGCCGCGCGCAACTACGTCGAAATCCATACCGAAGGTAAAACCCTCCTCACCCGCACCACGCTCGATGCCTTCGCAGCGCGCCTCAGCGCCGAAACTTTCTTCCGCATTAACCGCTCGGTCCTGGTCCGCCAGTCCGCTATCGCGGAAACCCGCACCCGCGGCCACGGAGAAGCGTGCATTCGCCTCGTTGACGGCAGTGAGCACGTCTGGACTCGCCGCTACCGGCCTCGTTCGTCCCAAGCCTGAGCCTGTCTGTCCCAAAAGGCCAACTCCCGGGCGTTATTCCCGTAATCATCAACCTATGCGAACCCTACTCGCTTGCCTGTTGTTCTCGCTGACCGCGCTGGCACAAGCCGCAGGGTGGCCCGCCTACGGCGGCACCGTCGCCGGCACCCGCTACTCGTCCGCCAAACAGATCACGCCGGCCAACGTCACCCATCTCCAAGTGGCCTGGACGTTTCACACCGGCGAGCTGGCGCGCGTCGCCCAGCTCGATCCCAATGCGCAGGCATTCGTGAAGTCCAAGGCTGCGTTCGAGGCCACGCCCATCCTGCATCACGGCGTGCTGTACCTTTCCACACCGCTCGATTGGGTCTTCGCCATCGACGCCCGCTCCGGCAGGCAGATCTGGAGCTTCGACCCTCATCTCTCTCACCTCGACTATTCCGAAATGTCCTCGCGGGGCGTCGCGTTCTGGCAGGGCTCCGGCCACGGCGCCTGTTCCGAACGCATCTTTATCGGCACCCTCGACGCCCGTCTCATCGCCCTCGATGCGCGTACCGGTAAAGCCTGCGTCGATTTCGGCACGGACGGCGCGGTGAACCTCACGCAAGGCGTGCAGGTTGTCAATCCCGGCCAGTATCAAATCACCTCCGCGCCCACCGTCATTGGCAACCGCGTGGTTGTCGGCTCCTCCATGGGTGACAACCGTGCCGTCACGCTGGCGCTGGGCGTGGTCCGCGGCTACGACGTCCGCACCGGCAAACTCCTCTGGAGCTGGGACCCGCTCCCCTGGGCACTGCACCAGCACCCCCGCACCGGCGCGGCCAACGCCTGGAGCACCATTGCCGCCGATCCCGCCCATGGCCTCGTTTTCGTCCCCAGTACCAGCCCCAGCCCCGACTACTACGGCGGCAAACGCCTGGGCAATGATGCCGATGCTGACTCCGTCGTCGCCCTCCGTGCATCGGACGGCAAAAAAATCTGGGCCTTTCAGCTCACCCATCATGATCTCTGGGACTACGATGTCGCCGCCGAGCCGCTGCTGTTTACCTGGAAGGATGGCACGCCGGCGATTGCCGTCACCAACAAGACAGGCAACGTCTTCGTGCTCAACCGCCTCACCGGCAAACCGCTGACCCCGGTCACCGAGCACCCGGTCCCGCAAAGCAATGTGCCCGGCGAGCAGACCTCGTCCACGCAGCCGTTTTCCGCTCTCCCGCCACTCGCGCCGCAAACCCCGCTCACCCCAAAAACGATTTTCGCCATCAACGCGGCGGATCGCGCCTGGTGCGAAGCCCGCCTCCAGGGCGTGCGCAATCAAGGCATCTACACTCCCCCGAGTCTCGAAGGCTCGCTCTATGAGCCCGGCAACGTTGGTGGTGTGAACTGGGGTAGCGCCGCCTACGATCCCGTCCGCCATCTCTACATTGCCGATGTCAATAACCTCATCGCCTATGCGCGCCTGATCCCTCGCGCCGAATACGTCAAAGCCAATCACGGCCTGCACAACCGCATTTACAGTGACTTCGGCCGCCAAAGCCAAACGCCCTACGGCATGGTCCGCGGTTTCCTGCTTTGGCAAGGTAAGGTTCCGTGCAATCAGCCGCCTTGGGGCATGGTCGTCGCCGAGGATCTGTACACCGGCAAGCTCGCCTGGCGCGTCCCTCTCGGCACGCTCATCCCCGGAATGCACACTGGCTCGCCCAACCTCGGCGGCCCCATCGTCACCGCGGGCGGCCTTGTCTTCACCGCCGCCGCTATGGATGACACCCTCCACGCCTACGACTCCGCCACCGGCAAGTCCGTCTGGCAGACCGCGTTGCCTGCCGGCGGCAACGCCACGCCCATGACCTTTATGCTCGATGGCCGCCAGTATGTGGTCATCTGCGCCGGCGGCCACGGCAAACTGCACACCAAGCTGGGCGACAGCGTCATCGCCTATGCATTGCCCTCGGCTACTCTGAAGCGGTGAGATTAGCTGCACTCTTCGCTGCTTTTGCACTCGCGCTGACCGCGCAGGCCGCCCGCACCACCGGTATTGTGGTAGCGGGTAATGGCCTGCCGGTTGCCGGCGCGAGCGTCACCGCAGGTACCGCGCACACACGCACCGGCGCGCAAGGGCGCTTCGCCCTGGCCGTGGGCGAGGGCACCACGCTGGTCGTGACCGCCCCCGGCTACGCCGCCACAACCGTAACCGCCGGAGCACAGCCACTGCGCATCCTGCTGCATCCCGCGCCCATGACCGAGTCGGTGACCGTGACGGCGACCGCGCGCAATCAATCCGTGGCCGCGGTTCCGCTCCAAACTGTCGTCATGGGACGGGCGCGCTTGCAAGCCGCTGCTCCGCCCAACGTGGATGCGCTGCTGCGCCAGTTCACCGACCTCGATACCTTCCGCGAATCCGGCTCGCTGAGCGCCCACCCCACCACTCAGGGCGTCTCGCTGCTGGGCACCGGCACCAGCGGCGCCAGCCGCGCCCTGGTGCTGCTCGACGGCTTGCCGCTTAACGATTTCTACGGCGGCTGGGTCGATTGGCTGCGCGTGCCCGATGAAGATCTGGCCTCCATCAGTGTCGTCTCCGGCGGTGCTTCGGCGCTCTATGGCAACGACGCCCTCTCCGGCGTCATCGGCCTGCAGACCCGCACCGCATCGGCAACCCATCTCGACCTGCGCACCGGCGGCGGCGGGCTGGGCACCGCACTCGCCGATGGCGCCGCCGCCGTGGTGGGCTCGAAGCTCGCCCTCGCCGTGCGCGGCCGTGGTATCCGCGTCGGCGGCTACGTACCTGCGGCCAATCCCGGCGCCGTGGACCGCAATGCCGGCGTGGCCGCCCAGGACTGGCAGCCCGTCCTCGCCTGGACCGCCTCGCCCCACGCGCTCTTCCGCCTCTCCTCGGAGTACTTCGCCGAAAATCGCCGCAACGGCACCATGCTCGAAGTCAACGGCACGCGCCTGCGCCAGCTCGCCCTGCGCGGCATCATTGACAATCACGGCGTCTGGAACGGCAGCGCCTTCACGCAATCGGAAGATTTCGATTCCACCTTCTCGTCCATCACTCCCGATCGCAACTTCGAAAAACTCGTCCTGCAGCAGCAGGTCCCCTCCCTCGCCCAAGGCGCGGCGCTCGATTGGTCGCAGGCCGGATCGGACTGGAGCGTCGTCGCCGGAGGCTCCTACACCCACGTCACCGCTGTCGACAATGAGACCACGCCTCGGTACGCCGACCGCGCCGCGCGCCAGGAAAATGGACGCCAGCGTCTTGGCGGCGGTTTCGCCGAAGCCACCTGGACGCCGCGCCCGCGCTGGTCCTGGACGGCCACCCTGCGCCGCGACGGCTGGTCCGACTACGATGCCTCCCAGAACACCCCCACCGGTCTCACGCCGTTTCCCGATCGCAGCGAAACCGCCTGGAGTCCTAGCCTCGGCACTGTCTGGCAGGCGCGCTCCTGGCTTTCGCTGCGCCTCTCCGGCTACGAATCCTTCCGCGCGCCCACGCTCAACGAGCTTTATCGTCCCTTCCGCGTCGGCAACGTCGTCACCGAAGCCAACCCTCTGCTCGCCGCCGAGCGTTATCGCGGCGCGCAGGCGGGTGTAGTCGCCCAGCTCACCCACAGCCTCTCGCTGCACGCGACCTACTTCGATGGCACGGTCAGCAATCTGGTCACCAGCGTCACCCTCAGCGCCACATCCGCGCTGAAGCAAAATCAGCATCGCTGTGGCCCGGCGGACCGAACCGCCTGCGACTTTGACATCTCAAAAAGTCGCACGCCCCTGCTCCATGCTGGATACACCAACGCTGATTTTGCTTTGATCACCCGTCAGCGGCAAAACCTTGGCCGCGTCCGCCCGCGTGGCGCAACGCTCGGCGCGCAATGGCGTCCACGCGCCGCGCTCGCCTTCTGGGCCGGATACACCCACATTGCCGCCCGTGTGCTGAGCGCCGCACAGACCAACCTCGTCGGTCTCGCCGCCGTCCACGTGCCGCAAAACGCGTTCTCCTCCCACGCCCTGGTCAACTGGCGCGGCTGGACGCTTTCCGCCACGGAACGCTTCGGCGGCCGCAGCTTCGACAACGATCGCAACCAATTCGTCCTGCCCTCCTTCTGGACCACCGACGCCTTCGCCAGCCGCACCTTCGGCCGCTGGTCGCCCTACCTTGCCGCGACCAATCTCTGGAACCGCCGCTACGCGGTCGAGCTTACTCCCGATGCCGTCCTCAACGCCCCCCGCACCGTCACCGCCGGCCTCCGCCTCACCTGGGGCGCCGAGTGACCGGCTGCGCATCAAAGTGCGTTGCATGCTACACTTTCGTGTATGAAACGTACGACCCTCGCTATCGATGACGTCGTGCTCCGTGAAGTCAAGCTGCGCGCCGCAAAAAAGGGTTCTTCGTTGCAAGCCGAAGTCAACCACTTGCTACGGCAGGCACTGCATGCCAAGCCCGCGAAGCCATTCCACTGGGAACCGGAGACCTTTGATCTGACCCCGCAGCCCGGCGTCGACATCTGCGACCGCAACTCCTTGTTCCGCGCCATGGAAGGCAAGTGACCGCAGTCGATACCAACATCCTCATTTACGCCCACGATTCCGCAAGCGGGTTCCACGCGTGCGCTCGGGAAGAGCTCCGGACCTTAGTCGAGGGAGCCGCTCCCTGGGCCTTGCCCTGGCCCTGTGTTTATGAATTTCTGCGCGTCGCTACTCATCCGGCAGTTCCTCGCTGGCGCCTGCGCCCTGTGGTCGCCTGGCGCATCGTGCAGGCTCTCCTCGCCTCGCCGAGCCTCATGCTCCTTTCCGAAACTCCGCGCCATGCTGCCACCCTCGCTGCCGTAATCGAGCAGTCCGCTGCCTCGGGCAATCTCATCCACGACGCCCACATCTGGACCCTCTGCCTCGAGCATGGCGTGACTGAACTCCTCAGCGGCGACCGCGACTTCGCCCGCTTCCGCGGCCTCGAACTCCGCAACCCCTTCGCCACAGTCTGAGTGCAGGGAGATCGAATCTGTCAGAGTTGTAAAATCTGTCAGATCATGCCACCCTGAGGTCATGGCAGCACCCAAGCAGGGCAAAAGCCGTCAACCCGAGGAGGATCAGCGCCGCTTTCACACTAAGGTGGATAGCGCCGGGCGCGTCCTCATCCCCGCGGCCCTTCGCAAAGAACTTGGCCTGGCGCCCGGAACGGACGTGGTGCTTCGCGCCGCTGACGGCAAGCACGTGACCATCCGTTCCCTCGACGCCATCATTGCCGACGCGCAAGCCTACTTCCGCCAATTCCACAAACCCGGCGAATTGCTATCCGAAGAGCTGATCCGCGAGCGGCACGAACAAGCCAAACTCGAGTATGGCGGCTGAGGCTGGCTACGTGTTTGACTGCTCCGCCGTCATCGCCCTTATGTGGGAAGAGCCGGGGGCAGATGAAGTCCGCCGCCGCATGGCAGGCGCGGCAATTTCCAGCGTGAATTTGGTTGAGGCCGCCACAGTGTTGCTCCGCCGCGGTAGCTCAGCAGTCGAAGTCCAGCACAGCCTGCGGGCGCTGCCGCTCACGGTCGAGCCGTGGACAGACGATCTCGTCTGGGCCGGCCTGGACCTGAGTCCCCTGGCCTGGACCGCGGGCATTTCGCTGGGTGACCGCGCCTGCCTCACGCTGGCGCGCGCCCTCGGCCGAACAGCGCTCACCGCCGACACTGCCTGGCTCAGTGTTGCCGCGCGGCTGCAGCCCCCCGTTGCGATCGAGCTCTTCCGCTAATTTTTTTGCCCGCTGCGCAGCGCCGCCTGCGGGCTCGGGTCCACCGGCTTCGGCGGCTTCGGCATCTTGGCGGCTTCGAAGCGCGGCAGCGGCTCGGGCGCCATGGCCAGCGCATACGCCGCCGCGGCGATTTCGGCGGCGCCTTCGCGCAGGTCCTGCGGCACCAGGCGCTCATAGGTGTCGAGGTTGGTGTGCCAGGAGTAGGGCTGGTACTCGATCGGGTCCTGCTCGAAGTTCACGCCCGGCAACCCGGCCTGATTGAACGAAGTCGAATCCGTCCCGCCGGTGCGCCGGCTGGAATCAGCGACGGCGCCCATAAAGCCCCAATCGTGAAACGGCGCCAGCGTCTGCCGGAAAAATGCAGCCGCGGCAGGCGGCCCAAACACGCGCGCCCCGCGCGGTTTGCTGGTGCCGTCGTCAATGTTCAGATAGGCCACCAGGTTCTTGTACTCCGGCGTCGGGTGCTCGAAGCTGCCGAAGTGCGCATCCACGTAGGCGAGCGAGCCCAGTAGGCCCTCCTCTTCCCCGCCCCACAGCGCCACGCGAATGGTGCGCCGCGGATGGGCGTGCATGGCCAGCAGAATCCGCGCCGCTTCCAGCATCATGGCGCTGCCGGCGGCATTGTCGGTGGCGCCGGTGGCGTTGTTCCACGAGTCCAGATGGCCGCCCAGCATCACCACCTGAGCCTTGAGATCGGTTCCCGGAATCTCCGCGACCACGTCGTTGAAACGCCGGCCCTCCGGATAGGTCACATTGCGGATGTCAAAACGCAGCGTCACGGGAATGTCATCGCCCAACAGACGCGAGATGCGGCCGTAGCTATCCGACTGCATCACCACGGTGGGCACAGCGGTTGAGATATCGTAGCTGGGGTTGTTGTAGGCCACGATGACGCCGTGCGCCTTATGGGCGTCGTTGATGCGCACCTTCACTCCGTTTTTCAGCAGGAAGGCATCAAGCTGCGCGCTCACCTCGCGGTAGTTGAGCCGACCCGCCTGCGGCGCCGGCTGCGGAAAGCGCCGGAAGCGGGGGCGCTGATAAGGTTTGCAGGCGGCCGTATCCGGCGCGAGCACGCCCAGCATGCAGTCCCATTGCGTGTCGCTGCGGCGCAGCTCCCAGGGCGTAAAGCTCACCGGCACCATCTTGTATTCGCCCACCAGCACGATCTTGTCGCGCACCACCGGGGCATACTTGGCAAAATAGGCGTCCAACTCGGCCTGCGTCGGTTGCGGCGCCGGCAAAAACCGGCCGTTCTCGAAGCTGCCGCGCGACAACCCGGGCGGATCGGGAATCAGCACCGCTTGCGCGGTAACCGGACCGGGCGTGCCCGGCGTCCAGTGCAGCGACCGCACCACGAGCTGGTCCTGGAAAGGCGCGATGGCATTGGCCTGCAGCAGCCGGTTGGCCCATCCGGGCACGGCGTGATGCAATCGCTCGGGCACGAACGGATACGGCTCCAGATGCGCGTTCTTCATGCCCCAGGAGGTCGTGGTCCGAACTACCCACCGATCGGCCCGCAGTAGATTCGGACCACCGGTCAACCGCGGACCATAGACATCGGCCAGCTCGTGCATGATCCACATGATCTTCGAGTTGGCCGGCGTTTCGAGCGCGCGCGCCTGCCCATCCACCTGCGCCTGCGTCAACTGTTGCGCGGCGGCGGGCAGCATCAGGCCAGCAGCGAGAACGGCGACCAGCAGACGGATCATGCGCATAATATTTTCCTCACTCTTGCGGAGTCATTGTAGCAACAGTCACTTCCGGTTGTGAGCGACGCGACAGCACCAGCGCCAGCGCGCCCAGGATTATGACCGAGCCGGCAAGACTGGCCGCGGTCAGCGCTTCCCCGCCCCATCCCCAGCCCAAAAACAGCGCCACCACGGGATTCACCAGCGCATAGGTCGCTACCCGCACCGCCGCCACCCGCGTCAGCAGCCAGACGAAAACGCCATAGGCCACGACCGACCCCAGCAGCACCAGGTACGCCAGCGACCAGAACGCGGCCGGTGTAAACGCCGCCGCCCAGTCCAGGCCATGCAACTCGCCCGCGCCCGCCGCCAGGCCGGCCAGCATCACGCCACCCAGCAGCATCTGCGCCGCCGCGCTCATGCCGGCAGAACGGGGCATCGCCAGCCGGGGAATGAGCACGGTTCCCAGGCTCCAGGCAAACGCCGCCACCACCAACGCCAGTACCGGCCACAGCGGCAGATGCGCCCGCGCGCCGCCGCCCGCCATCAGCACGCCCATGCCGGCCAGGCCCAGCAGGCACCCGCCCAGCACTTTGGCCGAAGCCGGGTCGCTGCGAAAGCCCCAGATCTCCAGCGCCGCCACCCAGAGCGGCACCAGCGCCACAATCACCGCCGTCACGCCCGAAGGCACGCGCGTTTCGGCCCAGAACTGAATGCCGTAGCCAATGGGGAACATGAACACGGTTACCACCGCCACCGCGCGCCATTCGCGCAGCCGCGGATGCGGCCAGCCGCGTGCCCAGCCCCAGGCATAGAGAATCGCGCCTGCGGCCAGAAACCGCAGCGCCGCCAGCACCTCCGGCGGCAGCGAGCGGTCGCCGATCTTGATGGCCAGAAACGTTCCGCCCCAAAAAATGTAAATAATGGCGAAACTGGCCAGGATGCTGGCACTGGGAAGGCGGCGGGACATGCGTCAGAACTGTAAACTGTGAACGGTAAACTGTAAACTGAAATCCGAAGTCACCAAGGAGATGAAATGAAGCGTGCGTGGTGCGCAGCAGCCTGCATATCAATAATGACCGCGTTGTCCGCGTTCGCGGGAGCGCAGGGATCGGCGCATCCGGCCAATTACCGGCTGGTCAAGACGTTGTCCCTGCCCAACACTGGCGGCTGGTGGGACTACCTTGGCCGCAACCAGGAAGACCGCCAAATCTACATCTCGGCCGGCAATCAGATCATCGTCATCAATGCCGACACCTACGATCTCGAAGGCACCATCGGTCCGCTCAACGGCACCCACGGCGTGGCCATCAGCCACGGTGACGAAAACGGCTTCACCTCCAACGGCGGCAGCAACGATTCCACCGAATTCAACGCCCAAACCTTCAAAATCCTCAAGACCATTCCCCTGCCCATTCAGCACCCCGACGGCCTCATCCACGATCCCGCCACCAACCGCATCTTCTACTTCAATCATGACGGTCAGGCAGCGGCCGTGGATGCCAGCTCCGGCAAGGTCGTCGGCACCGTAGCCCTGCCCAGCAAGGATGCCGAATTTGCCGCCGCCGACGGCCACGGCCATGTCTTCGACAACCTGGAGGATTCCAGCCAGGTCGTCGAAATCAACTCCAAAACGCTGAAGCTGATGAACGCCTGGCCGCTCGCGCCTTGCGAGCATCCCTCCGGCATGGCCATGGACACCTATCACCAACGCCTGTTCATCGGCTGCCACAACCAGATGCTGGCGGTAGTCAATGCCGAAACCGGCAAGGTCGTCACCACGCTACCCATCGGGCCGGGCGTCGACGCCGTGCGCTTCGATGAGAAGTTCAGCCGCGTCTTCGCCTCCAGCGGCGGCGATGGCGGCACCATCACGGTGATCCACGAAGACAACCCCAACCAATATTCCCTCCTGGGCACCATTCCTACCCAGCAAGGGGCTCGCACCATGGAAATCGATCCGGAGACCCACAAGCTCTTCACCGTCTCCGCCCAGTTCCAACCGCCGGCTCCCGGCCAGCGCCGCGGCACTATGATCACGGGCTCATTTCACCTTCTCGTTTATTGGAATCACTAACAGAAACTTTGTACCATAAAGCTCTGTTGTGTCATTCGAACATAAAAGGAGAAGTGTGCATGAAACAATTACGTTGGTTGGGAATTGCCGTGGGCATGCTGGCGCTCACGCTGGTCGTGAGCGCGCAAGGCGCTCAAGGATCGAGCCAGCCCGAAGGCTATCACGTCGTCAAGACCGTCAAGCTGAACAATAACCGTGGCTGGGATTACATGGATATCGACAATGCGCGCCACCGGCTGTACGTCTCGACCGGCGACAAAGAGATTGTCCTGAACGCAGATACCGACGCGGTCGTCGGGGAAGTAACCGGACTGAAGGGCACGCACGGCGTCGGCATCAGCGACCGCGACAATCATGGTTTTACCAGCAACGGTGCCGGCAACGACACCACCGAGTTCAACCTGACCACCCTGAAGGTGATCAAAACCATTCCGCTGCCGATCGTACGGCCCGATGGGGTCATCTACGATCCGGCCAGTGACCGCATTTTCTATTTCAACCACGACAGCCATGCCGCGGCGGTGGATGCAAAAACGGGCACGGTCGCAGGTTCGATTCTGCTGCCGTCGCGGGCGGCGGAATTTGCCGCCGCTGACGGCCGCGGGCACGTCTACGACAACCTCGAGTCGTCCAGCCAGGAGGTTGAGATCAACTCGCGCACACTGAAGGTCATGCACGTCTGGCCGCTGGCGCCCTGCAAGGGACCCTCCGGCCTGTCCATGGACCGCACGAGCCGCCGCCTGTTTGTCGGCTGCGACAATAACATGCTCGCGGTCATGAACGCCGATACCGGCAAAGTGGTCGCCACGCTGCCTATCGGCGGTGGCGTTGATGCCACGCGCTTCGATCCCAAAACCAAGCTCGTTTTCAGCTCCAACGGCGAAGATGGCACCATGACGGTGATCCACGAAGACAGTCCGGATCATTACACCGTCCTCGGCAATGTGCCGACCGCCCGCAGCGCGCGCACCATGGAAGTAGATAGCCAAACCGGCAAGCTCTACACCGTGGCCGCCAAGTTCGAACCCCGCAAGCCGGGCGCGCCGCGCTACCGGCGGCACATGGTGCCCGGCAGCTTCGCGCTCATCGTAGTCGCGAATCACTAAGAAAGTGGCAGCCGGGCTGGGGCAAATGGGCCCCCGGCCCGGCCATAGCGGGCGGCTGAGCGAAGCTCTGCCGGGTGCC
>SCQP01000009.1 GCA_004299485.1 Acidobacteriota bacterium
GGGCGTTGATCGGGCACCAAGCGCATGCTGATCTTGGCGCTGGCGTGAGCCGGAATCACTGTCTTCGAGCCCGGCCCGGTAAAGCCGCCCGGCATGCCATGCACCTCGAGCGTTGGCCGCGCCCAGGTGCGCTCAAGCACGGAATACTGCTGTTCACCCGTTAAAGCGGCCGAGCCCAATTCCTGCTCCCGATAGGCGTTTTCGTCAAAGGGCAGTCGTTTCCAGGCCTCCAGCTCCGCCGCGTTCGGCGGCTGCACGTGGTCATAAAAACCCGGGATCAGGATCTTGCCCTCCACTGATTTCAGGCCCACGATAATGCGTGCCAGCGCTTCGAACGGGTTTGGCGCTACGCCTCCGTACATGCCGGAGTGCAAGTCCCGGCTTGGCCCCTGGACTTCGATTTCGGCATACACCATGCCCCGCAACCCAACATCAAGCGACGGCAGGCCAGGAGCAAAAAACGCGGTGTCGCTGACCACGGCGCAATCGCAGGCCAGCGCATCGTGATGCTGGCGAACATAGAGTTCCACGCCCTCGCCTCCGACTTCCTCCTCCCCCTCGAGCAGGAACTTGACGTTGACCGGCAAGCGGCCGCTCGTCTGCATCCAAGCCTGTACGGCCTTGACTTGGGCAAAGACCTGTCCCTTGTCGTCGGACGCGCCACGGGCATAAAGATTGCCATCGCGCACGGTGGGTTCAAAAGGAGGAGTGAGCCATTCGGAGAGCGGGTCAGGAGGCTGGACATCGTAATGACCGTAGAACAGCAGCGTGGGTGCTCCCGGAGCGTGCAGCCAATCGGCGTAGAGCAAGGGCTCGCCTTGGGGGCGTTCCTTTGGCAGCAGTCGCTGGATGTTTTCCATACCCATGGCTCGCATCTGTTCCGCGAGGAAGGCATGGGCGCGTTCCATGTCCGGGCGGTGGGCCGGCAACGTGCTGACGCTCGGGATCCGGAGCAGGTCCTTGAGTTCACTCAAAAAGCGGTCAGCATTTTGGTCGAGGTACGCGGGCAGCTCCGCAGGGATGGAAACCATGTTTCACGAGTATAGCAACCTGCTCGTGCTCGCTCCTCACGCCGATGATGAAGTCATTGGCGCCCTGGGAACGCTCTATGAATTCCGCGGCGCCATCACCATCGCCTTTTTGACCGACGGTGCGCCCGCGGCCCGCTGGCGTCCGCCGGGCCTCGACCGCAGCGAATATCGCCGGATGCGCCGCGACGAGGCACGGCAGGTCTGGGTGGCACGGCCACCTCTTGTTGGAGCCGCCCTCCCTGTGGTCGGGCTGTGGCCGAGCGTCGCTCTCCGGCAACGGACGCCCGCTGGCGCTCAGAGCGTCTCCAAGTTGCCGCGGCAGGCTTGTTGGCCGCAAGCGTGCTTGCGCTTCGCACTTATTCCCGACCAGCAGCTCGCCTTGCGCCTTGAGGCGGCGGCCCACTGGCTGGATCAGATCGTGGCCGCGACGCGCCCCGATGCCGTGCTCACTCCCGCCTTTGAGGGCGGACACCCCGATCACGATGCCGCCAATGTTCTCGCCAGCGTGCTGCGCGAAAAGGGACAGTTGCCGGTATGGGAGTATGCGTTGTATACGGCGCACGCAGGGGTGATCCGCCGGCAGGAGTTTCCCGGCGAACCGCAATGGACGATACGGCTGCCTGCGCGTGCGGCCGTCTCCAAGCGCGCTGCATTTGCGCTTTACCGTTCACAGGCGCAGACCCTGGCAGATTTTTCGTGTGAACAGGAAGCTGTGCGTCCGCTGCCGCCACATGACTACCGCCGGCCTGCGCTCCCGGAACCCTCGGTCTACGAACTTTGGGGTTGGCCGTGGAGCGCGCAGGATGTCGCCCGGCAATTCAGCGATTTTCTCGCGCGCCGAGTTGCAGCATGCAGGTGCTGATGCTGACCTACCCTGGAACGCCCGTCGGCCCGGCCGCCTGCGGCGGGACGGAACAGATGGCGTTTCTGCTGCTGCGGGCCTGGTCCCAGCAACGCGAGTTCGCTGTGACCTGGGTGGGCGCGGCGGGAAGCGTGCACTTTCCTAACGTCGAGTTCATCGCCTGGGAAAGCCTGCCCGGCGGGGTGCTGCCGCCCGCTGGCTGGGATCTGATTCACAACGAAGGCGCCTTCGCTGTGCGCACAGCGTTCGCGCCGACGCTTTTTACCCTGCACCTCGCGCGCTCGCTGTATCCGGCAGCACTGTTTGCCGAGCGGCCTGCAACCCTGCACTTTCAGTGCGTCAGCCGTGGCCAGTGGCAGCTTTACGGTGAGGCCGTCTGTTGCGGCTACATTGCCAACGGCATCGACTTGCAGCAGTTCCCTGTCCGCCATCGCGCTGCGGCAAACGATGCGCCGCTGTTGTACCTCGGCCGGATCTGCCCGGAGAAGGCGCCCCACCTGGCCATTGCCGCGGCGCGGCAGGCGAAGCGCCGCCTGTGGCTCGTAGGGGCGGTCGCGCCGTTTCCGGCTCATCAGGAATATTTCCGGCGCCAAATCGCGCCACAGCTCGGCAGCGACATCTGCTGGATCCGTCCGCCGGATCTCGACAGCAAGCGCACGCTGTTCCAGGAGGCTGCCGCAGTCCTGATTCCCTCGCGCATTGCCGAAACCAGCTCGATTGTCGCCATGGAAGCCGCCGCGTCAGGCGTTCCGGTGCTCGCCACCCGCGCCGGCGCTCTGCCCGAAATTGTCGCCGATGGTGAGACAGGCTTTCTCGGCAGCCCCGACGACTTCCCCGGCTTTCTTGACCGTCTTGCCCAAATCGACCCGCATGCCTGTCGTGATCGTGCCGAGCGCCTCTTTTCCTCGGCCCGCATGATCGCCTCCTACGCCGCGCTGTACCGCCGGCTCGCATCCCATCCCCATGCCGCCCGGTCCTGTAACCTGTAACCTGTGACCTCTGCGGCTGGCGTTCGAGTGGTTCTAGTGCGGGTGCGCAACCCGCTCAATATCGGAGCGGCAGCACGGGCCATGGCCAATTTCGGTTTTGAGGAGTTGGTTCTGGTCGAACCGTACGACAAAGCCTGGAAAACGGTTCGTTCGGCGCGAGCGGGCGAGACCGTCCTGGATCGCGCGCGCAGCGTGGAACGGATGGCCGATGCCCTTGACGGATGCGAGCTGATCGTCGGTACCACCGATGGCAGTAAACGCGTGCCGGAGCTGCCGCTGGAAGACTGGCGCGCAGTCGGTGCTTCCCTGCCCTCCGCGCAAACGGCTCTGGTCTTCGGCAACGAAAAGTCCGGCCTCAGCGTGGACGAGATCAGCTTTTGCCATCGCCTCGTCCGCATTCCCACGACTCCCGGCGCGCCCTCGATGAATCTGGGCCAGGCGGTCGCCGTCTGTCTCTACGAGCTGGCGCGCAGCGCGCGCCCGCTGCCGCGTTCGCCCACTCCGCCGGCGGCGATCGACGCCAGCGCACGCGAGCGGATGCTCGATGCCTGGTACCCCCTGCTGGAACGACTCGGTGCGGTGAAGCCAGGCCATGACGCCAGCCAGCGGCGCATCCTGCGCGAAATGCTGACCCGTTGGCGCTGCCGCCGCTCCGACGAGCGCCGACTGCTCGGCCTCGCCCGCCAAATCCGCAACAAGTTCGAAAAAAGCTAACTTATGCCCCCCGCTCGCGTCGATGGCAGTTGGATGACGAACGTGGCGGCGGAGCCGACTGCTAACGATGTCGCCGCAACCGCACCCGCGGTGTGGGACGAGGAGGGCTTTCGTGCCGTGGTGGAAACGCATAGCAGCCGCTTGTTCTCCCTCGCATACCGCATGATGGGCAACGCACAGGACGCGGAGGATTTAGTACAGGAGAGCTTCCTGCGGGCTTATCGCAGCCGTCGTGGCTTCGATGGCCGGGCCAGCGTCACCACCTGGCTCTGCCGCATTTGCACCAACGCCGCGCTCGATCAGCTTCGCCGCCGCCGGACGCGACCGCAGCCCGCTGCCGATCCCGAGGAAGGTGCGTCCTGGGCCGAGAGCCTGACCGCGCCCGGCGCCTCGCCCGAGCGCCTGATGTTCAGCCGTGAACTCAGGACACGCGTGCATGCCGCCATGGCCGCACTGAGCCCGAAAGAGCGCGCCGCCTTCGTTCTGCGCCATTACGAAGGCTTGTCTATTGAAGAAATAGGCACCGCGCTAGGGCTGCGAACCGCAGCCACCAAGAACACGATCTTTCGCGGCGTGCGCAAGCTGCGCGCCCTGCTGGAGGGCCTATGAAGCACATCGAGGAAAACGATCTTCTGGAGTTGGCAATGTCGCACGAAGCCGTGCAAGGTCACGCGGCCGAATGCCAAAAGTGCCAGGCGAAGCTGAGGCAGTGGCGGCACGTGCTGCACCTGGCCGGTGCTTATGTGCCCACCGCGGCGCCCGACCCCGCAGCCGTATGGCAACGGCTCGCGCCCCAACTTGCCGGTCGCCCGCCAAAAGCGCCAGTAGCCTGGCGGCCATGGGCCATCGCACTGGCCGCCTGCATCGCGCTCGCTGCATTTCTGCTTTTGCGTCCGCGACCGGCGGCCACCCCGGCGCCCTTCGCCACGGCAAAGGCGCCCTCGCCGGTATTGCGCTATGCCGTCGCCGAGCATCTCGACCGCACGCAGGCTTTGCTGGTCGAGTTGGCCCATGCCAACGAGCTGTCGAATGGGCCGGTAAACCTATCGTTGGAGAAATCCAGCGCCCGCAGGCTCCTGGGCGCCAACCGCCTCTACCACCAGAGCGCCGCGTTGCAGCACGATGCCGTGCTGGCGAACGTGCTGGGCTCGCTCGAGCCGCCCCTGCTCGAAATTGCCCACAGCCCCAGCCAGGTGCCTACCACCGCCTGGCGGCGCATGCAGCGCCGCATTGCCGCCAGCGGGGTGTTATTCAAAGTGCGCGTGCTCGATCAAACCTTGCACGCAGAAAACGGAGCTTTATGAAGATCACCCGCAGTCTTCCCTACGCGCTCGTCAGCCTTGGGCTGGCAGCCTCACTCAGCGCCCAAACCAGCAGTGCATCGCCCAAGGAGCAACAGAAACAGGCAACACAGCAATACCAGCGCGGCCTGGACGCCATCAATGCCGCGCAATGGGCCAAAGCGGAAGTAGCCATGGCGCAGGCACAAACCGTGCTGGCGAAGCTCCAGAGCAAAGACGCGAGCGGAGCGCTCTACTGGGAGGCATACGCTGCCGCCAAGCAGGGGGAGCGGGCCAAGGCAATGGCGGCTCTTGCCAGACTCCAGCAGGACTACGACCACAGCGACTGGCAACAAGACGCGGCCGCGCTCCGGATGCAACTCGACCTGCAGAGGGGTGTGCTCGCACCACCGCTGGCGCCTGTATCTCCGCTGCCAGCCCTGGCTCCCGCGCCGCCAGGATGGCACGACTCCTTCACGCTTGCGCCGGGGAGACGCGCTACCAACGACGCCGATGAGCTCAAGCTGCTCGCGCTCAACGGTCTGATGAACACTGAACCTTCCAAGGCGCTGCCGCTGCTGGAAAAGGTAATCAACGGCAACTCCGACGCAACCGTAAAGGATCGTGCCTTATTTGTGCTGGCGCAGAGCAATTCACCATCCGCCATCGCAACGCTCACCCATATCGCCCAATCCAATTCCGACACCAGCGTCCGCGAGCATGCGGTGCGCTATCTGGGGATGATGGGCGGGCAAAAGGGAGCAGCCGCCCTGGCGCAGATCTACGCGACCACAAATTCGATTGCGGTCAAACGTAGCATCCTGCGGTCTTATATGGTCGGCGGCGATACCACGCAATTGATTGCTGCCGCTAAAGCGGAACAGAACCAAAAATTACGGAGCGAGGCCATTCGCGAGCTCGGCCTTAGCGGTTCTCCGCAGGCCCTGGCCGCGCTGACCGGACTCTATCAAGGCGCCCGGGACCGCAACGCCAGTGACGCCGTCATTCAGGCGCTGTTCCTGCACAGTAGCGCGCAAGCGCTTGTGACGCTCGCACGCAAGGAGACCGATCCACGGCTCAAGGAAGACATCGTGCAAAAGCTTTCGCTGATGCACGATCCCATCGCTACCGCCTATCTCGAGGAGCTGCTCAAGCAATGAATCGTCTCGGACTCGTACTGGTAGCTGCCGCCCTTTCCACAGTGACCCTGGCGCAGACGCCAGGCACCATGCAAGCGCAATTGCACCGTGCTGAGCAATCGCCAACGCCGTTGTGGTGGGGCTATCGCGTGACCGGCATAGGAGCATGGAACTGCGGCACCGTCTACCTCGGCGGACGCGACCGTACGCCCCAGTCGGGTCCGGTCCGCATCTTGTTGCATATCGAAAACCATCAGGTCACGCGCGTTCGCGCCATTGGAGGCGAGTGCAGGATTGATGCCGGCGGTGAGCCGCTGCAATGGGCCGCTGGCGGCGATGCCGCGCAAAGCATGCAATTGCTGGCCAGCCTCGCCCAGCGTCCGGTTCCCGGCGCCATGGCTGCCCTGGCCGACAGTGGCGGCACGGCCGCCGTTCCGGAAATGATCCGGCTCGCCAAGCTCAACCCCTCGGCGCATGTCCGCGAACAGGCGATTTTCTGGCTCAGCCAGAGGGCGGGCCAAAAGGCGGCCGCCGCCCTCAGCAGCGCTGTCGCCAACGATCCAGATACGCGCGTCAAAGAGCGGGCCGTGTTCGGTATCAGCCAACTTCCCGATGGCCAGGGCGTACCCCTATTGATTCAGTTGGTCAAGACCAACTCAAATCCTGCCGTGCGCAAGCGGGCAATGTTCTGGCTGGGGCAATCCAAAGATCCGCGCGCGTTGGCGTTCATTGAGCAGATCCTGCGGCGCTAATCTAGCGGGTCGGGGCGAACGTTGTGGTGCCGGGCGGCGTGAGCGCCACTTGTTCCACGTCCAGCACCGGCGCCTGATCGCTGCCGCTGCGCTTGCCGCGCACCGTGACCCAGAGATGATCGGGCCGGTGCGCCGCCCGTACCTCGGCGAGCACACGCTTGCGGCCACGTGCGTCGAAGCGGAGGAAATGACCCTGGGCGTCGACTACGCCGATGCCAATAGCCACCTGCTGCCCGCATTTCAGAACGCAAGCCGCGGGATGTTCTGCCAGCTTGGCGCCGTAGTCGGCGAGACAATGGGTGTCGATCAGCCAGCCGGAGGTGGTGACGGCGCCGGCGCGGCTGCGGAAGATGCCGATCGCGGCCAGGATAACCACCGCCGCTACGGCCCACGATGCCCAGTGCCATCTCCGCTGCGGCGCCCGCAGCACTACCGGCGCCTTGGCATCACCGGCATGCACTTGCGCGGGCCGCAATTCTGCCGGCGCCAGAGGTTCGTCGAGACCCGTCGCGAGGGCGGCGTGCAACCGCTCGTGCACGCCCTCCGGCATGGTGAACAGCGTCTCCGCGCCAAGCAAATGCACAGTCGTTTGCAGACTGGCGAAGAAAGCAGCGCAGCGCGCGCAGATTTGCGCGTGGGCGCTGGCTTCGGCGGCAAGCGCCGCGTCCAGCTCGCCGTCGAGGAAGTCGGAACTATGGTCCACAAAGTCCTGGCAGGTCATGGTCATACGCTACTCCGGCGCGGCTGGCGCAACGCGAGGGCCAGCCGTTCGCGCAACTGCAAGCGGGCGCGCAATAGCCGCGTCTTGACATTGGCAATGCTCAGACCCAGTAATTCAGCCGTTTCCTGGGTTGACAGCAACTGCACATCACGCAGAACCACCACTTCACGGTAGCCCGGCGGCAACCCCCGCAACGCCTGATGCAACAAGGTCTCGAGTTCCTTCCGGCCCAGCTTCTGCTCTGGATTTTCCCGCCACTCCGCCACCTCACGCGGCAAAATGCCCTCATCCGTCACCTGCGGTTCGTCGAGCGACTCCCAGAGGTGGGCGTGGTTCTTGCGTAACTTCATGCGGGCAGTATTGAGCACGATCTGCGTCAGCCAGGTCTGGAACTTGGCGTCGCCGCGAAATTGATCCAAGTGCTCGAATGCGCGCAAAAACGTCTCCTGAACTACTTCTTCGGCATCCGCCGTATTCCCCGTAACCCCGAGTGCCGTCCGATACAGCCGCTGCTCGTAGCGCACCACCAGCGTATCGAAGGCACCACGATTACCGGCGCAGCTCTGCCGTACCAGTTCCCAATCCTGATCGGCGGCGGCTACCGGTTCGGCCATGCCTCATCCTAATACGATGTCTACCTGCGCAGGCCGTTACAAACAGGTTGCCGGCTTGATTCGGCCCGCGCAGGCGCCAAAACCGATGCGGGGATGGCCGGGGCGCTGGCCATAGGCCTTGAAGGTGATTTCATCGCCGTCTTCCAAAAAACCACTCCCCAACTCCAGCAGGCACCCGCGCGCCTCCGGCTCCGGACCCGACACCGTCCCCGTCCCCAGCAGATCGCCTGGTCGTAAATTGCAGCCATTGCTGGTGTGGTGCGCGATCATTTGCGCCACTGTCCAGTAGAGATCGCGCAGATTTCCTTTACTCATCCGTACATCTCCGCGCCATACCTCAAGTGTTACATCAAGGGCATAATCACCCGCATGCTGCAGGTACGGCAGCGGCGCCGGATCACCCTCAGGGCGCGGCGCCGGGCTCACCCGAAACGGTTCCAGAGCTGCGCGCGTGACCACCCAGGGCGAAATAGAGGTGGCAAAATTTTTGCCCAGGAACGGCCCCAGCGGCTGATACTCCCATCGCTGAATGTCGCGTGCCGACCAGTCGTTGAGCAGGCAAAAACCAAAAATGTGCGCATCCGCTTCGGCGATCGGAATGGGTTCACCCAGGCGGTTACCCTGCCCCACAAAAATCCCGACCTCAAGCTCATAATCCAATTGCCGGCACGGTCCAAACTCTGGCCCCGGGCCCCCGGTCCCTGACCCCTGGCTCAGCCTCTGCCCGCAAGGCCGCCGCACTGGCTGCGGGCTGGCGACAATCGACGAACTGCGGCCATGGTAGCCCACGGGAATGTATTTGTAGTTGGGCATCAACGGGTTATCGGGCCGGAAGAGCCGTCCTACGTTGGTGGCGTGGTGAATCGAAGCGTAGAAGTCGGTATAGTCGCCGATCGTGGCAGGCATCTGCATCGACGCGCCCGCTTGCGGCACCAGCATCTGGCGCACGCGTTCGCGCTCGCTCGCGGCCGCCGTGCTCAGCAGGGCCTGCAATTTCGCCCGCAACGCCTGCGCCGCCTCCGGCCCGAGGCTCATCAGCGCGTTTAGTACCGGCTGCCGACAGGCAGCCTGCAGCGGCTCTGGCAGAGCGTTCAGCGACCCGCTGGCGGCGGCGGCAAACAGATCGAGAATCTGGTCGCCAATGGCCACTCCCAAATGCACCGATCCGTCGGCCTTCCGGAAGGCGCCATACGGCAAATTGGCCAGCGGGAAGTCCGTTTCCTCGCTGTCGGCCGACGGCAGCCAGGACGGGGCGTTCACGAAACGCAATGCTGATCGAACGCTTCCGTCAGCACTTGAGCGATTTCCGGAGCCGCGTGGCCTTCAATTTGCCGGCGTTCGAGCATGAAGACGAGCTTGCCGTCTTTGAGCAATCCCATCGAAGGCGAGGAGGGCTCATAGCCGGTGAAGTAGCCGCGCGCCCGGTCGGTCGCGTCGGTATCGGCGCCGGCAAAAACAGTAATCGTGCGGTCCGGCCGCGTCTGGTGTTGCAACGCCAGCGCCAGCCCCGGCCGCGCCTTTCCCGCCGCACAACCGCAAACCGAGTTCACCACCACCAGCGTGGTCCCGGCCTTCGCCGCGGCCGCATCGACCGCCGCCGGCGTGCGCGCCTCTTCCACGCCAATCCGGGTCAACTCTTCCCGCATAGGTGCAATCATGAATTCCGGATACACAGTCAGCCTCCTTCTTTTTCAGTGTACTGCCCGCGTCGCGATGACCACGTTGCTGTTCGGCTGCCCGCGGCTGGCCGCCAGCCGCCCATCGCGACTAAAGGCGTAGTCTTTGATGCTCAGGTCCGTGAAGTGCGTCAGCTCGCGCGGCACGCCTCCGGCAATCGGCCAGGCCCAGATGTTGTCGGCCAAACCGGTGGCTTTCACATAAGTGACGGCCTTCCCGTCCGGCGTCCAGTCAAACCGGCCCCATGGCTGTGGGGGGAAATTCTTGAGCACGGTCGCCTTCACCTTTTCGCCGCTGACGTCGAGTAGCGTAGGGCCCTGCCGTCCGATTACCAACATCTTGCTGCCGTCGGGCGAGGCGGCAGCGCTCACGCTGTTGATCGGCTGAGAGTAAAGAAGGTGCGGTATCCCTCCGCTCAGTGGCACTACGTAGAGATATTGCGCTTTTTGCTTCAAGACCAGGAAGGCGACCTCTTTGCCGCCCCGAATCACTACCGGCTGCTGGGCCAGCATGCCGGGCGAGAGCACGGTTGCGCCGCTACCATCGGCGTTTACCCGCCAGACACGGAGCAACTTGTCCGCCAGTGTATGCAACACGATCTGACCGTTGGGCGCAACGTGAGGATCGCTGAACAGTCCCGCCAGTCCGGGCATCGCGATCTCATGCGCATCGGCGCCATCTGCTGTCTCCTCCCACAATTGCGTTTGACCACCCTCAATGCGGTTGGTCAATATTTTGCCTTGCGGTGTCCAAGCCAGCCCGTTCGCGCCCGCCATGTCATCACCGCCGCCGGGCAGTTCCACGGCTTTCGCTCCTGCGCTGGGAGCCCTCCAAACCGACGCCTGGGGGCTCGCGTGGAGTAAAGCGAGTTCTCCGTTACCCGACATCGTAATGTTTGCGTAGCCCTGCAAGTCATTCGTCCACTGCGTTCGCTTCCCACTCGGATACGCATAGCGCAACACTTCCGGGCCGTCGGCGCCCTCCCCGGCCGGCGCTGCCGTGCCGACAATGCCGGAGCCACTGCTTTGCCACGCCAAATCGCTAAACCCGCCCAGTTGATCCGGCCCCAACGCTTGCATGGCGCCGTTGGCTAAGGTCACGACCACCAGATTCTCCGCCAGCGGACTGATGCGGAACCGATCCACGGCAAGGTGTTTTCCTTCCGGCGACCACGCCGGTGCGTCCGGCGACGTCCCCGCGGAATCATTAGCACAAGCATAAAAATAGGGCGGGCGAACTTCCGCCACTTGGTGTGCTCCCGTTCCGTCGGCCTGCGCCACCATGAGCAGGGCGGCACGCGGATAGTCGTCGCGAATAAATGCAAGCTGCTTGCCATCCGGAGAAAATCCGGCTCCGCTGTCGGCCTGGCTGACGATCAGGCGCGGTGAACCACCCAGCACCGGCACCGCGTCGATCTGATTCCCGGTCAGGTAATAGACGTAGTTGCCGTCGGGAGAAAACGTCGGGTCGGCGCAGCAGGTCCCGCCGGCGGACACGATTTCCACGTCGCTGCTGGTGGGTATGTTCAGCAGCCGTAGGTCAGGGCCTTTCGGCGTCGCTTCCGTATACGCCAAAAAGCGTCCATCGCGCGAAATGGCCGCATCCTGCACATGACCGTTGAAGGTGATCTGGCGGAACTGAAGCTGCGGCGGTCCGGACGGTACGGCCGGACGCAACAGCCAAAAAACCAAGCCCGCCACGATGATCAACGCGGCCATTGCGTACCACGGCCACGGCGCGCCTCCACGCTGGGCTGCCACCGGTGTCTGCATACTCGAGGCCGGCACCGCGCTGGCGCTCGACTGACTGCCGCGCTTCAGCCGCTTCAAATCCGCACGCAAATCGGCGGCCGACTGATAGCGCAGATCCCGATCTTTTTCCAGGCAGCGGGCCACAATGCGCGTCATGTCTGACGGGAGCTCCGGCCGCACCTGCTCGAGCGGCACTGGTTGGTCTCGCAAAATCGCCGCCATGGTTTCACTCGAGGTGCGGCTGGGAAACGCAGCCTTGCCGCTGGCCATCTCGTACAGCACCGCCCCCAGGCTAAACAAATCCGAGCGCGCATCCAGTTCCTCGCCCCGCGCCTGTTCCGGCGACATGTAGGGAAACGTTCCCATGGTCATGCCCGGCCGCGTCAGCCCATCGGCATCCATCGGCCCCGCCACCGTCACCGCCTCTGACAACGCCTCGCCTTGCATCTTCGCCAGGCCGAAGTCGAGCACCTTCGTATGACCGCTCGTGGTCAGCCAGATATTGTCGGGCTTCAGATCCCGGTGCAAAATGCTGCGACGGTGCGCGGCGTCGAGCGCCTCGGCAATTTCCAGCGCCGCCTCGGTCCAGTGCTCGCCATGCAGCGGCCCGCGCCGCAGCCGCGCCTTGAGGGTTTCGCCCTCGAGCAGCTCCAGCACCAGAAACGGCCGTCCTTCCTGTTCGCCAGTTTCAAACAGGGTGCAGATGTTGGGATGGTTCAGAGCGGCGATGACTTGCGCTTCGCGTTCAAACCGCTCGCGCGCGCTGTTGTTCGCGGAAACCGGCAGAAATTTGAGCGCAACAAACCGGTTCAGCTTGCGGTCGCGGGCGCGGAACACTTCACCCATGCCCCCGGCGCCCAGTCGTTCCAGAATTTCGAATCGCTCTTCCACCACGATCCCGAAATGATAGCACCCGCTAATGAGGATTCAGGACGTACAGCAGCCAGCCGCCCGCAATCGCGCCGCCTACGAACCAGGCAAACGCCAGCAATCCATAGCGCACCTGCTCGCGCACGTCTTCGCGCATAGTAATGCCGAAAACGATTGAGGCAAACAGCGCGAACAAGACCACAGCCGTGAGATGCGAGACGCTCATGCCTTACCGCTTCCTCCCCAGCATCACATCACGCGCATCGGCCGCGGCGAGCAGATTCAGCAAGCCGCCGGCAATCAGGAACATCGACCCGTAGTTGCCCATCACGCTGTAGGCGTTGCCTGCTCCCCCGCCGGCCATCTCCGTGAAAAAATAGAGCACACCATTACAGATATCGCCCACCCAGCCCAGCATGTCGAGCAGATTACGCGTATTGAAGCCGTAGATGTGGCCCTGCAGCGCCAGCCCCATCCCAAACATGGCGATCACCGAGATCAGCACCAGCGTGCCCCGAATCCATTTCCGCCCGAGAAAGTAGCCCAATCCTGGAAATAGCCACCCCAGCAGCACGATCCACCACCCGCTGCGCGCAGGCGCGGCGGGGGTGGTTGCTTTGGGCTTCATGGTAGTAGAGGCCATCAGAAAAAGTTTTCAGCCAGCAGTTTTCAGTTCTGCCCGGCCATCCGCCGGTGCGTCTGCACTACTGAAAACTGACTACTGACAATTGTTTTCATATTCTCACGATTTCGCGCTGGATTGGGCCGGTGACCTCCGCCGCTTCGTCTCCGACGTACATATTGATCTCCGTGCGCACGCCGAACGGTTCACCGTGCGGGCAATAAATCCCGGGTTCGATGGTGAAAGCTGTGTGCGGCAGGATTTGACGGACGTCGTGAGTTTCGTAGTCGTCCATATTGGCGCCGCTGGCGTGAATTTCACGTCCGAGCGAATGACCGGTGCGGTGGATGAAAAACTCGTCGAGCCCGGCGGCGCGGATTACACCCCGCACCGTTTGATCAACCTCGAAACCGCACAAGCCGCGCTTTGCCGCCAGCGCATCCTGAACCCGCCGGATGCCCGCATCACGCGCAGCCGCAGCGATCGCAAAAACCTTGGCAAAGCGATCCGGAACCTGCTGCTCCTCCGCACGCAGCACGTAGCCCATCCAGGTCACATCGTAGTAGGCGCTGCCAGACTGATTCATCCGTCCCCAGACGTCGAGCAAGAGAACGTCACCAGGGCGAATCGGGCTGGAACCGCTGGCCGCCGGCTGGTAATGGGGATCGCCGGCATGCGCATTGACGCCGACAATCGGCGGCCCCTCCGGCGCGAGGCCGCCAGCCACAAGGCGATCCAGAATCCACTGCTGCAACTGATACTCGTTCAGACCTTCGCCGCGATCCAGTGATTTTCGAACGTGAGCAAAGGCGCCTTGGATAGCTTCATCGACAATCCGCCCCGCAGTGTTGTGCGAGGCAGCCATCGCTGGCGTCCAGAACGCATCAAAATGCGCAATCAAGTCGGCTGAACTGACGGCCTCGCAGCCCAAGGCCCGGATCTGCTCGACCGTCCCTGCATCCACCAGCGACACGGCCGGCAGTTGGCAGCCGGGAGAGTATTGCATCGCCAGTTTCGGATGCCCCGGCAGGCCGGCCAGCAGGCCACGTAAGCCGCCCTCCAGTTCCGTCCATTGGGCATATTCGCGCCGCTCACCGGGTAAGCTATCCAGCGCACCCGACTCGATGCGGTGCACCAGTTTACGCGGCTCACCCGTCGCCGGAACCAGGTAGTACCAGCGCCGCGTCGCCATGGCTTCCGGCAAACCGAGTATTCGGTACGCGATGGGGTCACGGTGGTGATGGTCGAAGAACAGCCAGGCGTCGACACCCTGAGCGCGCAACGCCGCTTGTATCCGTTCCAATTGCATACCGTCCAGCTTACGCTCTCGGACGGGCCCCGAACAACGCGGTGCCAAGGCGCACAATGGTTGCGCCTTCCTCGACGGCAATTACAAAATCGTGCGACATGCCCATGGAAACATCCCAGTGCTCGGGCGGCGCTGGCAGCACCGCGCGGATTTGACGGCTTAGCTCTGTCAGATTGCGGAAATAGGGCCGCGAGGCCCCCGGATCTTCGGCCGCCGGTGGCACGGCCATTACGCCGCACAAATGAAGATGGGGCAGCGCAGCAACGGCTCGCGCCAGCGGGAGCGTCTGATCCGGAACCACGCCGTGTTTCTGGGCTTCGTCGCCGACATTGATTTCCAGCATGACTCGCACCGGCGCCTTCGCCAGCCGGCTTAGCCGCTCCGCCAGCGCAAGAGAATCCACCGTCTCCAGCACATCGAACAACTCCAGCGCCCGCGCGGCCTTGTTGCTCTGCAGCGGCCCAAGCAAATGCCACTCGATGTCGAGATCGGCCAGCACTGCCTGTTTAGCCATGCGTTCCTGTACCCGGTTTTCGCCAAAATGCCGTAGCCCGCACGCATAGGCCTCGCGAATCCGCTCCGGCGCAATGGTTTTACTCGCCGCCAGCAGGGTCACCTCCTCGGGCGCTCGCCCCACCCGCGCGCACGCCGCAGCAATGGCCGCGCGAACACGGGCGATAGTGCCGGATAGATCCGCAGGCATAAAACCATTGAACTACAATTTTGAAGTGAAGCCACCGGCGTTCATTACGTTTGAGGGTCTCGATGGCTGCGGCAAGACCACGCAGATTGAGAGGCTGGCGGGGTATCTGCGCAGCCGGGGCGAGCCGGTGATGGTGACGCGCGAGCCGGGCGGCACGGGCATCGGCGAGCGTATCCGCGAAGTGGTACTTGGCCAGCAGCCCGCGCCCGCCGCCGAACTGGCGCTGATGTGCGCCTCGAGGGCGCAGAGTGTCGAGGAGATCATCCGCCCCGGCCTGGCCGCGGGAGCCTGGGTACTGTGCGACCGCTTTCACGATGCCACCGAAGCCTACCAGGGCGGTGGGCGCGGCTTTGACCGCGAGGCCATCGCGGCGCTGCACCGGGTACTGTGCGGCGACCTGCAACCCAATTTGACCCTGATTCTCGACCTTGATCCCCGGCTGGCGCTGGCGCGCGCACGGCGTTTGCCCGCCGCCTCGCGCTTCGAAGCGGAAAGCGAGGTCTTTTTCGCACGCGTAGCCGCCGTCTACCGTGAAATTGCGGCGCGCGAACCCTGGCGCTGCCGGCTTATCCCCGCCGAGGGCACGATCGATGAGGTCGCCGGGCGCGTGCGCGAGGCGGTCGATGATGTGGACTGAATTCATCGGTAATCGCGCCGCGGTGGAGCACTTGCAGCAACTGGCGGCAACGGCCGGCCGGGAGCGGCACGCGCAGCGCACGCTAGTGCTGGCCGGCCCGGAAGGGGTAGGAAAAACCACGCTGGCGGTGCTGTTCGGACTGGCGCTGAACTGCCAGGCGCCGCCTGCGCCGGGCGAGATTTGCGGTGCCTGCGCCAGTTGCCGGCAGGCAGCGCCGGTGGCTTCCCTGCCCGAACTGATTGCCGCGGCACAGGCGTACCGTACCGCCGAGGTCAAAACCAGCGCGCGCCAGCAAGCGCCGCTGCGCGTGGCCTTGCATCCGGCGATTCACCTGTTTCCCCCGGACGGTGACTTCCTGACTATGGCGCAGGCTCGCGCCATCATTCACCAGGACGAGATTCAGCCCGATAGCGGTCAGAGCTGGACTCTGATCGTGCCTGACTTTGACCGGGCGCGCTGGGCCACGCAAGCGGCTCTGCTCAAGACACTGGAAGAACCTTCGCCCGGGGTAGTGATTCTGCTGCTGGCGCGCAACCCCGGCGCCCTGCTGCCCACTGTGCGGTCGCGTGCCCTGGAGCTGCGGCTGGCGCCGGTGCCGCACGCCGAACTGGTGGCCGCGCTGGTAGCGCGCGGACAAAACGCACAAACGGCGGAGCTGATGGCGCGGCTGGCGCCGGGTGGTCCCGGCCGCGCCCTCACGCTGGATCTGCCCGGATATCAGCAGATACGCAGCGAGGCGCTGCAACTGTTGCGACTCGGCGTCGCGGGTGACTCGCTGGCTACGGTTTTCCGCCTGAGTGAGTCGGTGCGCGCCAGCAAAGAAAAATTTGAATCCTTGCTCGAAATTCTCTATAGTGTCTTGCAAGATATCGTTTATCTCCAAGCGGAATTTCCCAACCGGGTCGGCAATGTGGATTGTCTGCCCGAACTCAGGTCGCTGGCACAACGCCTCGCGCCCGCTCGCGTGCGGGAGGTAGTCGAGGGCCTCGACCGCATCCAGGCCGCGGCCCAGCGCAACAGCTTCCGACCGCTGGCACTGGCAAGCTGGACCCTGGGGTTGACAGCCGAAGGGTCCTGAGACGGGGAGGGACGCGTGGAGATGGGAGCCTACGCACATGGCCTCGCTCAATGACACCGCCGTCCGGCCCAGTACCGGTCTTGGTCCGGATTCCGAACTGGTAAGTAACCGCAAGCTGATCCGCCCGTCCCTGGCGGATGTGCGTGGCCAACTCGCTCGCGCCGCCGGGGCCACAGCTCCAGCGGTGCGGGCCAGCGCGCCGCCGCGCCAGCCCAAAAAGCCGGTGCCGCCCGAACAGACCAACGCGGAGAGCTTCTACTATCTCAAGCAGATGCAGACCAAGACCGACATGGTCCTGATCCTGCGCGATGGCGAGCGCATCCGCGGCATCATCGAGTGGTATGACCGCCATTGCCTCAAAGTGCACCGCAACGGCGAACCCAACCTGTTGATCTACAAAGACACGGTCAAGTACATGTATAAGGCCGAGGACGAAGGGCGGTAAGGCGAAGTTCTCAGTCGTCAGTTTTCAGTCTCCAGTACCGAGCGCCCGCGACCGCAGTCCTGTACCACTGAAAACTGTAAACTGAGAACTGACAACTCTCTTCGTGTCTACATCCGCGCCGAGTTCTGTGTACAATCCTCCACCACAACGCCCGCCCCGCCCGATGCGGCGCGGAGTAGCGCTACTGCCGTCGCTGTTTACAGTCGCCAATCTGGGAATGGGCTGGTATGCGATTCAGCAGTCGGTGCTGGCACTCCAGGCAGCCTCACCGGCAGGTCTGCTGGATACCGCGGCGAAAGCCATCGGCTGGGCGATCTTGCTGGACGGACTCGATGGGCGGATTGCGCGCATGACCAACGCCTCGAGCGCATTTGGACGCGAGTTTGACTCGCTTGCGGATGTGATCAGCTTCGGGGTGGCGCCGGCGATTCTGGCTTATGTCTGGGGCCTGCGCTTTCTGGTGGCCTCGCACGCCGCCACGGTGGGCTTGAACCGAGCAGCGCAGATTATCGCCTTCCTGTTCGTGGTGGCGGGAGCGGCACGGCTGGCGCGGTTCAACATTGACGCCGATGAGGACCATCCGCGCTCTCCCTCGAACCCCGGCAAGCCGGGCAAGAAATATTTCGTGGGCATGCCCATTCCGGCAGCCGCGGGCACGATCGCGGCGGTGGTGCACTTCTTTGCCTCGCCTGAATTTTTATTTGAGACCGTCAATCGCTCCGCCATTCTGGGCGGACTGTGGCTCGCGCTGGTGCTGGCGCTGGGCTGGCTGATGGTCAGCACCTGGCGGTTCTACAGCTTCAAAGACATTGATCTGGGACGGCGCCATCCCTATGTTTTCATGGTGCTGATCGCGGCGCTGTTTGCGGGCATCTGGTACTACTCGGAAGTGGTGCTGCTGGGTCTGGTGGTGGTCTATTCGGGGACCGCGATTTACTGGCGCGCGTCGCATTTCCTGCGGCCGCGACGGGCGCGGCTGGGCGCCTGAGCCAATGCCTCCTTACCGCATCGCCATTCAAGGCGCGCAGACGCTGCTGGGCAAGGAGCTGCACACCGCTCTGGACGAGCGCCACTTCCCTGCCCTCCTACCCAAGTTGCTGGAAGCGCCTGGCGGCTCCAATGCAAAAGAGGAACGAACCCTGGCCGAGTTTGGCGACGAAGCGGCCGTGTTGGAACCATGCGCGCCGGAAACCCTGAGCGAAGTGGAAGTAGTTTTTCTGGCCGGAACCGCGGCGGAAGCCAAAGCGGTTGCGGCGATGGTGCCCGCGAGCGCGCTGGTCGTGGACCTGAGCGGTGGATTGACAAATGGTGATGGAAGCGCCGTCGCGGGTCTGGAGCCGAGCTTTACCGCGCCGCGACCGCGTGTCATCGTGGTGGCGCATCCGGCGGCGCAAGCGTTGGCCCATTTGCTCGATCGACTGAGCGAGGCGGGCAGGATGGAGGCCCTGGCCGCCACCGTGTTTGAGCCGGTCAGCCAGCGCGGCTGGAGCGGCATTCAGGAATTGCAGCAGCAATCCACGCGACTGCTGGGGATGCAGAGCCTGCCCGAAGAGGTTTTTGGCTGCCAGGTGGCGTTTGACCTCCGCCCGCGTTTAGGGGCCGCGGCGTTGCCCGGACTCGGTGATATCCGCCGGCGGATTGCCGCCGAAATCGCGGCACTGGGATCGATTGTCGTGCCGGCGCTGAATGTGTTGCAAGCACCGCTGTTTCACGCGACGCTGCTCTCAGCCTATGTGCGCTTCGCTTCCGAAACCAAGCAAGAAGCGGTGCTGGCGGCGCTCAAGAGCACCTGGCTGGCGCCCAGCAATGAGTATCCGGACGCAGTGAGCGTGGCTGGGGCGGATACGATTCAGTTGGGTCCGGTAAGACTCGATGCGGCCGGAGGGTATTGGCTGTGGGCTGCACTGGACAATTTGCGGCGCACCGCCTTCAGCGCCGTGGATGCGGCCCTTGCCGCTTTGGCACAGGGACTGCAATGAAGCGGCTTCTGATTGCGGCGGTGGCGCTGGTGCTGCTGGCCGGCTGCGGTTACCACGTAGTCGGCCGCGGCGGAGCATTGCCGCCCGCGACGCGCGTGCTAGCGGTTCTGCCCTTCGCCAACGACACACGCCGGCCCGGTTTGTCACAACAGATCAGCGCGGCGGTGGCACGGGAGTTCCAGGATCGAGCGCCTTATCGCGTGCAGGCGACCTTGGCCGGCAGCGATGCCGCCGTGCATGGCGACTTGCGCAGCGTCACCGTCAATCCGGTTACGTTTGATGCCGCCAGCGGCCGGGCCACGACGGTGGAAGTCGTGATTCACCTGCAGGCCTGGGTGACCGCAGAACCTTCCGGCAAGGAATTGTTCCGCAACAACGACATGGTGTTCCACGAGCAGTATCAGATCAGCACGCAGGAGCAGGATTTTTTTGAGGAAGACTCGACGGCCTTTATACGCCTGAGCCGTGAAGTCGCCAAAACGCTGGTTGCTGACATCCTGGAGGCGTTTTGAGCAACACGTTTTCACTGGAGCCGCTGCGGCCCGTCTACACGCTGGTGGGCGATGAGAGCTATGTGCGCGACCAATTCCGGGCGGCGCTGTGGCAGCAGATTCCCGAAGCCACGCGCGCGTTTGGATGGGTGGAAGACGATCTGGGCGAAACGCCGCTGGAGGCGATACTGGATGGCGCGCGCAATCCATCACTGATGGCGCCGGTGCAGGTCTTCTGGCTGCGCAACGCGCGCGAGCTGTTCAGCCGTGGCAGTGGCAGTGCCGAAGGCGAGGAGGCGGCACCGGCGGGCAAGAAGAAGCATGGGAACTTTCCCGCCAATGTGCAGGCGTTTGCGGCACAGGCAGGCGAGCCGGTTCCGGCCGTGCTGGTGTTCATCGCCGACCATGTGCACTTGCCGGCGGACCGGGCGCGCCTGGCGCTCGAAGATAAAGCTCGCATGCAGCGCCTGGAGGCAACGCTGGGGCAGGCCGGACCCCTGATTCCGTGCGCGCAGCCCTCCGCCAGCCTGGCAGCGGCACTCGCCCAGCAGATGGCCGCGGCGCAAGGCTGCACGCTGACGCGCGACCAGGCGATGCGCCTCGCTGAACTCTGCGACAGCAGCCTGGAGATGATGCAGCGCGAAGTGGAAAAACTCGCTCTCTATACCGGCCAAGGGCCGATCGCGGATGAAGCCGTGCGGGCGCTGGCGGCGGGCGACGCCACGGCCTCCGCCTACGAGCTGGCGCATCGCATCGCCGAAGGCAAGCGCGCTCCAGCACTTGTGAGCCTGAACCGCTGGCTGCGGGAGGAAGGCGCGACTGCCGCCATCGGGCTGGTGTTTCAGCTTAGCCGCGCTTTTTCCATGGCGCTCATTTTGCGGCAAGAACGCGTGCGTGACCGCAGCGGGCTGTATCGCGTACTACCGGAAGGGTTGCGGCCACCGGGCTTCGCCGCCGATACGGTGCTCGCGATCGCGCAGCGGATGAGCGAAGGCCGGCTGCGGCATACACTGCCCGAGCTGCACCGCACCGATGTGGCGCTACGCTCCTCGCCGCCTTCGGTCGCGCTGGTGCTGGAGCGGGCCGTTACCGCGATGTGTTCGGCGTAAGCTGCAGCGTGTGGGCGGCGTGGGCGGCGACTGCGGACGGCGAGAACCAGAGCGGCAAGCCGCGGCCGGCGAGGTAGGCCGACCACTGGTCGCGATAGTGCTTGTTGAACGGTAGGCCTGACTCCCCGGCGACCAGCGTTAGCGTCGAGCGGTCCCAATGCGCCGGATCGGCGATGAAGCGCATGCTGGGGCCGAGTTCCACCTTGTCGCCCAGGATGGGGTTTCGCGCCTGCTTCACCGTGAGCGGACTGCCGTCAATGGGAACCGGGCCGAGGTCAGCGTAGCGCCGGGCGAAGGGCACGTGCGAAAACACCGGATGCAGAATGCCGAGGGTCTGGTAGCGCCCCCAGTTGATTTTGTCCGGCGCGAGCGAGTCCCGCTGGATGACCTGCGTCAGGCAGTGGAGCAGGAAATCGTTCCAGGTCGCAAAGCCGTGCGGCAGCCATTGCGGCGATTGCTTCCGGACCAGCCACTGCTCGAACACCGGCGCTTCGCTCCACTGGTACTGCGTGGCCAGCGTGTCGCCGGTTTTAGCGGCGAGCACTTCGTGCAGCATTTCCTTGCGCGTCCAATAGGCCAGCGTGGGCGCGGCGGACTCGTGCTCCATCGCGCCGCGGAAACCGTCGAGCAGGTTGAGAGCGCGCTGTAGGTCCGGACTTAATTTCTGACCGTCAACTGCCGCGGCGCCACCGGCAGCGACCAGCGCCGCCGCGAAGTCGCGATCCTGCTCGGAAACGGTATCGGTCTGCACGCGGCCGAGTTCGGCAGCGTTCCAGCGGTTCTGGCTGGCCAGCAGCTCGTAAATGCGGCGGGTACGGTTGGGCGCGTCCCAGTCAGTGGAAATGACGTACGGATAGCCGTCGGGCGTGACACGGCTGTTGGCGGTGGCGAGCAGGCCGCTCGCGGGATCGAAGACGCGCGGAAGCTGCGAAAACGGGATCCAACCGTGCCATTCGTAGGCGAACTGATCGCCCGGAACCGGAACAGAGCCGTCAAATCCGCGCCGTTCCGGCACCCGGCCGGCGAGTTGATAGCCGATATGGCCGGCGGTATCGGCGTAAACGAAGTTCTGCGCCGGACCCGCGAAGCCGGAAAGCGCCTGTTCGAATTCGTGCCAGTCCTGCGCCTGATCCAGCGCCAGAAAGACGTGAACCGCCTCCAGGGAGTCCGGGGCAAACAGCGTCCAGGCAAGGGCTAGTTGGCCGCCGGCATCGCGGGCGACCAGCGGGCCATGCGGCGTGACGGCAATATCGAGGTGAACCGGTGGAGCATCTTTGACTTCGATGGTCTCGTGCCAGTGCTGGAGCGGCACCCAGCCTTGCGGCGTGCGGACGTTGTCCTTGCCGTCCAGCGTTGCACGGTACAGATCCTGCACGTCGGCATCGGAATTGGTGACACCCCAGGCGATTTTGTCGTTGTGGCCGACGATGACGCCGGGCACGCCGGCAATGGCTACGCCGGCAACGTGAACCTGAGGAGAGCGCAGATCTACCGTCCACCAGAGTCCCGGAAGCTGGAATTGCAGGTGCGGATCGTTGGCCAACAGCGGCAGGCCGGAAGTGGTATGCGCGCCAGAGAGCGCCCAGTTGTTGCTGCCGCCGCGAACATCAGCGACTTGAGGAGGAGCAGCAAATACTGGAGGCAGGAGCGCAGTGGCCGCGCCAACCGGCGCGATGCGGCGTTCGGCGGCGGGCAGCAGATCGGCCGGACTCTGTGGCAAAGGTGCGCCGGGGGGAATGTCCCAGGGCGAAAGATCGGGAAAGAGCTCATTGGTGAGCGCCGGACCGAGCTTGGCGGCAAAGGTTTCGTGGATGAGCTTGTCCTTGTAGCCCGAGGCGAGGGTCTTGTACATGTAAGCCGCGAGCGCCAGCGAATCGGCCGGCCGCCAGGGCTCGGGGCGGTAATGGAGCAGTTGAAAGGCAAGCGGCAAATGATTGCGCCGCTTGACGATAAGGTCATTTACTCCTTGCGCAAACGCTTCCAGCAGCTTGGCCTCGCGAGGCCGCAGATGGGCAGCATTTTCCTGAATGGCGTGGGGCAGACCCAACCGGTGGTTCTCCTCGTCGAGCGGTAACGCGGCGGCGCCAAAGACCTGAGCGAGGCGGCCCTCGCCCAAGCGTCGCATCAAGTCCATCTGCCAGAGCCGGTCCTGGGCGATGGCAAACCCTTGCGCGAGGTAGAGGTCATGGACATTCTGGGCATGAATGTGGGGCACACCGAGTTCATCGCGCACGATCGTGACCGGCGCTTCCAGGCCGTCGAGCGCAAGCTGGCCGTCGACCTGCGGCTGGCCGTCGCGCACGTAGAAGTAAAGAAACCCGATGCCGGCCAGACACACGAGTACGATCGCGCCGATCACCTCCAGTAAGATGCGGCGCGTGCGCGGCCGGGGCCGCGCAGCAGGCGTGGTGGCCGGGGTTGAGGACACACCTCAGGCTAGCAGCTATGGGTTTTCAGTTGGGGGTATTCAGTTTTCAGTCGCACCTGCCGATTCCGCGGCGGTGATTTTGCGGACGATTTTGCCGTGGGCATCGAGGAACTCGACCACGGGAACACCGATGGAGGAAACTTCCAGGCGCAGACGGGGGCGGCCGTTGGCATCGTTGAGCATCAGCACCGAGGCGTTGGTGGGGGTTTTGCCGGCGAACAGACGGAGGTGGCCGAAATCGCCGGAACGGCGCATTTTTTCCAGCGCGGCGGTTTTGGCCGGGCCGTTCGGCATGGCGCGAATATTCGTGATTCGCTCGGCGGCGATGGCCAAATCCGTATGCGGCCGCTGCCAGACGCGCAAGCCGGACGAGCTTTGACCATTTTCACCGCTGTAGACAAGGCCAACCGTCTGGTCCTGCTTGAACTGATCGAACATAAGGCCGGAATCGGCGACATAGCCCTTGGCTGTTTTATGAGCGCCGAATGTGAGGCCGCCGTCCTCATCACCGAGCGAATTGTAGAAGATCAGGCCGGCACCGTCGTGGCGGCCTTGGCTTGGGAAGGTTTTGCCGTCGATGCGGCCTTCGGGCATATCCTGGCGATTGGAGATCACCATTTGCAGCGCGCCATCCGGGCCGACGATGTTGATGCGATGAACATTAATTTGGTCGAAGTTGGCCTTGGCGACTGCGTTCTGACGAAAGGCCATGACCGTCAGTGCGGCCAGCAGAAGCGTGGTGATGGTGGCGTAGGCTTTCCAAAGCCGAAGTTCGGTGTGCATGAGTCCCCTCCCGGGCTGCCGTTCATCATAACGCTCATGCGAAAATTGAAGCGATGATTCAGACACTGTTTGGGCCGCCTCCCAAAGCGAGCCTATTTGAGCGCGTCAGCGAAAAAGTCGCAGGTGCGGTAGAGAAATCGCGCGAGAGCCTGGTCGCGCAGGTGGGCGATCTTTTTCAGGGTAAGACAGAACTCAGCCCGGAATTGCTGCGGCAACTGGAGTCGACGCTGATCCAGGCGGATCTGGGTGCACGTACCGCGGCGGAAATCGTCGGCCGGGTCAAAACAAGATTCGAGCAGGAACGCGCCAAGGGGGCAGCGGTATCCGCCGAAGCGGTGCGGGCGGCGATCAAAATGGAGCTGGTGCAGATTTTTGACCGCACCGCGCGGCGGCCCAAAGAAGCGGCCGACGGCGGGCCATTCGTCATTCTGCTGGTGGGCGTAAACGGAGCCGGAAAGACGACCTCGATCGGCAAACTGGCGCAACGCTACAAGAGTGAAGGCTTCAGCTCGCTGATCTGCGCAGGCGACACGTTTCGCGCCGCCGCGGGCGAGCAGGTTGCGGTGTGGGCGCAGCGGGCCGGCGTCGAGATCGTGCAGCAAAAGCCAGGCGCCGATCCCTCGGCGGTGTTGTTTGACGCGCTCACGGCCGCGAAGGCGCGGGGCGTCAATTTCGTGCTGGTCGATACCGCGGGGCGACTGCACACGAAGACCAACCTGATGCAGGAACTGGCGAAAATGCACCGCACGGCCGGCAAGCTGGTGTCCGGCGCACCGCAGGAGACCCTGCTGGTGCTGGACGCCACCACGGGACAGAACGGCTTGCAACAAGCGCGGCAGTTTACGCAAGCGGCGCAGCTCACCGGCCTGATTGTGACCAAGCTGGATGGCACCGCGCGCGGCGGCATCGTGGTAGCCATCGCCAATGAATTAGGTCTGCCGGTGCGGTATCTGGGCGTAGGCGAACGCGCCGAAGACCTGGTGCCGTTCGAGCCCGGCCAGTTCGTAGATGCCTTGCTGGGGGCTTGAGACCACCGGCAAAGCGGCGTTGACCGGCTATTGCGAGGCGATGCGCGCCAGCCGGAGCGCGCTCGACCGCTTCCGCGAAAGTCTGCCACCGATGACGAGCAGCGTTCCTCTGATCCGGAAAGAGCGCGCAAGACGATAGCCCCGTGCCCGCGCTCGTCATCGATGCCAGTGTCGTCGCGAAATGGGTGCTGCCGGAACCGGGGCGCGAGCCGGCGCTGGCCTTATTAAACCTATACGAAGCCAATCGCTTGGATCTCGCCGCACCCCGGCTGCCGTTGATCGAGGTTGCCAGCGTGCTAGTGAAACGGTATCGCCGCCACTCCCTTGCCCTTACGCAAGCCGGAGAGGCATTTTGACCTAATCCGGTTGCGCTGTCCTGAACTGGTTGAGCCCGATGTAGACACTGCCTTTCGTTTGGCATTACAACGCCAAATCAGCCTCTGGGACGCCATCTATCTGGCTCTCGCTCTCGAACGTCGCTGCGATCTGATCACTGCCGACCGCCGGCTTTACCGTACCCTTGCGCCGCACTATCCCTTTGTGAAAATGCTGGGCTCGGGGCTATAGTTGAGCTTCATCACCGGGAGCATTCACTTATGGTTTGGGCAAAGAGACTTTCAGCGATCGCAGTGATTGCCGGCGCAGGCATGCTGGCCTTGGGCGCGGTACAGGCGGGCGGGGGGACGAGCTCGACACCAGCGCAGGAATTGATGAGCAAGCTACAGTGGCGCAGCGTGGGGCCGTACGTGGGCGGGCGCGCCGTCACGGTGACGGGCGTACCGCAGGATCCCAGCCTGTTTTATATGGGCACGGTGGGCGGCGGCGTCTGGAAGAGCAACAACAACGGCATAAGCTGGGCGAACATTTCTGACGGCAAGCTGCCGGGCACGAGCGCCAGCATCGGAGCGATTGCGGTAGCGCCGTCCGACCCGAAGATTCTCTACGCCGGCACGGGCGAGTGCGACATCCGCAACGACATGATTCCCGGCGATGGCATTTACAAATCTGCGGATGGCGGGAAGACGTGGAAATATGCCGGGCTGCGGGCGGCGCACACCACCTGCGCCATCCGGATTGATCCGCGCAATCCGGAGATTGCGTATGCGGCGTCGATGGGGCAGGTGTTTGCGCCCAACGGCGAGGGCGGCGTTTACAAGACGAGCGACGGTGGACAGACCTGGACGAAGATACTGGCCGGCGGCAATGGCACCAGCGGCGCGATTGATGTCGTGATGGCGCCAGGCAATCCCAACGAACTCTACGCTTCGATGTGGCAGGCACAGCGCATGCCCTGGGGCATGAGCGATGGCGGAGCGGGCAGCGGACTATACAAGAGCACCGATGGCGGCGCGACCTGGACGAACCTGACGCGCAACCCCGGCCTGCCGGCGGGAACAGACGGCCGGATTGGAGTGGCGCTGACGGCGGCGGCGCCGCAGCGCGTATACGCGATTGTCGAGAATAAAGCCGATGGCGGCGTGTTCCGCTCCGATGACGGCGGCGCGACCTGGACGCGCGAGTTCCACGGCTGGGAGCTGCGGCAGCGGGCGTTCTACTACACTGCGCTGTACGCGGACCCCAAGAATCCGGATCTGGTTTATGCGCCCGAGGTGGAGTTCTACGTTTCGCGCGACGGCGGCAAGACCTTCAAGCGGATGCGAGTACCGCACGGCGACAACCACATCATCTGGATCAACCCCGAGCATACGAACATTCTGCTGGAGGGCAACGATGGCGGGGCGACGGTCTCGCTCGATGGCGGCAAAACCTGGAGCAGCGAGCACAATCAGCCGACGGGTGAAATGTACCACGTCAACATTGACGACGAGTTCCCGTTCCACATCTACGGCGCACAGCAGGATGAAGGCTCCGCCGAGGCACCGAGCGCGACCGCAGACGGCAGTATTCCGCTGTCGGCGTGGAAGTCGATTTCCGGCGGCGAAAGCACGCGCGTGGTGCCCGAACCCGGAAGCCCATGGATCAATTTCGGCAGCGGATACTATGAGTTGTTCACCGCGACCAACCGGCGGACGGGCGAGACCTGGGATGTTACGCCGGCGGCGGTGATGCACGACGGTCTGGCAGCCAACACGATGAAGTACCGCTTAGGCTGGACCCATGCCATCACGTTCTCGCCGGTGAACCCGAAGCAGCTTCTGATCGGCGCGCAGTACGTGCTGGAGAGCATGGATTACGGACGGACGTGGAAGCGGATCAGCCCGGACCTGACACGCAATGACCCGGCGACGGAAGTGCCCAGCGGAGGACCGGTGACGCTCGACCAGACCGGAGCGGAAACCTACCCGGGGCTGCAGACCATCGAAGTCTCACCGCTCAATGGACAGGAAATCTGGACGGGATCGGACGATGGTCTGGCGCACCTCACGCGCGATGGCGGCAAGACGTGGCAGGACGTGACGCCACCGCAGTTGCCCAAACAATCCTGGATCAGTTGCATCGAGCCTTCCTACGTCAACGCGGGCACAGCCTATCTGACCGCGCGCCGGTACATGTGGAATGACTTCCGGCCCTACGTGTTCAAGACCAGCGACTACGGCCAGACGTGGACACCGATGATCGATGGCCTGCCGGACAACGACTACGTCTTCAATCTGCGGCAGGATCCGGCTGCGCCGAATTTGCTCTTTCTGACGACCAGCACGACGGTTGAGGTCAGCCTGAACGGCGGCACGCTCTGGCAG
Organism: Acidobacteriota bacterium; assembly: GCA_004299485.1. NCBI lineage: Bacteria > Pseudomonadati > Acidobacteriota > Acidobacteriota bacterium. The sequence continues at coordinate 27,715 of SCQP01000009.1, forward strand.
CCGCTGAAGCTGAACCTGCCGACGGTGCAGGTGCGCGATCTGCGCATCGCGCGGCAGCAGGGGCAGGTGGCGATCGCGACGCATGGGCGGGCATTCTGGGTGTTGGACGACTTGGCGCTGCTCGAGCAGATGAGCCGGCAGACGCCGCCGGCAACGGGCGCCTATTTATTCGCGCCGCAGCAGGCGTGGCTGAGTCCAGTGTACGGAGGCGGTCGCTTCGGCGGAGGGACGGCGGGAGCCAATCCGCCGTTTGGCACGACGGTATATTTCCGCGTGCCGCAGCACTATGACGGCTCGACGCCGGCGACACTGACCTTCACCAACGCCAAAGGGCAGACGATCCGGCAGTTCGCGCTGCATCTGAAAACGAAAGCCCAGCCGAACCGGCAGGAGATGGCCAAACTGATGGCGAGCATGACGCCGGAGCAACGCGAGGCGTTCCGCTTGCAGCGGCTCACCGCGATCACGCCGGGGATGAACCGCTTCCAGTGGGATATGCGGTATCCGGCGGCAGCGACGATTGGCGGCGGGTTCATCCGTGCCGAAGGCGTGGGCGTGGAGTACAGCATGGCGGGGCCGGTGGTGGTTCCAGGATCGTATTCGGTCACGCTGAACTACGCCGGACAGAAACTGACGCAACCGTTCACGGTGACGCTTGACCCGCGGTTGCCCGCCACGCAAGCGGATCTGGCGGCGCAGCTCGATCTGGAGCTGCAGATTCACGGCACGCTGAATCAGCTCGATGAACAGGTCAATCGCGCACTGGCGCTGCGGACCAAACTGGAGAAGGATCCGGGACGCGACAACAGCACCGCGATCAACGGGCTGACGAGCGCCATCGTGCCGCTGGTGCAGATGGAGGAGCGTGGGAGCGAAACCGATGCGGTCTTCGGCACGCGGCTGCATTTGCACCTCGCGATTCTGTCGGGCGAAATTGCCGAAGGCTACCGGCGGCCGACACCGGCGGAGTACGCGGCCTACAGGGAGCTGGCGGGCAAGATCGCCGGCGCGGAGCAAACCCTGAGCGCGGCGATGAAAACCGCCGGCGCCGTGGTGGCGGCGGCAAACTAACGCGCATGCAGTAGCAGCACGCGGAGTTCGGTCATTTCCTCGATGCTGCTGCGCAGGCCTTCGCGGCCGGAGCCGGAGTCTTTGACGCCTCCATAGGGCATGGGATCCATGCGCCAGCTTGAGACTTCGTTGAGGGCGACAGCGCCCACTTCGAGGTGCTCGAAGGCACGCCAGGCGAGGTTGAGATCGCGGGTGAAGACGCCTGCCTGCAGGCCGTAACGGCTGGCGTTGGCTTCGCGCAAAGCTTCGTCAAAGCTGTCGTAGGGGCGGAGCAGCAGGACGGGCGCGAAGGCTTCTTCTTTCCAGATGGACGTTTGCTCGGGAACGTTTTCGAGAATCGTCGGCCAGACAAAGCCCCCGTCGCGCTTCATACCACAGGCGGCCTGGGCGCCCGCGGCGACGGCTTCCTGCATCCAGGTGAAGGCGCGTGTAGCCGCTTCGGCGTTAATCATAGGGCCGACGTCGGTAGCCGCGTCGCGGGGATCGCCCACGCGAAGCTGCAGGATGCGATCGAGCAGACGGCAGCGCAGATCCTTGTAGACGGCACGGTGCACGAGCACGCGCTGGACCGAGATGCAGCTTTGGCCGGCGTAGGAGAATGCTCCGGCGACGAGGCGCTCAGCGGCGAGCGCGAGATCGGCATCGCTGTGGACGATATTGGCGGCATTGCCGCCCAACTCGAGGACCACTTTCTTGCGTGCGGCGCGCGCCTTGAGGTTCCAACCAACAGCGGCGCTGCCGGTAAAGGAGACCATGGCGATGCGGTCATGCTCGCAGAGCTGCACCGCAGGCTCAGCGCCACCGGAGAGGACATTGACCGCGCCAGCGGGAAGGTTGAGGCCGAGCGCCATTTCGCCAAGGCGCAAGGCGCACAGCGGAGCACGGGGCGAGGCTTTGAGGATGATGGGATTGCCGCTGGCGATGGCGGGCGCGAGCTTATGCAGCACCAGATTCAGCGGGAAATTGAAGGGCGTAATGCCGGCGATAATTCCGATCGGGAAACGTCGCGCAATGGCCCAGCGGTCTTCTGCGCCGGGCGCGACATCGAGCGGTTCGACCGTGCCCCCGATGCGCTTGGCTTCTTCGGCGGCGGTACGCAGCGTCACCAGGGCGCGTTTGACTTCAACGCTAGCAGCGCTGATGGGCTTGCCGGCTTCGGCGGCCATGAGATCAGCGAATTCGTCCTGGTGGGTGCGCACCGCATTTTCCAGCTCGCTGAGCGCCTGCGAACGCTGCCAGCCGGCCAGCGCCGCCATGGGCGCGCGGGCAGCGGCGGCCGCTTCGACGGCACGTTCGACTTCGAGGCCGGTGGCGTCGCCGCATTCGCCGACGGGATCGCCATCGAAAGGCGAGTGGACGACGACCTTGTGCTCGGGCGAGACGAGCTCGCCGCCGATCACGAACGGATACAAACGCGCCATGCCTTTACAATAGCGGATCAGCTTGTCAGCGGCTCAGCGGTTCAGCAGAGCGCTGCGAGTGCAAATGGCAGATGGCGACGGCGAGGGCATCGCTGGCGTCGAGCGAGTTGGGCGGCTCGCGCAGACCGAGGAGCGAGCAGACCATGTGCTGGACCTGCTCCTTCTCGGCACGGCCGTAGCCGGTGAGGGCGCTTTTGATGGCGAGCGGCGCATACTCGGCGACCGGAACTTCCTGGGCGGCTGCGGCCTGCATGACGACGCCGCGGACGTGGCCGAGCTTGAGCGCCGAGCGGACGTTTTTGGCGTAGAAGATGTCTTCGATGGCGACGCAGTCGGGGCGGTGCTCCAGGAGCAGTTCGCTGATGCGGGCATGGATGCGATGCAACTTAACCGCGAAGCTGCCATCGCCGCGGAGCCGGATGGTGCCGGAGGCGAGGGCGTGGTGATGGTGGCCGTCGCTTTCGACCAGGCCAAAGCCGGTGGCTTCGCTGCCGCAATCCACACCCAGAACGCGCATGGGGATAGTATGCGGCCGGTGTTCCATTGAGTGTTCCATTTCTGTGCCTAACTGTCTCATTTGTGCGAGAAAAGCCGCGCCAGTCCTGAGGGGAGCGCGGACAGTCGGCGGTAAAAACCGAACAGAAAATGGAACAGGTTCGCCGAATGGACGCGGGTGGCATTGTCACGATTTTGTGACAATCAGGTCGGAGGAGGGTGCCTCTAGGCAAGATACAAAAAGCTGACGGGGGCGATTCGGGCCATAGTAGACTCTCTGAGCATGTGTCCGCCGGGAAAGAAGTTGGCTTTCATTGCGGGCAGTTGCCTGTTAGCCGGGAGCGCGTGGGGGTGGCTCGCAACGCGCCCGGCGCCGGCTCTAGTGATCCCCGCGGGACAGACACTGACAACGACGACGCTGCGGGTGCGCGGGACGCTGGTGAACCATGGCCGCATCATCGCGGATACGATTGAAGCCGCGCGGATCCTCAATACAGGCACGATCGCCGCTCGCGGGCGGGACCTCTGCATCGACGGCGCGCAGGTGATCCGCAATGCCGGCGGGACAATTGCGGCGCCGGAGGGGACGATCCGGGTTGCCGCCGGCGGCCTGACACTGAGCGGAGGCGCGTGGCTGTCGAGCCGGCTGGATCTGGATGCGGGCGCAGGAATCCTGACCACGGACCTGGGGCGGGTAACCGGCGAGGTCCACAGCCATGCGGCGAGCGCACATGTGCTGGCGCGCACGCCGCTGCTGCGGCTGGGCACGACCGCCATTGCAGGTGATCCGCTATTCGCCAACAGCAGCGGCAGCATCGCGATTGAAGGCCCCAATAGCTTCAGCGGTTCGGTCGCCCTTATTGCCGAGGGAAATATCACCAGCGACAGCACCGGATCGCTGACCACCAGCTCGGGAGGGTCGGTGCTGCTGGTGGCCGGCACTATCGTTTCGTCGGGATCGAACTCGGTGGTCACCAATTCACCGACGACGGGCGCCAGCTCTTTCGTTGTGATTCAGTTCTATTCCGCCTATGGCGGCAATGTCGACCTCAGTGCGTTTACGGGAACGGGTCCGGTGATCACCGCGCCCGGAGGCTCCGTGACGCTGGTTGCCTATTCCAATAGCACCTCGAACGGCCGAGTTCTACTCCCGACCGCGCCGACTTGGGCCATCGACACGTCGAACACCTCTGGCGCCGGCGGCAATGTCACCATCGTTGCCGGAGCACCGGCCGGAGCGACCCAGCCCATAATCCAGGCAGGCAACATCCGCACCGGGGGCGCGCCGGCCGGGTCCATCAAGCTGGACACAAGCGAACCTACCCTTAACAATTCTCCCAGCAACGAAGTCGCAGCCGATGGCACCAGCTCGGCAACGTTCACGGGGACCACTCCGTCCATCACAGCCGGCGACGCCGAAATTTCCGCCGGGAATCTCGATGCCATCGGTGCGGGTGGAGTGACTGGCTCGGGCGGGGCAGGCGGCGCGATTCAACTCGCGGCGGGTGGTTTCATCGCGACCCACCACCTGCTGGCCTGGGGCGGCGGCGGCGCCGGGGGACAGCCTGGCGGCAACGGAGGCTCCGTCTCCGTGTCCAGCCGCAGCGGCTCGGTGGCGATCGACGGCGAGGTGAATTCGTCGGGTGGCGGCGGGGGTGGGAATAACACTCCCGGCAGCGCCGGGAGCGTGGCGCTGAGTGCGCCCGCCGGTTCGATCTCGATCGTAGGAAGCATCTACAATGCTGCCGGGGGTCACGGTGGCGCCGTACCGGGTGGCGGAGGCGGCGGAAGCTACGGAGGCGGGGGAGGCGGCGAAGGCCCCGGCGGTGGTGGTGGCAGCGGCGCGGCCGGCGGAGGCGGAGGAAACACGGGCCCGGGCGGAGGGGGCGGCTTCGGCGGCGGTGGTGCTGCGGGCAGCGGGACCGGGACTGTTGCCGGGAGCGCGACGGGGGACCTGAGCTTCGGGAGCATCGGTGCTCCTGGCGGCGCGAACACCGGCTACAACGATCCTGGCGGGACGGACGGCGGCGGAGGGGAGCCGAGCGGGAGTGCTGCGAGTTCGGGAGCAGCGGGCGCGGTCGACATCACGGTGCTTACCGGGGAGTTGCGGCTGAACTCGTCCAACGTTCCGGCGCTGAGCAGCATGAGCGTGACCGACACGCTGCCACCGCCGGTCATCACGAGCGCGACCACGGCGAGCGGAACGTATGGTTCGGCATTCAGCTATACCATCACCGCCAGCAACGCGCCGAGCAGCTACAGCGTCACCGGAACGCTGCCGCCGGGCTTGAGCGCGAACGGGGCGCAAATCACGGGCACGGCCACGGCGGCGGGAACATACGACGTCACCATCGGAGCGACAAGCGCCTATGGCACGGGCACGGCCACGCTGGCCATCACCATTGCTCCGGCAGCGTTGAGCATTACGGCGACGCCCGCGAGCACAACCATGACCTACGGGGGCGCTGCACCCACGGTCGCCGCCAGCTACAGCGGTCTGGTGAACGGCAACAGCGCACCCGCGACCGCGCCGACGTGCATCACCACGGCCAGCAGCGCCAGTGCGACGGGCAGCTATCCGGCCCTGTGCTCGGGCGCGGCTGATCCCAATTACACCATCAGCTACACAGCCGGGACGGTCACGGTCGACCCGGCACCGCTGACACTGACCGCGAACAACGCCACCATGACCTACCATGGCACGGTGCCGGCGCTCGGTTATACCGCGTCCGGGTTTGTGAACAGCGACACGGCATCCGTACTGTCGGCCGCGCCGGCGCTGCAGACCAACGCCACCTCCTCTTCCCCGCCGGGATCGGGCTATAGCGTGACCTTCCAGGCCTGTCCGACTGCCGGCAACTACACGGTGACCTGCGATCCCGGCACGATGACGGTGACCGCAGCGCCGGGCGGCGCTGCGCACTTCAGCGGCGTGCTGATCGACGCAAGCGCCTCGCTGGATCCGGTTGGCTTAGCGGTGGATACGAGCGGCCATGTCTTTATCGCCGATGCCAGCTCGGGCGATATTTTGGAGGGCTCGGGATTCAGTACACCCACTGCGGTGCTGACGGGGTTGGGTTTCAGCGCCGGTGTGCCGGCCGGGCTGGCGCTGGACAGCAGCGGCAATCTGTATATCGCGGAGACGGGCGCCAACGCGCTCGTAAAGGCGACGCCGGGCGGCGGGGGAACGTACACGGCGCAAAGCATCGGGACGGTGGCCGGCATTCGGGGCGTAGCGGTGGCGGCGGCCGGGAGCCTGTACACCACCGACAGCAGCGGCACGGTGGAGAAGTGGACGCCCAGCGGCAACACCTACGGGAGTACAAGCGCGGTGAGCGGCCTTACGTCGCCCTCGGGCATTGCCGTGGACACGGCCGGGGACTTGTTTATCGCAGAACCAACGCTGGGCACGATTGTCGAGGAAAAGTTCTCGAGCGGCACGTACTCGGCCGTTACGATCGATAGCACGCTGACAGCACCGGGCGCACTGGCGATGGACGCGGCGGGAGATCTGTTTGCGGCCGACTCCAGCGCACAGCAGATAGTTGAGGAGGTAAAGGGTAGCAGCTACAGCCGGATGGTTGCGGCGAACGCAGTCTACAACGGCCTGAGTACGCCGGTTGCGGTAACGGTCGATTCGTCGGGCAATTTGTTCCTGGGCGACGACGGCACGCACAGCGTGCTGGAATGGCCGGCGCAGGGCGCGGATTTTGGCGCGGTCGCGGCGGGAGGCAGCAGCGCGGGGGTAACGCTCGAGTTCAACTTTGTGGCCAGCAGCACGCTCGGCAGCACGGTCAGTACGGGATCGGATTATGTCATTGCTTCTGCGAGTGATACTTGCTCGGGGAAAAGCTTTGTTCTGGGCAACACCTGCACCGTCAGCGTGAGCTTCGCAGCGACGGGCGCGGGCACGCGTCCGGGTGCGGTTGAGCTGACGGACACTTCCGGCAACGTGCTGGCCGCAGCGCTGGTGACCGGCTCGGCTACGGCCGGGCAGATCGCCTTCGGCGGCACGGCAGCGCTGATTGGCGGAACAGTCACGCAGCCGAATCAGGCGGCTGTGGATGGGAGCGGCAACGTGTTTGTTGCCGACACTGCGCAAGGCATTCTCGAGCAGAAGCTGAGTAGCGGCGTTTATACCGAGACGGGCCTGGGGAGCGGGGTATCTGCGCCGGAGGGCGTTGCGGTAGATGGCGCCGGAAACGTCTTCGTATCCGACACCGGTAACGACCGGGTGCTGGAGAAATCGCCCTCCGGCGGGGCCTACGTGCAGTCTGTGGTGGCGACTGGGTTGAACGCGCCCGGTGCCATTGCCGTCGATGGCGGCGGCAGCCTCTATGTGGCGACTCCGAGCGCTGTGCTGCGGCTGACGCCGCGGGACGGCAGCTATGCCCAATCCACAGTGGCGACGGTCAGTCTGCCGCTGGGGGTGGGACTCGCAGTCAACGCAAAGGGCACGGTCTTCGTGGCCGATCCGGGTGCAAAGGCCATCCTGGAAGCCACGCCCAGCGGCGGCGCCTACACCACGACGCTGCTGGCCACGGGCGTGTTCGGCGATGCCGTGGGCGTGGCGCTCGATGCCGCCAGCAATCTTTATGTCTTCGACTCCAGCAGCAACCAGATCACCTGCCTGAGCGCGGCCAGTGGCTATACGACTGCAACGCTCCTATCTGCCGCAGCAGCGCCTGCGGTGACGGCGGACGCGGAGGGCAATCTGTTTTTTGAGGCATCGGGCAGTTCGCGCCAGCTTACGCGGCTGGACCGCGCCGACGCCGCCAGTCTGGGTTTTGCGGCGAGCGCCCTGGGCGCCAACAGCTCCGATAGTCCGAAAGCGTTCACCATCACGAACATCGGCACGGCCACGCTGGCCATCAGCACGGTGAGCGCGCCCAGCCCGAGCTTTACGGCATCGGGGTGCGCGAGCGGTTCGATCGCGGAGGGAAACGCATGTAGCGAGAGCGTCAGCTTTGCGCCGCGTACGCTGGGGGCGAACGCATCGTCGATTACGTTCACCGACAACAATCTGGGCGTGACGAACGCGCAGCAGACGGTGGGATTGTCGGGCACGGGCGATCCCGCGCCGCTGGTCATTACCGCTCCGAGTCCCACGATGACCTATGGGGGCAGCGTGCCTTTGATCAGCGCCAGCTACTCGGGTCTGGTGAATGGCGATGTGGCACCCTCGACACCGCCCCAATGCAGCACCAGCGCAACCACGGCAAGTGCGGTCAGCAGCAAGCCAGCCACGACGTGCAGCGGCGCAAGCGATGCGAACTACACCATCACCTACGTAGCGGGAGCGGTGACCGTTGCTCCGGCGCCGTTGACGATCACCGCCTCCAGCCCGACCATGACCTATGGCGGCGCCGTTCCGGCCATCGTGCCCAGCTACACCGGCTTGGTCAATGGCGAGGCCGCCAGCACCGCGCTGACGGCACTGCCACTGTGCGCGACTTCCGCCACGAGCGCCACGCTGGTGGGCGCGACGCCGGCCACGACGTGCGGCGCCGCTACGGCTCCAAACTACACGATCGCTTATGCGCCGGGCGTGGTGACGGTGAAGCCGGCGCCGCTGACCATTACCGCCTCCAGCCCGAGCATGACATACGGCGGCGCCGTGCCAGCGATTACGCCCATCTACACGGGCATGGTGAACGGCCAGACTGCGCCCGCCACGCCGCCGGTGTGCACAACTACGGCGACCAGCAAGAGCCTGCCGGGATCTGACCCGGCCACGAGCTGCTCCGGAGCGCAGGATTCCAACTACGCCATCACCTATGCCGCCGGCGTGGTGACCGTGACCCCTGCCGGCGTGCTCACCATTACGGCCTCGAGCGCGAGCATGACCTACGGCAGCACGCCGCCAGCGGTGACCGCGAGCTACAGCGGCGCCGCCTCTTCGGTGCTCACGACGCCGCCCACCTGCGCCAGCACGGCGAGCAGCAGCTCGCCGGCGGGCAGCACCGCGCCGACAGCTTGCAGCGGC
>SCQP01000010.1 GCA_004299485.1 Acidobacteriota bacterium
CTCGGCACTCGCCATCACCAGCATCACCGCCTCGGGCGACTTCACCCAGACCAACACCTGCGGCAGCAGCGTCGCCGCTGGGGCCAATTGCGCCATCTCGGTCGGCTTTAAGCCCACGGCAACGGGCAACCGAACCGGCGCGCTCACCATCACCGACAATGCTGCGGATTCGCCACAGGCGGTCGCGCTGTCGGGCACCGGTGCGGGCGTATCGATCGGCGTGAGCACTGGTTCCAGCGCTTCGGCTACCGTTAATGCCGGCTCCAGCGCCACCTACCAACTGAGCTTCACGTCGGTGGCTGGCGCCTCCGGTACGTACAGCCTGCGCTGCAGCGGCGCGCCGCAGAGCGCAACCTGCACCGCATCTCCGGCGTCGGTCACTGTGTCCGGGTCGGCCCTGGCGACAGCGACTGTCACGGTAACAACTACCGCACGCAGCGCGGCACTGCCCCTGCCCGCACCGCCAAGCTGGCCTGCAGGACTGCTTTGCCTGGTTGGAATGCTGGCGCTCGCCGGTCTGGTACTGTGGCTCGGCCCAGCACCACGACGCCGTCTGGCGGCCACGGCTTGCCTGCTCGCAATAGTTGCCCTCATGGCCGGATGCGGCGGCGGTGGAGGAGGCGCCTACCCACCACCCCCACCGCAACAATCCACGCCGGGCACACCTGCCGGCACCTATACGCTGACGGTAACCGCCAGCAACGGATCTTCCAGCTTTTCCGCGGCCTTGAGCCTGACGGTGCAATAGCTCGGTGTATCCGGCTCCGACCAAGTAACGTGCGACTTCTTATGGGGTCGAAGCCGCACACGTTCGATCCTCGCGGCTATAGCAAGTCTGATCCTGCTCTAAAACCACGTGGAATCCCGTCGTGCGCTTCTCTGCCCATCCGATTCGCAACGGCGCTGCCCTTACTCGCCGTGCCTTGCACGCAGGCCAAGCCCTCATCGAGTATAGAAAAGCGCGTTCGCCGCCTCGGGAACTGGCTCGCCGTGCGCCACCCGGTCCGCCAGGATGCGGAACACCAATTCCCGCAATCGCTGCTCAGCGTCGTGTTGGCTCTCGCCGTAGGCCAACGCACCCGGCAACTTCACTGCCGCCGCAATCCACCGCCCGTCGGCCTCGCGCTCGACACAGATGCAGAGTCCTTTCTGCGCTGAGACGGCAGCCATTCTGACCTGATTTTGGCACGCCCTCGGCCCTCAGCGTGTCCGCATCCTCTAGAATAGAAGATCGTGGCTAATCCCTTGCAATTGATCCCCTTAGGCGGCTTGGGCGAGTTCGGCCTCAACATGATGGCCATTCGCTATGGCGACGACATCGTAGTCGTCGACTGCGGCCTGATGTTTCCCGAACCCGAGCTGCTCGGCATCGACATCGTCGTGCCCGACGTCAGCTACCTCGTCGAAAATCGCGCCCATCTGCGCGGCATTCTGCTCACCCACGCGCATGAAGATCACATCGGCGCGCTGCCCTTCGTCATCGAAGACCTGAACGTCCCCCTCTACGGCACCGAGTTCACCCTGGCGCTGGTCGAGTCGAAGTTCAGCGAGCACGGCCTCCTCGATTCCACCCATCGCCACGTGGTGCGCGAGCTCGAACCCTTCACCCTGGGACCGTTTTCCATCGAGTACATCCACGTCACCCACAGCATCGTTGGCGCCTGCGCCATCGCCATCACCACGCCCGCCGGCGTCGTCATCCACACCGGCGACTTCAAAATCGATCCCACCCCCGGCGATAACATCCCCTTTGACCTGCACACCTTCGCCGCCTACGGCAAGCGCGGCGTGCTGGCGCTGCTCAGTGACAGCACCAACGTCGACCGCCGCGGCTACACCGCCAGCGAGCTGGCCGTGCGCGACCGCTTTGACGATCTCTTCGCCGGCGCCGGCGACGGACGCCTCTTCATCTGCTGCTTCACCAGCTCCATCCACCGCATCCAGTTGGCCGTCGAAATGGCCGAGGCCTATGGCCGCAAGGTCTGCTTCCTCGGTCGCAGCATGGAGAACAACACCGCCATCGCCCACCGCCTCGATTTTCTCCATCTCCCCGACGGCATCCTCATTCGCCCGCAGGACCTGCGATCGTTCCCGCGCGACCAGGTGACGGTCGTCATCTCCGGCAGCCAGGCCGAGCCCATGTCGGCGCTGGCGCGCGCTTCGGTCAAGAACCACAAGTTCGCCGAAATCAGCCCCGGCGACACCGTCGTCCTCTCCAGCCGCATCATCCCCGGCAACGAGCGCGCCATCTACCGCATGATCAACCACCTCTTCAAGCTGGGCGCGCGCGTCGTCTACGACACCGATCAGTACCCGCCGGTCCACGTCTCCGGCCACGCCAGCCAGGAAGAGCTGAAGTTGATGGCCAGCTTGGTCCGGCCGCGTCATTTCATCCCCGTCCACGGCGAATTCCGCCAGCTCTCTCTGCACGCCCAGCTCGTCCGCAGCCTCCGCATCCCCAAGCTCGAAGCCCACGTGGTCGAGGATGGCGACGTGCTCGAGCTCGACCAAACCGGCCTCTGGCGCACCGGCACTGTCGCCACTGGCCGCGTCTTCATTGACAGCGGCAGTCAGGATGAAGTCGCCGAAGACCTCATCGTCCGCGACCGCCGTCACCTCGCCGAAGACGGCATCGTGCTGCCCATCCTGGCCATCAACAAAGCCTCCGGCCGCGTGCAGAATGAGCCCGAAATCATTACCTCCGGCTTCGTCAGCCCGGTCCTGGCCGACGGCCTGCTCGCCCGCGCCCGCCAGCTTGTGACCGAATCGGTCGCCGCCGCCGGCCGCGAAGAATCCGGCGACTGGTCGCTCATCAAGGAACGCATCCGCCGCGACCTGAAAAGGTATTTACAGGCGGAAACCAACAAGCGACCCCTGATCCTGCCGGTTATTCTGGAAGTATGAAGCTCGTCCTTCTGCTGCTGCTCGCCTCCACCCTCGCAGCCGCACGCGGAGGCCGGACTGGGGCTCACGGGGCCCCCAGCCCGGCCGAGCGTCAAGCGGGTGGCGTGGCGCAGCCACGCCAGGCCCCGCGCCAATCAATGCAGGCCGTGCCCCTGCAAAAAGCCATCGCGCTGGGATCGGAAACCGTCTATCTCAGCCCCGACACCTCCACTGCCAAAGTCGGCACCATCCCGCCCGGCCAGCAAATCGGGGTGCAGGCCGTCAACGGCAAATTCACCCAGGTCTTTTCCGGCATCTCCGGCTGGATCACCGGCCACAACTTCGTGCTGCTCAGCGCGCCCAACGCCGATGAAGTCATCTTCGGCGCCGCCGCCGCCCTGCAGCGCAAGGCCTACGACGACCAGAGCGACGCAGAAACCAAAAATGCCACGCGCCTGTTCCTGAACATCTACAATTACCTGCCGCAATCTCCGCGCGCCGGCGAAGCCCTCTATCGCGGTGCCGCGCTCCAGTGGGATACCAAAGTCTCGGAAATGCCCTCCAGCGCCGCCCCCGACATGCGCCTCTTCCCCGACGACAGCCTGCTCCACCGCGTCGAGAGCAAATTCAAGGGCACGCCCTGGGCTGCGCGCGCCGCCTACAAGCTGCTGATCGAGCACTTCACCTGTGGCGACTGGTTCACCAAGCCGGAATGCATCGGTAAAGAAGCCAATCGCTACCGCGACTACGTCAAGAAGTACCCTGCCAGCCCCGACGCCCCGGAAGCCGTCTACGACGCCCTCTACCGCGAAGCCATCGCCTGGACCCTCTACTCCCAGCCCGGCAAGAATGCCAACGCCTCCAATGCCGCCGATGCCCGCAGCCGCGTCACCGCCGACGCCGCGCTTCTAGCCCGCGCCTACCCGCACACCGATTGGGCCGCCCGCGGCGCCTACCTGGAGTTCCAAGTTGCCCACAACTCTCCACTTCCCCTGCCGCCCGCCACCCCCCTCGGCGGCCCGTAGTCGCTGGCCCCTGGCCTCTGGCCCCCGTCAGATAAACATCTCATCGTCCTGATAAGCAGGACGCGTCGGCGGACTCGACCGCCGCCGGAAAAAGAAGTCCATCCCCGTGCGCACCCCCTGCACCAGTGCGTTCACATCGTTCACCGGCCGCAGCACGGTGTCGCGCACCGTTGAGGCAATCTGGTCGACGCTCGCCAACGCCGAACCCAGCGCGTCATCCACCCGTACCATCTGCAGCTCCAGCCGTTGCGCGAACTCGCCCGCAAACGCATCCGCCCGCCGCAATTGATCGCGCGCCAGTGCGCTCACTTCCGCCACATTCGCCGAGATCATCTCCAGCTTGGGCCGCGTTTCCGTCACCATCGCATGCACATCGCGCAGCAGTGGCGCCAGCACCGCCGTGGTCTGTGCCACCTGCGGCACCAGTGGCTCAACCTTTTCCGACAGCTTGCTGAATCGGCTGGCCAGACTCGCTAAAACGATCCATTGCGCCAGCAGCGCCAGGGCCGCAATCGCAATGAAAATGATCAGCAGAATGTCGGTGGTGGGCATAGCTCTCCTGCGCGCGCAGCCTCGAAACTAAAGCTGCGAACTGGGCTCGCGCTTCTCTTCTTGCTCCTCTTTGTCTTCCAGTCCCGCAGCTTCGCGGTACGCCTGTTTGCCGGCCTCGACCGCCGCCTGGAACTGATCAATTTGCCGGGTTACTGCCGACTTGCCGCGCTCGGCGTATTCTCCGGCCTGCGAGCGCAACCCGCCCGCTTGCTGCCGCCACTCTTCTTTCTTGGTGCGGAATCGTTCCCGCCCTTCTCCCGCCTTGTCGCGCAAGTAATCGCGCGTCTGTTCGCCCGCTTGCGGTGCGTACAGCACCCCCGCCAAAGCCCCCAAACTCAGTCCTACCAAAAACCACAAACCCCTGGATTCCGCCATAGTCCCTCCACTGAGGTGATGCTAGCACCAAAAGCCGTAGGTCAGTCCGTCAGTTTTTCAGTATTTCCGTCGGCTCCTGCTGCTCGAGGTGCAGGTGGTTCCAGACCGTTTGCGCCCGCGCCTCCGGCATCACCTCCGCCAGCGCCGCCGCATCGGCCGCTCGCACCCCGCTGACACTGCCGAAATGCCGCAGCAATTTTCGCGTCGTCGCCGGCCCGATGCCCGGCACCGCCAGCAGCTCCGAGCGTACATTGGCCTTGCCCCGCCGCTCGCGGTGAAACGTAATTGCAAAGCGATGCGCTTCATCCCGGATCATCTGCAGTAGGTGCAGCTCGTTGCTGTGATGGTCCAACCGCACCGGCTCCGCCTCGCGCCCCGGAACAAATACCAGCTCCTCGCGTTTCGCCAAACTCGCCAGCGGAACCTGCTCGAGCCCCAACTCCGTCAGCACCGCCTGTGCCGCGTGCAATTGCCCGATGCCGCCGTCAATCAGAATCAGTCCCGGCAGCTCGCCGCCCTCCGCCAGACGCCGCCGGTAGCGCCGCCTCACCACTTCCGCCATCGAGCGGAAATCATCCACGCCGGCTACCTCACGGATGCGGTAGCGCCGGTATTCCCCCCGCCGCATCTTCCCTGCCGCCCATACCACCATCGACGCCACTGTTTCCGCCCCTTGAAAATGCGAGATGTCGAAGCATTCAACCCGCCGCGCACCCGCGCTTAATTCAACCTCCAAGGCCCGCCCCAGTGCCGCCCACTGCTCCTCCGCCTGCTGCTCCGCCGCCGGCGCCCGGAACCGCCGCGCAAACGACAGCCGGGCGTTGCGCTCGGCCAGCTCCAACATCTCCTTCTTGGCGCCCCGCTGCGGCAGCGCAATCTCCACCCGGCTGCCGCGCTGCGCCGTCAACGTCGCTTCCAGCGCCGCGCGATCCTCAAAGTCCATCGGCGCGTCTATCCGCGGCGGTAAATACGGCTGCTCCAGGTAAATCTGCTTCAGTAGCGCCCCTAGCAATTCCGCATCGCTTGCCTCCTCATCCGGCAGCGCTTCCCAGAAGAACTCGCGCCGGTCCACCACCCGGCCATGCCGCATAGGAAACACGTGCAGCGCCGCGCGCGCCCCCTCACGGTAGAGTCCCACCACGTCGGCGTCCTGCCCCTCGACGGCGTGCATCTTCTGTCGCTCCTGAATATCCTCGAGCACCGTCAGTAAGTCGCGATACCCGGCCGCTTCCTCAAACCGCTCGCCCGCCGCCGCCGCATCCCGCCTCTGGCGCAAGTCGCGTGCCAGCTCGGGCTGCCGCCCGCTCAAAAACAGCCGCGTGTCCCTCGCCGCCTGCTGATACCGCTCCTGCGTCACCAGCCCCGGCATGCACGGCCCTAGACAGCGGTGAAGCTGGTACTGAAAGCACGGCCGCGCATGCGGCCGGCTCAGGTCCCGCCGGCAGGAACAGAGCTGAAAGTACTTCTGGATGAAGTGCAGCAGCCGGTACGCCAACCCCGCCGGAAAATACGGGCCAAAGTACTCCGAGCCGTCCCGCACCACCCGCCGCGTCACGCTCACGCGCGGGAACACCTCCTGACTCAGCTTGATATACGGATATGTTTTGTCGTCCCGCAGCAGCACGTTGAAGCGCGGCTGGTGCTGCTTGATCAGCGTGTTTTCCAGCGCCAGCGCTTCCGCTTCCGTGTCCACCACGATGGTTTCGAAATCGGCGGCCTCGCGCACCAGCGAGCCCGTTTTGGCGTTCTCCTGGCTGCCCGCCAGAAAGTAGGTCCGCACCCGGGCGCGCAAGTCCTTGGCCTTGCCGACATAGATGATGCCGCCCGCCGCATTCTTGAACAGGTAAACGCCAGGTTGGGTAGGCAAAACACGGGACTTGCTACTCAGATCCACAACGTAAATTTTACCGCTGCGGCAACGTATATACATCACCACCCGGACGGAGTCATCCCTCCACACCACTCAAAATCGCACTCTCCCGGTTTGGCAACCTTCGTGCAAGCAATCCGGGTGGAGGTCGTCATGTCGAACTCAATGAATTTCCATAACCCACGGCTCTTTATGGTCGGAGGCTTGGCCGTGGCTATGTTTGTGGCGGCGGGTTGCACCACAAAAAAGTATGTCCGCCAGCAGACCGCGCCGCTCATGGACCACGTCAACCAGCTCGATGCCCAGACCGCGAAAAACACCAACGCCATTCGCGACACCAAGCAGCAGACCGACGCCGGCATTGCCCAGGTCAACCAATCTACGGAAAATGCCGTGAACCAGGCGCAGCAGGCCCAGCAGCAAGCCCAACAGGTCAGTTCTAAGCTCGACCAGACCTCCGGTCAGATTCAATCGCTCGACAAGACCGTGGCCAATCTGGAAGACTACCATCAGACCGGGCAAGCCACCGTCCACTTCGCCTTCAATAAGTCCAACCTGACGCCCGATGCCAAGCAGGAGCTCGATCAGGTGATCACGCAATTGCACCAGGACACGCATGGCATCCTCGAGGTTCAGGGCTACACCGACACCAGCGGCCCGGCCGCCTACAACCTCCAGCTCAGCCAGCGCCGCGCCAATTCCGTGGTGCGCTACCTCGAAGCCAACAACATCGCCCCTCACCGCATTTATTTGATCGGCCTGGGCGAGAACCAGCCCGCCGAATCCAACAAGACCCTTGCCGGCCGCAAGTTCAACCGCCGCGTTGACCTGAAGATTCTGACCAACGGCCTGGCCTCAACCAGCCAGAACAGCGGCCAATAAGCACAGCGGCACTGCCGCTGTGCTTACCCTGCGTAGCGCACAGCGCGAAGCAGGGTCTCTACACGCGTCTCGCCACCCACCACCCATCACAGCGGGCGGCCTCCAGCCGCCCGCTTCGCGTTACGATGGAACTATGCCGCGCGTGCTGGTCGTGTTCCTATGGGTTACGCTCGGGCTGTGGACCGGACTGGCATCGCAGCAGCTTCACCCTCCGCCCCCCAACGGCCCCCGCCCCAATGCCGTGCCCAATCCCGCCGCCAGGACAAAAAGCGAAGCCGGACCGCTCTTTCCCGAATCTACCCACATAGCACCGCCAACTCCAGACCCCATCCTGGCGGATCATGACCTCAACGTGGGCAAGTTCTACTACAATCACGGCGACTACGTCGGAGCCTTGGCTCGCTTCGAGGATGCCATTTCCAACAACCCCGCCCTCGCCGAAGCCTATTGCCGCGCCGGCGACACTCTCTGGAAGATGCACCGAGTTCAGCCCGCCCGCTCTGAGTGGGGCCGCTGTGCGCTGCTCGCCCGCAGCGGCAAGTGGGGCGAGCACGCCCGCAAGCAATTGAAGAAGCATACGGGCTCCGCCAGGAACACGTTGGGGAGGCCGACCAGCGGGGGGCCAGGGGCGCAGCCCCTAGAGCACAATCAGCATCGCTGTAGCCTGGCGGACCTTAATCGTATGCGGCTTTTCACCAAGAAAAGCCGCACGCCCGTGCCGGCAGCGGGGCACAGCAACGCTGATTGCGCTCTAATAAATGCGGCGCGAGCCGCCGGCGAATGAGAAAAGA
Source organism: Acidobacteriota bacterium (assembly GCA_004299485.1). Classification (NCBI taxonomy): domain Bacteria; kingdom Pseudomonadati; phylum Acidobacteriota; species Acidobacteriota bacterium. Next base: position 8,379 of record SCQP01000010.1, read on the forward strand.
GGTCTTGCGGGCGCTTCTTCCCTATTTGCGCCGCTACCGCGGACGCCTCGTTGGCGGCATGGCCATCCTGCTGGTGAATACCGCCGTCCTGGTTTCCATCCCCTACATCATTGACCTCGCCATTAACGACCTCGGCAACGGCCTCACCGTCTCCAAGCTCCTCAAGTACTGCCTGCTGCTGATGGTCGCCGTCAGCGCCCGCGCGGTATTGAACTACTTCCAGCGCCTCATCCTCATCACCATCTCCCGCCTGATCGAGCTTGACCTGCGCAACGACCTTTTGGCTCAGCTCGAGCGCCTGTCGTCGAACTTCTTCCAGAAATTCCGCACCGGCGATCTCATGGCCCGCGCCGTCAACGACCTGATGGCGGTGCGCAACATGGTCGGGCCCGGCATCATGTACTCCGCCCAGGCGGTGGTGCTGTTCGTCTACGTCATCACCATCCTCTGGCATCTCGATCCCATCCTCACCCTCATCGCCTTCATCCCCGCCCCCTTCGTCTCGCTCGCCGTGCAATGGTTCGGCAAGCGTATTCACGACCGCTTCGAGCGCATTCAGAGCATGTTCAGCACCCTCTCCACCCGCGTGGAGGAAAACCTCGCCGGTCTGCGTCTGGTCCGCGCCTACGCCCGCGAGCACATCGAAGAAGAGAAATTCGACCGCCTGAACCACGACTACGTCGCCCGCAACATGCGCCTGGTGTTGCTCACCGGCTCCTTCGATCCGCTGCTGCAGTTCATGCTCGGCGTCGCCTTCGTGCTGGTGCTCTGGTTTGGCGGCCGCGCTGTCCTCGAACACCGCATCACCATTGGCGGTTACGCCGCCTTCAATCTCTACATGGCCCAGATGGCGTTTCCCATGATCGCCCTCGGCTATGTCATCAATCTGGTGCAGCGCGGCACCGCCTCCCTCGCCCGCCTGCAGGAAGTTCTCGAACAAAAACCCGATATCGCCGACACTCCGGAAACCAACCGCCACATCACCACCGTCCACGGCGACATCGAATTCCGCGACCTCACGTTTTCCTACGGCGTAACCTCGGCGCCCGTCCTCCGGAATCTGAACTTGCACATCCCCGCCGGCAGCACCGTCGCCCTGGTGGGCGCTACCGGCAGCGGCAAAAGCACCCTCGTCGGCCTCATTCCCCGCCTGCTCGACGCTCCCTCCGGCATGGTTCTCATCGACGGTCGCCCCATCCGCGAAATCCCCTTGGCGCTGCTGCGCCGCAGCATCGGTTGGGTCCCGCAGGAAACTTTCCTGTTCAGTGACACCCTCCGCGCCAACATCGCCTTCGGCCGCCCCGGCGCCAGCGAGGAAGAAGTCCGCAAAGCCGCCGATATCGCCGGGCTGAGCCAGGACGTGGTCGATTTCTCCAACGGCTTCGATACCCTCGTGGGCGAGCGTGGCCTGACCCTTTCCGGCGGCCAGAAGCAGCGCACCGCCCTCGCCCGTGCCGTCCTCCGCCAGGCGCCCATCCTCATCCTCGACGACGCCCTCGCCAGCGTCGATACCATCACCGAAGAGAAAATCCTCGAAGGCCTCGAAAACATCGCCTTCCACACCGGCGGACAAAGAACCACTCTCCTGATCAGCCACCGTATCTCCACCGTCCGCAACGCCGATTTCATCGCCGTTCTCGATCAGGGCGCCATTGCCGAAAAAGGCACCCACGCCGAATTGATTGGCCTCGGCGGCCTATATGCCAACCTCTACGAAAAGCAACTGCTGGAGGAAGAACTCGCCCGCGTCGATTGACCCCTATGCCGCAGGAAGAAGAACAACTCGGCAAAGCCGTTGATCGCCAGCTCATCCGGCGCTTGCTACACTACGTCCGCCCCTATCGCTGGATCGTGGTGTTGGCCACTCTCGCCGCCGCCCTGCAGGCCGCCACCCAGCTCGTCGGCCCTTACCTCAACAAAGTCGTCATCGACCGCTATCTCTTCCCCAATCCCACCGCCCACAGCCTGCTCGAATCCTCGCTGTCGCGCAACGCCTTCCGCGGGGTCGCCGAAATCGGCATCCTCTACCTGGCCATCCTGGCCGTCGGCTTCATTCTCGACTTTGCCCAAAGCTACGCCATGCGCTGGGTCGGGCAGAAATCCATGTACGCCCTGCGGCGCGAGCTCTTCGGCCATCTGCAAAAGCTGCCCATCTCCTACTTCGATCACCACCCCGCTGGCCGCCTCGTCACCCGCGTCACCAACGATGTCGAGACCCTCAACGACACCATCTCCACCGCCTTGGTGGCCCTGTTCGACGACATTTTCCTGCTCACGCTGATCATCATCGTCATGATCCGCTTCAACTGGCAGCTCTCCCTCATCACCCTGGGCGTACTGCCGTTTATCGTCCTCGCGACCTACTACTTCCGCGAAGCCGTCCGCAAAAGCTACCGCCGCATCCGCCTCTTAGTCGCCCGCATCAACGTCTTCCTGCAGGAGCACATCACCGGCATGGCCGTCGTCCAGGCCTTCAACCGCGAGGAGCGCGCCTACCAGGAGTTCCGCAAAATCAACAACGAACACTGCGATGCCTGGATCTCCGCCATCCTCGCCTACGCCCTCTACTATCCCGCGGTCGAGTTCCTCAGCATCCTCGCCATCGCCCTCATCCTCTGGTTCGGGGGTCTGCGCGTCCTCAACGGCACCCTCACCATCGGCATCGTCTTCGCCTTCATTCAGTACGTCCAGCGCTTCTTCCGCCCCATCCAGGATCTGAGCGACAAATACAACACCCTGCAAACCGCCATGGCCGGCTCCGAGCGCATCTTCCAGCTCCTCGACACCCCCGTCACCCTCGAATCCCCCGCCGCCCCCCAGCGCCCCGCCGCCACACCCGGCCGCATCGAGTTCGAACACGTCTGGTTCGCCTACAAAGATGAAGACTGGATTCTGCGCGACGTCAGCTTCGTCGCCGAACCCGGCTCCAGTCTCGCCATCGTTGGCCACACCGGCGCCGGCAAAACCACCATGATCAGCCTGATGCTGCGCTTCTACGACGTCCAGAAGGGCCGCATCCTGCTCGATGGCCTCGACGTCCGCGCCTGGGACGTGCAGGAACTCCGCCGCCGCTTCGGCATCGTCCTCCAGGATCCCTATTTATTCAGCGGCTCCATCGCCGACAACATCCGCATGGACGATCCCGCCGTTAGCCTCTTACAAATCCAGCACGCCGAGCGCGATGCCAACCTCGAAGAGTTCCTCGCCTCTCTTCCCGATGGCGACGCCACCCTCCTGCGCGAGCGCGGCAGCGGCTTATCCACCGGGCAGAAGCAGTTGGTCAACTTCGCCCGCGCCCTCGCCTCGAATCCTTCTATCCTCATCCTCGACGAAGCTACCGCCAGCGTCGATACCGAGACCGAGCTCAAAATCCGCGAAGCCCTCGACCGCATGCTCGCCGGCCGCACCAGCATCCTCATCGCCCACCGTCTCTCCACCATCCAGCGCGCCGATCAGATCCTGGTCATGCACAAAGGCACGCTGCGCGAGCACGGCACCCATCAGGAGCTGTTGCATCTCCACGGCATCTACTGGCGCCTCTACCGCCTGCAGTACAAAGATCAGGAAATCGCGGCTACGCCGGGCGCAGGTCCCGGCGCCAGTTCCGCACCTGTTCCAGAATCCGCTCGCTGATCGCCCCCGGCTCCGCCCCGCCCGCCACCACCGTCACCGCCGCCTGCCGGTAAAAGCCCAGCCGGTATTCGTACAGCGTCCGAAAGCTCGCCTCGTCGCGGAATAGCGGACGGTTCTCCATCCCCGCGCAGCGCAACAGCAATTCTTCAAGCGGTACTTCAAGAAATACCGTGCAACCCCCAGAGGAACGGATGGGGTCATGATTTTGCAATTGCGCAAACGTTCCCCCGCCCAGCGCCAACACCGTATGCCGCCCGCGGCTCTCGCCCAGCAATTGCAGCAGCTCGCGCCGCTCCAGCTCGCGAAAATCCGCCTCCCCGCGCTCCCGGAAAATCATCCCGATCGGCCGTCCCGCCGCCGCCTCAATCCGGTCATCAAGGTCGGCAAAATGCCACCCCAGCCGCTGCGCTAGTTCCCGTCCCACCGTCGACTTGCCCGACCCCATGAACCCCACCAGGATGAGCGGCGACGGCACCTCCTGCAACATGCCACTAGGGTAGCAGTTCTCAGTTTTCAGCCGTCAGTTCTCAGTCCGGTCGCCGCAAACTGAAAACTGACGACTGAAAACTGATAACTTTTACGCCCGCGGATGCGCCTTCGAGCTGCCCGGCACCAGCCGCGGCGTCGGCGCCGCCGCCCGGCACGATTCCAGGTCCGCATGAATGATGCCCTCTTCCCGCAGCTTGGCGGCGATATGCGGCCAGAGATTCACCGCCGGCTCCGCTTCGTCCGGCGGCAGCCGGCGCACACGGGCCGCGATGTCTTCAAACGTCGCCAGCACGCTGGCGCAGGTCGCACAACTCTGGAGATGTCGTTGTGCCGACGCCGGCAACTGGTCGCGATCCAGCACCTCCGCCAACATCAGCTCGAACGCGGCACAGTCCAACGCCTCCGCGCCGGACTCCGAGGGGGCATGCGCCCTGGACATGACAATCGGGGAACCCACTGGTGACCTCTTTCTGGACGACGATCCCACAGACGCGTGTTTGCGCTTGGAACCGTTGGCGTGGGTGGGAACTTGGCTCACAAACTTTCTCCTCCGCTGCGCGCGGCCACCGCGCTGGGAACAGCGACCGAACCCGGCCCCCGGCGCATGTGCGGAAGCTGCAGCAAATCCCGCAGTTTCATCCTGGCCTTGTGAAGCTGCGATTTCGAGTTGCCGATCGAACAGCCCATCATAGCGGCAATCTCGTTGTGTTCATAACCTTCCATATCGTGCAGCACGAAGATGGTACGATACCCCGGCGGCAGCCGCTCAATCGCCCTCTCCAGATTGACCCGGTCAATCGAGCCCGCCAGATTTTGATCCCGCGCTCCAATCTCGCGCTTCGGCCCGTCTTCATGCGCCGGCTCGATAAACTCTTCCAGCGGCGTTTCCGGCAAATTCTTTCGCCGTAGGTGCATCAGCACTACATTGACGGAAAGCCGGTGCAGCCAGGTCGAAAACGCCGACTCGCCCCGGAACGTCCCAATTTTCCGGAACAGTTGTAAGAACGCCTCCTGCGCCAAATCCTCGGCTTCCGCCGTGTTCCCCGTCATCCGCAGGCAGAGCGAATATACCCGCCGCTTGTGCATGTGGTATAAAAACTCAAAGGCCGGTGCGCAGCCACCCTTGGCATAATCGATGGCGTCCGCCTCGCTCCAGTCTTCCGGTGCACCTGCCACCAACCGCGGCGCCGGCTGGCTACTCGCTTGTTCCCGCGCTTGCTTAGCCGACGCGTTCTGGTTCAAATTCAGTTTGCCCCCCATCCGCTTGCGACCGCCAGCTACTCCTTTTGATTGCATGCTGCCTTCTCGGGGTTGTCCCAAGAGCAAAGCCAGCCCCACTTTAGCCCGCGGAACAAACCGCCTGCGGCTTTGACACCAGGAAAAGCCGCACGCCTCTGCCCGAAGTCTGCTACACCTCGCTGGCTTTGCTCTCTAGAAATCACCTATCCGCATGCTATTCTGAACAGTCGCCAGCCCCAATCCCCCAGATGGGGGATCCGCGTGGCCTCGCGCTGCACCATCGCCTTTCCGACGTATGAAAACCGGCATCATTGGCCTTCCCCAAGTGGGAAAAACCTCGCTCTTCAGCATGCTCACCGGCGCGGAAGTCCACTTGGCCAGACGCGAGGACCGAATTGGCATCGCCACCGTCCCCGACGCCCGCCTCGACCGCTTGGCCGACCTGTTCCGTCCTAAAAAGCTAACTCACGCCACCATCGAGCTCACTGAAGTCGGCTCCCTCACCCCTGAATCCCTGCGCGACGGCACCGGCATTGCCGCCCTCCGTCAGGTCGATGCTCTCGCCCAGGTCCTCCGCGCCTTCGACCGCCCCGACGCCGAACCCGTTTCGTCCGATGTCCGCAATCTCGAATTCGACATGATCCTTAGCGATCTCGGCCAGGTGGAAAAACGCCTCGAACGCGTCGCCAAGGACATGAAGAAGCAGCGCACCACCGTGCTCCAGGAAGAAGCCGCCATCCTCGACCGCATGAAGCTGCATCTCGAATCCGAACAGCCCTTGCGCACCCTCCCGCTCAGCCCCGCCGAACGCAAAACCACGCGCGGCTTTCAGTTCCTCAGCCAGAAGCCCATCCTCTACGTCCTCAATCTGAGCGAAGCCGAAGCCGGCCAGATGGATTCCGCTCCCCAGCGCCATGGCCTCGGCGCCGCACTCGCCTCGCCCAACACCGGCGCCACCGCCATTTGCGCCAAAGTCGAGGCCGAAATCGCCGGCCTGCCGCCTGACGAAGCCGCTGAGTTTCTCGCCGGCTACGGCCTCACCGAATCCGGCGTCGCCCGCCTCGCCCGTGCCATCTACCAGCTTCTCGGCCTGATTTCGTTCTTCACCGCCGGCGAGGACGAATGCCGCGCCTGGACCATCGAGCGCGGCACTCCCGCCGTCGATGCCGCCGGCGCGATCCACACCGACCTTTCCAAGCACTTCATCCGCGCCGAAGTCATCGGCTGGCAGGAACTGCTCGATCTCGGTTCCGAAGCCGCCGCCCGTCAGGCCGGCAAAATGCGCCTCGAAGGCAAAGACTACATCGTGCAGGATGGCGAAGTGATGCACATCCGCCACTCGGGATAACGCCATGCCCACCACGCAACAGTGTGCTCAATGCGAAGCCACCATCCCGGCCAGCGCCCATTTCTGCCCGGAGTGCGGCACCCGCCTGCCGGGCACGCCCGAGCCCCCGCCGCTTCCGGAACCCGCTCAGCCCTGGCGCGGCCGCAAGGTGGTGATCTGGCTGGTGGTCATTTGCGTCCTCGTCGGCGGCACCTTCATGCTCGGCGTGACCTATTTCGTGCAGCACACCATGATTGTCACCACCACCAAGACCGGTGGTCGCGCTGAAGCTCCTTTTGGCACCCTCAGCTCCACCAAAGATCCGCAGAAGTTGGCCCACAGCCTCGGCCTGCAGGTTTATCCCGGCGCCGTCGGCGTCGAAGGCACCGAAGCCCAGCTTCCCCACAGCGTCATCGTCTCCATCGAGTTCTCCAGCACCGCCGATCCCGCCGCGATCATTCACTTCTACCACGTCCGCTACCCCGACGCCTCCGTTCATCTTGAAACCAACGGCCGCACCCTCGTGCAATTAAACCCCCGCGGCACCATGACCATCGAAGCCGAGCGCACCGGCAAGTCCAAAACCCGCATTCTCGTCAGCGACGTCCGCCATTAGCCATTGCGGTGTATCCTATCGGCATGAACTGGATTGCCGAAGTTGACGACGCCCTCGCCCGCGCGCAGTCTGAAAAACGGCCGCTGCTGCTCGATTTCAGCGCCGCGCCCGCCTGAGGGGCTTGCGCTCGGCTGGAAGCCGAGAGTTATGCCGACCCCGCGACCGCGGCCTTCATCGAGCAAAATTTCCTGCCGGTCACCGCCCACATCAAGGTCCATCCTGCCTGGTTCAAGCGCTTCGAAGCTGTCTGGACCCCCACCATTCTGCTCCTGGATCACGATGGTCACGAACGAGTACGCAACGAAGGCTACCTGACCCGCACCGACTTCAACGCCTGGCTCCGCACCGGCCTCGGCCGCTTGGCCTTTATCAGCAAGCACTTCGATGTCGCCGAACGCTGGTACGGCGAAGTCGCCTCCAACGGCTCCCAGTTCGCCCCCGAAGCCACCTACTGGCGCTCGGTCTCCAAATATAGCGCCACCCACGACTCCAGCTTCCTCGCCCAGGTCGAACAGGAGCTCCGCCAGAAATTCCCCGCCAGCCTCTGGACCGAAAAAGCCGCCCCCTGGCGCCACTAGGATGCAAAAAGTCGAGCACGGCTCCAGCAGGCGCCGTGCTCGACTGATCACTGACGACTGATAACTGAGAACTCGTTACCTCCGGTCGCGTCCACCCCGTCCGCCGCGGAACCCTCCCCGCCGCGGACCACGGTCATCGCCATTGCCGTGCTCCCGCCGTGGCGGCCGCTCGTGCTCGTCGCCATCGCTTGCTTCCGAGCCCGGCGGAGGCGGCGGCAGCGGCAGTCCCAGCTTCTCGCGCTGCTCCTTGAGCACCGACTTGCGGCTCAGCTTCACCTTGTTGCCTTCAATGTTGATGCAGCGCACCAGGATCTGATCGCCCTCGTGCAGCTCATCCTCCACCGCGCGCACCCGGTATTCGGCGATCTCGCTGATATGCAGCAAGCCATCGGTCCCGGGGAAAATCTCGACAAACGCGCCAAAATCGACGATGCGCACCACCTTGCCCAGATAGGTCTTCCCGATCTCGGCGCTCGCCGTCACATCGCTCACCATCTGCAGCGCCTTGGCGCCGGCGTTCCCGTCCACCGCGGCGATATTCACCGTGCCGTCGTCTTCGACGTCGATCTTCGCGCCCGTGGCTTCCACAATCGAGCGGATCATCTTCCCGCCCGGCCCGATCAGGTCGCGGATCTTGTCCACCGGAATCTTGATCGTCGTGATCTGCGGCGCATACACCGACCGCGTCCCGCGCGGCTCGGCAATCGTCTCCGCCATCTTGTCCAGCAAAAACAGCCGCGCCGTCCGTGCCTGCGCCAGTGCCTCGCGCATCAGCGCCGGGGTGACGCCGGTGATCTTGATGTCCATCTGCAGCGCGGTAATGCCCTCGCGCGTGCCGGCGACTTTGAAATCCATATCGCCGTAATGATCTTCCGCACCCGCAATGTCGGTCAGGATGGCGTACTTCTCGCCCTCCTTCACCAGCCCCATGGCGATACCCGCCACCGGAGCCTTCATCGGCACCCCCGCATCGGCCAGCGCCAGCGATGCCCCGCACACCGTCGCCTGCGAGCTCGAGCCGTTCGACTCCATAATGTCGCTCACCACGCGAATGGTGTAGTTGAACGTGCCGTCTTCGGGCAACTGCGACAACTGGCTGCGCTCCGCCAGCGCTCCGTGCCCGATCTCGCGCCGCCCCGGCCCGCGCATGAACCCGACTTCGCCCACCGAAAACGGCGGGAAGTTGTAGTTCAACATGAAGCGCTTGAAGCCTTCGCCCTCGATCGTTTCAATGCGCTGTTGGTCTTCCTTCGTCCCCAGCGTCACCGTCACCAGCGCCTGCGTCTCGCCGCGCGTAAATAGCGCCGAACCGTGCGTGCGCGGCAACAGGCCGACTTCGCACGATACCGCCCGGATCTCGTCGAACTTGCGCGCATCCGGCCGCCGCCGCTTCTCCAGCAAGGCCTCGCGGAAAATCCGCTCCCGCATCAGCTCGAAATACTTCTTCGTCTTCAGCTTGAGCGCCGCATCCTCGGCCGCAACCGCCGCCTGTGCTTCGGCCTCGACCGCACGGGCGAGGTTGCCGCTTTCCGCCTTCGGATGCGCCTGGGTGTCGAGCGCCTCGGTCAGCCGTGCCCCGTAGGTGCCAAAGAGCTGCTTGTAGAACGCCTCGTCGGTCTCCACGGGCGCCACTTCGCGCTTGGGCGCGCCCGCTTCCTTGCGCAACTGCTCGATGCCCGCCAGAATCTTTTTGATCTGCTCGTGCCCGAACTCAATCGCCCCGACAACGACTTCTTCCGAAACCACCTGCGCCCCGGCTTCCACCATCGAAATGCCTTCCGCCGTGCCCGCCACCACAATATTCAACTGGCTGGCGCGCATCTCCGCATAGGTCGGATTGCAGACGTAATTGCCCTCCACATAGCCCACCCGCACTCCCGCCAGCGCGTGCGGAAAGGGAATATCACTCACATGTAGCGCCGCACCGGCGCCGGTCAGCGCCAGCACATCGGGGTCGTTGTCCTGATCGGCCGACATCACTAGCGCAATCACCTGCGTCTCATTCCGGAAGCCGTCGGCAAATAGCGGCCGGATGGGCCGGTCAATCTGTCGGCTGGTCAGAACCTCTTTTTCCGTCGGGCGCCCTTCGCGCTTGATATAGCCGCCGGGAAAACGTCCCGAAGCATACGTATATTCGCGGTAATCCACCGTCAGCGGGAAAAAGTCAATCCCCTCGCGCGGCTGATGCGCGCTCGTCGCGGTGGCCAGCACAATGCTGTCGCCCAGGCGCACCGTCACGGCGCCGCCCGCCTGCTTGGCGATCTTTCCGGTTTCGAGGGTAAGAGATTTTCCCCCGGCTAATTCAACACTGACTCGCGATGGCATGAAATTTAGACACTTTCTGGGCGCACGCCCGGATGGTGGGAAGAAGACCGGACGCGCCTACTTGCGCAGGCCCAGCTTGTGGATCAATTCCCGGTAGCGGTCCGGATGCTCGTGCTTGAGATAGTCGAGCAGACGCCGGCGCTTGCCCACCAGCAGCAACAGACCCCGCCGCGAATGGTGATCCTTCGCGTGCGTCTTGAAATGCTCGGTGAGATACGTGATGCGGTCGGTGAGGAGGGCTACCTGAACTTCCGGCGATCCGGTATCGGTGGGATGAATGCGGTAGGTTCCAACCAGTTGCTGTTTGGCTTCAGATGTGGTCGCCATGCGTGAGGCGGGGCTCCTGTTCTTCTCTCGTTTCCTTTGGAAGTCAATACTTTACCACACTTTTCCCCTTTCCCGTAGCGCCGCTATTTCCAATAAAATCCCGAAATGAAGAAGCCCGCGGAGTCATCCTCCTCACGCTCGGATTCATAGCGTGGGTCCCATCCTCAACTCCTCCCGCGGCAGCTTGGAGGAGCCCTGAGCGTCAGCAGGCGGACCCTGCCGGGAATCGAAGCCCGCACTCCAAGCGACCAACGGGAGCGACCAGGGCAAAAAGCGGCGAGCCACCCCTTTCTCTACGTCAACGCCCCCGATTCGCCCCGTCCGCCTCCAGCGCGAATCCATCTCCCTCGATCAGCCCCTTGACCCCACCCTCTTCCGCCAGCCAAGTCCGCGGCTCTCCCTCTCGCGCCTCACGCTCACCACCGGCCAGCACCACTCCGACCGCCGTCATGAGCCGCTCCCAGTCTGCGGCTTCGTCGCGCAGCTTCCGCTCTCAGCAGCCCCCGCCGCTCCCGCCGGTACAGCGCCGGATACAGCACCCCGGTTGAATCCGCAACGCCATCGACACCCCTCCCGCTTCTACCTATACCCCCCGATTCCCTTTTCCCTTTTCCCTCTTCCCTGCCGCTCACCGCCCTCCTCCAGGCCCTCCGCTGCCGCCTGCCGGCTCCGGGTGAATGAGCACGTACGTCCCTCCCGCCTGCAACGACCCCGACCGCCCAATGTAGACCCGCAGCAGCACCGCCTGGTCCGGCGGCAGCTTCTCCAACTCGTTCATCACCGCTTCCGCGGTCGCGGTGGGCACGCGGTTGACGCTGGTGATCACCTCACCCGGTATGATCTGCGCGGTGTTATACGCCGGCCCGCCCGGCACCACGCCCGTGATCAGTGCGCCCTGAATATTCGGAGGAATCTGATGCTGCTCGCGGTCCTGCGCCGTCAGCGTCTGCAGCCGCACCCCCAGATGCGCGCCCTTCGCCGGCTGCGCCGACGTTCCGTTTTGCGCCGTTCGGCTTTCCGCCCCCGGCGGATTGCCCAGCCTCGCCTCCAGCGTCATCGGCCGCCCATTGCGCAAAATCCCCAGCTTCACCTTCGTCCCCGGAGGCGCACCTTCCGTCAACAGTTGCAGTTCGGTCGAGCTATCCACCGGCTGGCCACTGAACTTCACGATCACGTCGCCATTCTTCAGCCCGGCGTTGGCGCCCGGGTCGCCTGCGGTCACATCCGTCACCAGTGCCCCCTGCGTCGTCGGCGGCACGTGGAAAAACGACGAAAGCTCCGGCGTCACATCCTCAATCGAAATTCCCAGGAATCCCCGTACCACCTTGCCGTTCTTGATCAGGTCTTCGGTCACCTGCCGCGCAATCCGGCTCGGAATCGCAAACGACTCCCCGCTGAAGCTGCCGGTTGAGGTGAAGATGAACGAGTTCACCCCCACCACCTGCCCCAGCACATTCACCAGCGGCCCGCCCGAGTTGCCGGGATTAATGGCGGCATCGGTCTGGATGTAATCCGACGGCTGCCGCAAGTTACTGATGGCCGCCGCCGGACGGCGGCCAATCCCGCTGACAATGCCGTGCGTCATGGTGAAGTTGAGCTGAAACGGATTGCCAAACGCAAACACCGGATCCCCCTGCTTCAGCGCCTTCGAGTCGCCCCAGGGCAGATTCGACAATCCCGTCGCCTCAATCTTGATGACCGCCAGATCGGTCAGCTCATCCATGCCCACGATTCTGGCCTTGAATTCGCGCCGGTCGGTCAGCGTCACGCGAATGTTCGTCGCCCCTTTAACCACGTGGTTATTGGTCACGATGTAGCCATCGGGCGAAATGATAATTCCGCTGCCCAGCCCCTGCTCAAACCGCGGCCGGCGCTGCGGAAACTGCCGCCCAAACTGTCCGAAGAACTGCGACAGCGGGTTGTTGGGCGAAAGCTCGCCGCCTTCCCCGCCCATCTCATCCCCTTCGCCCGCATTGCGTGCGGTCACGTTCACCGCCACCACCGCCGGCTCAACCCGCTGGGCCAGCATCTCCTGCTCTTTGGATAGCGTGATGAGCGCAGGAACCTGCGAAGCCTGCAGCGCCGGCTCGGTCGAGCTGGTGATGCCGCCAAACTCTGGATCCTGCGTGCCCGTGTGGGCACGGTAGAAGGCCATGGCCCCCACGACGCCAACAATGACGATCAGGAGCGCGAACGTTCGGCCGCTGACGTAGAGGCCGGAAAAGCGGGACGACGGCATACAGTTTTTCCCCTACCTTGCTTCCCCATTGGATTCCCCGGCCACCTCTGGCGGCGCGGAAATTCAATACTGGCACTATGGTATACTGACCGGGTTGTGGACCAACTCCACGACACAGGAGAACCATATCCGAGACTTCCGACCGCGCCGCGCACCCGAACCCCGAACCCGCATTAATGAACGCATCCGCTCCCGCGAAGTGCGCGTCATCGATGAAGCCGGCACTCAGTTGGGCGTGATGGCGCCCCAGGAAGCCTTGACCATGGCGCGCCAGCGCACCCTCGATCTGGTCGAAGTTGCTCCCGCCGCCAACCCTCCCGTTTGCCGGATCATGGACTTCGGCAAATATCAGTACCAGATGGAGAAGAAGGCGCGCGAGGCGCGCAAGAATCAGAAAAACGTCGTCATCAAAGAAGTGAAGTTCCGCCCCAACACCGACGATCACGACTATGACTTCAAGAAAAACAACGTCCTCCGCTTCCTCGAAGAGGGCGACAAGGTGAAGGCGGTGGTCCAGTTCCGCGGGCGCGAAATCACCCACAAGGAAATCGGCTTTCAGCTCATTCAGAAGCTGCTGCGGGAAGTCGCCCCCCAAGCCATCGTTGAATTTCATCCTCGCATGGAAGGCAACGCCCTCACCGCCATCCTCTCGCCCAAAAAAGCTTAAGATTTATCTCTATGCCCAAACTTAAGACTCATCGCGGCGCCGCCAAACGCTTCCGTTCCACCGGTACGGGCAAAATCGTGCGCGGTCACTCCGGCGCGCGCCACATCCTCACCAGCAAGGAGCGCAAGCGCAAGCGCAAGCTCGATCAGGACACCCTGATCGATAAGGCGGATCAGCGCCGTGTACGGCGCATGATCCCGTACAAGTAAGCAACACCGGGCCCTCGACTTCGGTCGGGGTGAGCTCAACCCGCTGAACGGCTCTCATCGTGCCAGAGGCGGGAAATTCAAAGGAGATTAAACGATGCCTCGAGTTAAACGCGGGACCAAACGGCGCGACAAGCGCAAAAAACTTCTCGGCCTCACCAAAGGCTACTTCCTCACCAAGAGCAAGCTCTACCGCTCCGCCAAAGAGGCCAGCCAGCGCGCCCTCAAGTTCGCCTACAGCGGCCGCAAGCAGCGCAAGCGCCAGTATCGTGAGCTCTGGATCGTGCGCATTAACGCCGCTGCCCGCCAGAACGAGATCACCTACAGTCAGCTCATGCACGGCCTGCAGCTCGCCGGCGTCGAGCTCGACCGCAAGATCCTGGCCGACATCGCCTTCCACGACCCCGCCGGCTTCACGCAAATCGTCCAGCAAGCCAAAACGGCGCTGGCCAGCCCGGCCGCGTAAGCCGTGAAAACCGAAGCCGAGCTCGCGGTCCTGGCATCAACGCCATGGGCTGAGCTGAAGCTGTCGACCGACGCCGACCTCGAGCGCATGCTCGCCGACTTCCACGCTGCGCTCGCGCACGCCTCCGACCGCGATGCCTGGCTCTCGCGCAAGCGCGGCCTCATCACCCTCCTCAACGACAACTGGCTCCGCCCCGCTCCCAAAGAATTCAAACGCTCCCTGGGCGCGCGCCTCAACGCCCTCCGCCACGCAACGGAAGTGCACTTTGCCGCTGCCGTCGCCAAAGGCGACGGCACCCTGCGTAGCGCGCAGCGCGAAGCACGGCCCCCTGAAGTCGATGTAACCCTCCCGCCTCCGGACTTCCGCGCTGCCGGGGCGCATCCGGTTTTGCAGGTCCGCGACGAAATCGTCGACATCTTCCTCCGCCTCGGCTACAGCGTCGCCGATGGCCCCGAAATCGAGACGGCTTATTACAACTTCGAAGCCTTGAACATCCCCGCTGGCCACCCCGCCCGCGAAGAGCAAGACACGCTGTACCTCGATATCCCCGGCGGCGAATATCTGCTCCGCACCCACACCTCGCCCGTGCAAATTCATTGCATGGAGCGCCAGCGCCCACCGCTGCGCGTCATCGTCCCCGGCAAGGTCTACCGCCGCGATGCCCCCGACGCCTCGCATTCGCCCAACTTCCAGCAGATCGAAGGTCTCGCCGTCGATGAAGACCTTACCCTCGGCGATCTCAAAGGCACGCTCGAGCGTTTCGCCCAGGAATTCTTCGGCTCCGGCACATCGATCGCCACCCGCCTCCGCCCCTCTTATTTCCAGTTCACCGAACCCAGCGCCGAGCTCGACGTCGCCTGCATCTTCTGCCACGGCGCCGGCTGCCGCACCTGCAAGCAGACCGGCTGGATCGAAGTCCTCGGCTGCGGCATGGTCGATCCCGCCGTCTTCGGCAACGTCGGCTACGATCCCGAGCGTTACAGCGGCTTCGCCTTCGGCATGGGCATCGAGCGCCTCGCCATGCTCCGCTACGGCATCGACGACATCCAGCGCTTCTACAGCGGCGACATCCGCTTCCTGGAGCAATTCCGATGAAGGTCCAGTTCCGATGAAGGTCCTCCTGAGCTGGCTCCGCGACTTCGTCCCCATCGACATGCCCGCCACCGAGCTGGCGAGCAAGCTCTCCCTCGCCGGCCAAGCCGTCGATACCGTCGAGCCACTCGCCGGCGATGCGCAGCGCCAGGCCGGGGCTGTGGGTCCCCGGCCTGGCGCGAGCAAAAGCGGGGCGCGCGGCGTAGCCGCGCTGGGGCCCGCGCCATGCAATGATGCGCTGCTGGATCTCGACCTCACCTCCAACCGTCCCGATTGCCTCAGCCATTACGGCCTCGCCCGTGAAATCGCCGCCATCACCGGCCAGCCTCTCACACCCCTTGAAGACGACGAGCAGCGCAGCGCCGGCTTGGGGCACAGGGGCCCCCAAGCTGGCGCGAGCATAAGCGGGACGCGCGGCGAAGCCGCGCTGGGGCCCGCGCCAATCATCGAAGCTCCCGAGGCTTGCGGCATCTACTGCGCCCTGCGCCTCGAAAACGTCCACGTCTGCCCCGCGCCCGAGCCAGTAACCGCCCGCCTGCAATCGCTCGGCCAGCGCTCCATCAACAACATTGCCGACGCCACCAACTACACCCTCTGGGAAATGGGCCATCCCACCCACGCCTTCGACTACGACACCCTCGAAGGCGGCGAAATTCGCGTCCGCTGGGCGCGGCCGGGCGAAACCCTCACCACCCTCGACGGCGTCACGCGCACGCTCTCGTCCGAAGACCTGGTCATTGCCGACAGAAATCGCCCCATCGCCCTCGCCGGCATCATGGGCGGCCTCGATTCCTCGATCACCCCGAAAACCAAGCGCGTCTTATTAGAAGCCGCCTGGTTCGATCCTCTCACCGTCCGCAAAACCGCCCGCCGCCACGGCCTGCACACCGAAGCCAGCCATCGTTTCGAGCGCGGCGCCGATCCGCAAGCCCCCACCCTCGCCGCCGAGCGCATCGCCTGCCTCCTCGGCGACGCTGTCGCCCCCAACTCCGAAGGTATTCGCACCGCCCTCGGCAACCTGCCGCAGCGCCCAACCATTCGCCTCCGCCCCGCCCAAATCACCCGCATCCTGGGCAAGTCCATCGAAGCCGCCGAATGCCAGCGCCTCCTGCTGGCCCTCGGCTGCGAATTAGTCTCCAGCAACGAAGACGTTGGGGCAGCCGACCGTAGGGAGGCGCGGGGCGAAGCCCTGGCTAAAGGCGGCGCGAGCCGCTGGTTAGCGCCCTCTTGGCGTCCCGATCTCACCCGCGAAATCGACCTCATTGAAGAGCTCGCCCGCCTCCACGGCTACGACCGCTTCCCTTCCCGCCTGCCCAAGTTCCAGGGCATGCCGCAGCCCTTGCCCGAAGCCGCCCTGCGCGACCGCGTCCGCCAGCAGCTCCGCGGCCGCGGCTTCGCCGAAGCCATCTCCCTCAGCTTCGCCTCCGAAGCCGAATGCCGCGCCTTCGCCCCCGACCGCCAACCCGTGCGCGTCACCAACCCCCTCAGCGAAGAAGCCGCCATCCTCCGCACTTCGAGCTTCCCGTCGATGCTGCGCCTGCTCCAGTACAATGCTCATCGCGGCAACAACGCCCGCCTCTACGAAATCGGCAAGCTCTACGAGCTCGGCCCGGACGGCAAACCCCGCGAACGCCACATCCTCACCTTGGGCGCCTGCGACGCTGCTCTCGATCGCCGTAGCTTCCGCGGCGAAATCGAAGCCGTGCTGGCCGCCTTCGCCTTGCCCGCCCCGGCCGCCGAGGGCACCGTCCGATTCCAACGTCTGCATGCCGAAGCAGCCGCGAAATGGAAGCTCCCCGAAAGCACCTGGCTAGCCGAACTCGACCTTGCCGCCTGCTACGCCGCCGGCCCGCGCCCCATTCACTTCACCCCGCCGCCGCGCTTCCCCGCGAGCGACCGCGACTTCTCCTTCCTCTTCGCCGACGCCATTACCTGGCGCCAGGTCGAAGACGCCCTCACCAACCCGCCCATCCCTCTGCTCATCTCGCTCGCCCCCGCCGAAGTCTTCCGCGGCGGCAAGCTCCCTCCAGGCCACTACAGCCTCCTCCTCCGCGCCCGCTTCCAAAGCCCCGACCGCACCCTCCGCGACGACGAAGTCCAATCCGCCTCCGCCGAAATCACCGCCCGCCTCCATTCCCTCGGCGGCCAGCAGCGATAAGCCAAGCTCGTTTCCCGAAAGCGAACAGCCACCCCACATCTGGGGCGTATTTTCCCCTGCCCCCGGCAGGCATTCTCGATGCGGCCGGGGTATTTCCATGCAGCACTCGAGCCTTAACACGCTTTGTTCGAACGCTGTTTACGGCCCGCAATGATCGGCGTTCCGCCAAGGCCCAAGCTCCTCGCCGCCACCTTTGCCGCGCTTTGCTGCGGCTTCGGGTGGGCTGCTTGGCTCACATTTACCCGGCCCCCGCTCCGCGTCTCAGGATGGATTGCGCTTGCATCGATTGCGGCAGCCGCCGAGGTTCTTGCGTTGATCCGAGGGCCGGGGACCAAGCTCGAGAAAATCGGGCTTGCTGCCGCAGCCGCCGCCCTTGGCGTCACGGCCGCCGAGTACGCCGCCACTGCTTTTGCGGAGCCGGCTCGCGTCTTAGAAGGCTCGCTATGCGTTCTGGCGGCGGCCCTATTTGCTCTTGCGGCCGGGCAGCGGCTACGCACCGCCCGACCCCGGCGCTTCAGCGAATAATGCGAGCGCGCCTGCGCTGGAACATCTTTTTCGCTCAACGTTTTGCCCGCAACCTTGAGGGAGGGCCGAGCAGAACGGCTTTCCCGGCGATGGCTTCAGGGAAGCACGGCACCGGCTAAAGCAGTTCCAGACTAGCTATGGCCTGGGCGACCGCGCGTCTGCGGCGTTGACATCAGGAAACGCCGCTCGTTCTACCCCGGAGCGGGTTACACCAAGTCTGGAACTGCTTTAGCTAGGGCTCCGCCTCACACGCAGCCACGCCCGGGTGCAGCAACGCTAAAACTGCTCTAAAATGTCCCTATGATGCGCAGGCTGTCTGTAACCCTCGGCGTCGCGCTGCTGGCTGCTACCCTGTCCCTCGCCCAGTCGCCCAAAAAGAAGCACAAGAAGCCGGCCAAGCCGCCCGCCCCGGCCACCGTCTCCCTCGCCGAGGGACTGCCCAAACCCGAGCCGCCGCCGCCGCACACCACCATCGTCGAGCAGATCGTGGCGCGCGTGAACGACAAGATCATCGACACCACCGACTACAACTCCGCCCGCAAGGACCTCAAGGCCAGCCTCGATCAGGCCGCCCAGCAGAATGGCACCACCGTCTCCCCCGTTGATCTCGCCAAGCAGGATAAAGATCTGCTGGCCCAGATGATCAACAACCAGCTCCTCATCCAGCGTGCCCAGGACCTGGGCCTCAGCGCCGAAACCCAGACCATCCTCCAGCTCGACAAAATCCGCAAAGACAACCACCTCGCCACTATGGAAGACCTGCAAAAAGCGGTCGAAGCCCAGGGCGAAAACTACCAGGATTACGAGCAGTCGATCAAAAGCGGCATCCTCGAGCAAATGGTCATCGAGCAGGATGTGGCGCCCCGCATCTCTGCCCCCGCACCCGCTGAAATCAAGGCGTACTACGACGCCCACAAGACCAGCTTCGTCACCCCCGACGAAGTCCGCCTCAGCGAAATTCTGGTCAAGACCGACGGCAAAACTCCCGAGGAGCAGAAACGGCTGCAGTCGCTCGCCGACCAAATCCAGCAGCGCGCCGGGCGCGGCGAAGATTTCAGCAAGCTGGCCCAGCGTTACTCAAACGCTCCATCCGCCTCCGCCGGCGGCGACATCGGCTTCGAGCAGCGCAACCAACTGCAGGACAGCCTGGCCAAAGTTCTGTTCGCCTTGCCCATGAACGGCGTCACTCCGGTCGAGAAAACCAGCAGCGGCTACCTCATCCTGCAGGTCACCGACCGCCACAGCGCCGGCCAGGAAACCCTGCAGGAGGCTTCCGCGAAGATTTCGCAATTCCTCTATCAGCGCAAGCTCCAGCCTGAGTTGAAGTCCTACATGCAGAAGCTGCGCCAGGACGCCTACATCACCGTTGCCCCCGGCTACGTCGACCTGGGCGCCTCCGCCGACAACGCCGGCCCCGACCTCACCAAGTTCTACCGCGTGCTGCCCAGCGATCTGCCCAAGCCCACCGATAAGGACAAGAGCAAGAACGGCGGCTTCAACATGGGCGGCGGTGGAATCTAGTGTCCTGAGTCAGAAATGCATCGAAACCATCAGACCTGTGGCATGCGACTTTTCCCCAAGAAAAGTCGCACGTACCGTCCCGAAGATTCACAGCTTTCCTCTGACTCAGGACACTAGCATGCCCGAGCCGGTCAAGACAGAATTCATCGCCGACCTCAAGCCCGACACCACCGTCACCAGCGTTTTTCTGGTCCTGGCCAAGGAGGTCAAGCGCAAAAAAGACGATGAGCCTTATCTTGACCTCACTTTGGGCGACCGCACCGGCCAGGTCAAGGCCGTGATGTGGGACGGCGTCGCCGCCCTCCAGTCCTCCTTCGAGCGCGACGATTTCATCAAGATCCGCGCCCAGGTGAACGTCTACCGTGACAAGCTGCAGTTGAAGCTCGAACGCCTGCGCAAGCTCGAAGAAGCCGAAGTCAATCTCGCCGATTTTCTCCCCACCACCAAGGCCGATGTTGCCGCCATGTGGATCGAACTCGAGCAGCGCATCGCCCGCATCGGCAACCCCCATCTGCGCGCCTTGCTCGAGGCGATTTTCGGCGACCCCGATATCGCTGCCCGCTTTCGCCGCGCCCCCGCCGCCAAAGCCCTGCACCATGCCTTTCTTGGCGGTCTGCTCGAACACGTAACCTCGCTCTGCCGTCTCGCCGAAGCCGTCATGCGCAATTATCCCTGGGTCAACGCCGACTTGGTGATCACCGGCGTACTCCTCCACGATCTCGGCAAAATCGACGAGCTCAACTACGAGCGCAGCTTCAGCTACTCCACTCCCGGCCAACTCCTCGGCCACATGATCCTGGTGCTGCGCATCCTGCACGACAGGCTGCGCGCGCTGCCCGATTTCCCTCCCTCGCTCGCCGCCTTGGTCGAACACCTCATCATCAGCCATCACGGCAAGTACGAGTTCGGCTCGCCCAAGCTGCCCATGTTCCCCGAAGCGCTGTTGCTGCACCAACTGGACGACATGGACTCCAAGATGCAAGCCATGAAGTCCCAGCTCGAGGATGAGCCCAACCCCTCCGGCGGCGAATGGACCGGCTACAACCGCTCGCTCGATCGCACCCTCCTCCGCCTTAGCGAATACTGGAACCCTGATGAGCGCAGCGCCGGGTTGGGGCCACGGGGCCCCCAACCCGGCGCGAGCATAAGCGGGACGCGCGGTGAAGCCGCGCTGGGGCCCGCGCCAAAAAACGATGCCACCAAGAGCGCGACGCACGGGTAACGAGCTCCCACAGTTGGAGCTCGAATGCCTCGCCGCCCTCTGGACGATGGCCGAGGCTCCGGTCGCCGCCGTGCATCAGCATTTAGCCGATCAGGGCCGCCCGCTAGCTTACACCACCGTCCTCACTGTCCTCGACCGCCTGCGCCGCAAACAAGTCGTCACCCGCGAGCGTCACGGCCGCGCCTTCATTTACCGTCCGCTGGTCAGCCGCGAGCAAATGCGCGCCCGCGCCCTCGAGCGCTTGGTCCGCAACTACTTCGCCTCCCGCGCCGAGCTCGAAGCCTGGCTGCGCGACGGCCACACTCCGCCGTCGCCTCCGCAAGCCCAGCCAGCGGAAGCGCCGGCAGAATTAACCGAGCCGCTCTTTATCGACTAAGCTGCCACCGACGATGCCACTGCCGGCTTGCTCGTGCCCGTTCCCGCCAGCGCCGCCGCGGCAATGCCCGCCACCACGAAGCTGACCAGATCCACGATGATGAACTCCACCGTCGGCACGATGCGGATCGGCAGCGTCGCCATGGCCGCCAGATTAAACGTCACGCTCGCCAGCAGCGTCAGCCACAACCCAAAGCGAATGCCTTCGCCAATCCCGCTGCCGCGATACCCCTGCAAAAACACATAGGTGTACGCCAGTCCCCCAACAATGGCGATCACCACAAACAGAATGTACGCCTCCGTATTCGGCGTCGCGCGCCAGGGCATCAGCTCACTGGTGGCGAGCGTGCCCCGCATCAGCCAGTGCCCCGCGCCTTCCAGTACAAATAAGATCACTGCCGTGACGATCCAGATTTTCCCAAACGGTATTCCTTTCATGCAAATTCCCCCCGTGGCCCGGTAGGGCCGGAACAACGGATGTAGTTTGCGCCCACCACAAGGTAACTTGCAACTCCGCCCCCTGGTAAACCATCATGGACGGGGATCCAATGCACAGTGCCCCTGCCATCGCCGAAAGGCGACGAAGACTCTACGGCCAGCACCTCGGCTCCTTTGCGCCCGGCCTGATCGCCGCCGCCGTCTCGGGCGCCGCGCTGGCGGCCATTTTCCCTACGATCGGCTGGGATTGGATGGCCTGGTTCGCCCTCGTCCCGCTCTGGATCGTCGTCGCCCGCGCCGAAAGCCTCTGGCGCGCGCTCTGGCCCGGCTACGTCGCTGGCGTCTTCTTTTTCGCCATAAGCTGTCCCTGGATCGCCACCACGGTCCATCGCTACGGCGACCTCAGTCCCTTCATGGCCGGCATCGTCTTTGTCTGCTTCCTGCTGCTCATGGGCAGCTACCTGGCGCTCTTCGCCCTCGTCGGCTATGCCGTCACCCGCGGCATCGGCCATCGCCTCTGGCCCCTGCCTTTCGTCTGGGTCGCCGTCGAGTTGTTCCGCACCTACACGCCCATGGGCGGTTTCCCCTGGAATCTGCTGGGCGATTCGCAATACGCCCACACCGGCTTCATGATGTCGGCCACCATTGCAGGCGTCTACGGCGCCAGCTTCATCATCGCCCTCGCGAACACGCTCGTGGCCGCGCTCTGCCTCCGTTTCTGGGATGGCCGCAGTCTCACCGCGCAAGCCGCCGGCTGGAACTGGCCCACCCGCGGCGACGCCGCCCTCGGCATCGCTCTGGCGATTGTGCTCGGCTTCGCCACCCTCCCCTACCACCCCGAAGTCAGCCCCTTGCGCCCCTTGCACGCCCGCTTAGTCCAGCCCAACACCGCCCTCAACGCAAGCTGGACGAGCGCCTCGCTCCAACAGTTCCTCAACCGGCAACTCGCCCTTTCTGACCCAGCCAAATCCCCGCCCGTGGACCTGATTCTCTGGCCCGAGCAACCCGCCCCGCTCTCCTACGCCGCCGAGCCGCAATTCCAGGCGACCGCGGCTGAGCTGCTCTCCCGCACCCACGCAACCTTCCTCTTCGACGAAGTCACCTACGCCACCGGACCCAGGGGTGCCCCCGATCCCAACCAGCCCCACAACTCCGCCTTGCTCATCCGCCCCAATGGCACCACCGGCGAACGCTACGACAAAATTCACCTCGTCCCCTTCGGCGAATACGTTCCGCTGCCCGGCTGGCTGCAACGCTTTCTCGGCGCCAGCAAGCTGGTGCAGGACGTCGGCAACTTCGTGCCCGGCCACGATCTGACGTTGTTCCACCTCGGCGGCCACCGCTTCGCCTCGCTGATCTGCTACGAATCGATCTTCCCGCAGCTTGCCCGCAAGGAAACCCTCAGAGGCACCGAATGGCTGGTGAACTTATCCGATGACAGTTGGTACGGCCATTCCTCCGCCCAGGCCCAAGGCCTGATGATGGCCCGCACCCGCGCCATCGAAAACCACCGCTGGCTCCTGCGCGACACCGACAATGGCCTGACCGCGGTCATCGGTCCCTACGGCCGCGTCATGGCCGACCTCCCGCCCAACCAGTCCGCCTCCCTCGTCGCCGGCTTCCAACCCCTCACCACCCTGACCTTCTACACCCGCCACGGCGACTGGCTGGCCTATGCCTGCTGCCTGATCGTGCTTCTCCTCGCCGCCGCTGCCCTCCTCAGGCGGTTCATAGTTCATGGTTTTTAGTTCATAGTCACTGGGCCGCAAACGACCGCACCACGCGCCCCGCTACTCCCTCTCCGTCGCGTCCTCAAGCTGTAAGCTGTAAACTGTA
>SCQP01000011.1 GCA_004299485.1 Acidobacteriota bacterium
TATACCCTCATCAACCTCGCCCGCGAAATGGCCCGCTAGCCAGATACCGGGGGCGCCTCTGCGCCTCCACAAGCGGCGGCTGGGCCCCGGGCCCCAGCCGCAGCGCTCCCACGGCCGCCGCGCGGCGGACACCAGTCAGCCGCGCTTTATCAATGCCGCCCAAAGGCCCGACGGGCGTGCCCACCTACACCCTCATCAACCTCGCCCGCGAAATGGCCCGCTAGCCAGATGCCGGGGGCGCCTCTGCGCCTCCGCAAGCGGCGGCTGGGCCCCGGGCCCCAGCCGCCGCGCTCCCACGGCCGCCGCGCGGCGGACACCAGTCAGCCGCGCTTTATCAATGCCGCCGAAAGGCCCCACCGGCGTGCCCACCTATACCCTCATCAACCTCGCCCGCGAAATGGCCCGGTAGCCACCTTTCGGGCAACTCGCCCACCCAGCTTTGCGTCATAATCTGTGGCATGGCAGGTGCCGGGACCGCGGTGGCGAAGGAACCCATCCAGCTTCCTTTCAATGAAACCAAGGTGACGCAGGCGGCAGCGCTGCTGCTTGCATTGCGCGGCGGCCGCATGCATTACCTGAAGCTCATTAAACTGCTCTACATCGCCGACCGCACCGCCCTACAGCGCTGGGGCGTGCCGATCACTATGGACCGATACGTTGCCATGGACCATGGGCCGGTCGTCAGTCGAACGTTCAATCTGATCCAGGGTTTCGGTGCCTCGACTTGGAGCCAGTTTATTTCTGATCCCATGGGCGAGCATGAAGTTGAGTTACGCGGCGACCCCGGGACCTCGCTGCTCTCTGCCGCAGAAGAAAAACTGCTCCGCGAAGTCTTCCAGCAGTGGGGTCACCGGAGCCGCTGGGCCCTGGTGGACGAGACACATCAGTTCGCGGAATGGCACGATCCGCACGGCAGTTCCACCCCGATCACGATTGTTGATATCCTCCGCGCATTTGGCGAAAGTGACAAGTCGATTGCCCATCAATTGGCGGTGTTGGCCAACGCAAGTGCGGCGCAGTCGCGCTTCGCCGGCCACTAATGCTCCGCGAAGGGAGCACCTTCCTTTACGCTGAGACAGATGCAGCCACCTCGCATCTTCACATCGTACTGACGCCGCCAGAGAACGGTGAGGCGGTCGTGGTCAGCATCACCACGCTCTATCCGGACTCCAAGTTGGAGCGCATCCTCGTCCTCCACGCGGGCGACCACCCCTTCCTCACGCGTCACGAATCTGTGCCTGCTTACCCATTTGCCAAATTCTTCCCCATCGCTGAGATCGAGGCCGCCCTCGCGAATGGTGAGGCCAAGCCCCGCGAAGATGCATCATCGGCCTTGGTCGCCAGAATCCTGCTTGCCCTCATTGAGTCCGACCGTACACCGAACCACGTGCGCGCTTATTGCCGAACTTTGGCGGACAAACCCAAAATCTAAGAAGTCTCTAATCTTTCGTGGTGCTTGGATTGCAGCAGTAGCGGCAGACGCTCTATGCCTGCGCACGCCAAAGCCCTGAAGCCCGCGCCCGCCGCCGCTGCCGCGGGACTGGGCGAAGGCGCGGCGCCCGCCAAAGTCACCGGCTGGCTGCGCAAACCGGCGCATGCCATGGACTGGGGCCTGCCGGTCATGGCGGTGGCGCTGGTGTTTTTGCTGCTGGTGCCGATTCCAGCCATGGCGCTGGATTTTCTGCTGACCATCAGCATCGCCATCTCGGTGCTGGTGCTGCTGGTCGCGGTGCAGATTCTGCGGCCGGTCCAGTTCAACGTTTTCCCCAGCCTGCTGCTGCTGTTAACCCTGTTCCGGCTGTCGCTGAACCTGGCCAGCAGCCGCCGCATTCTGCTGCACGGCTCCGAGGGGGTGTTTGCCGCCGGCCACGTCATCGAGGCCTTCGGGCAGTTCGTCGTGGGCGGCAACTACGTCGTCGGCTTTGTCATCTTCCTGGCGCTGATCGCCATTCAGTTCCTGGTGGTCAGTCATGGCGCCGTGCGTACCGCGGAAGTCACCGCGCGCTTCACCCTCGATGCCCTGCCCGGCAAGCAGATGGCGATTGATGCCGACCTCAACGCCGGTCTGATCAACGAAGTGCAAGCGCGTGAGCGCCGCCAGGCGATTGCCCGCGAAGCCGAGTTCTACGGCGCCATGGATGGCGCGGCGCGCTTCAATCAGCGCGATTCCATGGCGACCATCCTGATCACCGCCATCAACATCATCGCCGGCTTCCTGATTGGCGTCTTTCAGCAGCACATGGCCTTCGCCGACGCGCTCAAGACCTACACGATTCTGACCGTCGGCGACGGCCTGGTGACCCTGATCCCGTCACTGCTGGTCTCCGTAGCCGGCGCCATCGTCATTACCCGTGCCAGCAGCGATCACAGCCTGGGCACCGACCTGGGCCTGCAACTGCTCGCCCGGCCGCGGGCGCTGTGGCTGGGGGCGGCGGCGCTGGGGGCGCTGGCCCTCATGCCCGGCCTGCCCAAAGTCTCCTTCCTGCTGCTGGGCGGCTTGCTCGCCTTTGGTGCGAGCAAGCTGGGCAAACTGGCCGCCAAAGACAAGGCCGCCGCCGAGGGCGGCGCGCACCCGGCCGCAGCCTCACCCGAGGCCCTGGAGCCGCTGCTCAAAGTTGAGCCGCTGGCGCTGGAGGTCGGCTATGCCCTGGTGCCGCTGGTGGATGAGGCCCAGGGCGGCCGGCTGCTCGGGCGCGTGCGCGCGCTGCGCAAGCAGTTGGCGCTGCAGTTGGGTTTCATCATTCCCTCCATCCACATCACCGACAACCTGCAACTGCAGCCGCACGAATATGTGCTCTCGCTGCGCGGCGTCGAGATCGGCCGCTACGAAACCTGCCAGAACTGCCTGCTGGCCATTCACTCCGGCGCCGACGCCCCCGCGCTCGAGGGCAAGGAGACCCACGAACCCGCCTTTGGCGTGCCCGCCCGCTGGATTCAGCCGCAACAGCAGGAACAGGCCCTGGCCGACGGCTTTGCCGTGGTGGATCAGACCGCCGTCATGGCCACCCACATCGCCGAGCTCATCCGCCAGAACGCCCATGAGTTACTGACCCGCCAGGAGACACAGCGCCTGCTGGATGCCCTCAATGACAGCCATCCCAAGCTGGTGGAAGAGTTGGTCCCCAAATTGCTGAGCTTGGGTGAGCTACAAAGAATTCTTCAGCAACTTCTAAGAGAGCACGTGTCCATCCGCGATTTACCCACGATTCTGGAGGCGCTGATCGAAGCCGCGGGCAGCAAGAAAAACCCCGTCGGCATGGTCGAAGCCGCCCGCCAGGCGCTGGGCCGCGCGCTGGTGCAGCCCCTGCTGGCGGCCGACGGCTCCCTGCAGGTCATTACCCTCGCCGGCATGCTGGAGGAAGAACTCGACCGCGCCTTCGATCCCCAGGCGCAACCCGCGCTCCCCGCGCCCGGCTCCGCGGGCCTCGCCCGCCGCGTGCTCGATGGCCTGAAAAAATTTGCCTACGATCCCGCCGTGGGCGCGCCCCAGGTGCTGCTCTGCCACTCCCCCGCCCGTTTCTACCTGCGCCGCATGCTGGAGGCGAACTGGCCCCGGCTCAGCGTGGTCTCGCCGGGCGAAATTCCCGCCAAGGTCCCGGTGCATTCCCTGGGCATGGTGACCTAAGCCATGAACGCCGCCGCCCGCCAATACGAAGCCCCGCAGACGCTCGACGCCGCCGAGCGCGAGCGCCTGCTGCTGGAGCATCTGCCCCAGGTGCGCTACGTGGCGCGGCGCATCCACGAGCGGCTGCCGCAACAGGTCCTGCTGGAAGATCTGGTCCAGGCCGGGGTGCTGGGATTAATCGACGCCCTGCACAAATACAATCCCGCCCGCAACGCCCAACTGGCGACCTACGCCCGCTTCCGCATCCGCGGTGCCATTCTCGACAGCCTGCGCGCGCTCGACTGGAGTCCGCGCGAGCTCCGCCGTCAGGGCCGCGAGCTGCAGAACGCTTTCGCCGAGCTGCAGGATAAGCTCGGCCGCGCCCCCACCGAAGAGGAGTTGTGCGCAGCGCTCTCGCTCACGACCGCCGAATATCACAACCTGGTCGCCGCGCTCAACCACCTCGAGCTCGACGCCGGCAGCCCCGAGCCCGACGCCACGCCGGCAATTGAAACCGTCATCAGCCCCGACCCCGATCCCTTCGAGCTCTGCCGCCGCGGCGAATCCAAGGCACTGCTGGCGCGCCTGATTGCCGAGCTGCCGGAGCGCGATCAGCAGATTCTGAGCCTCTACTACTTTGAAGAGCTGACCATGAAGGAGGTCGGCCAGGTGCTGGGCATCGGCGAATCGCGCATCTCGCAGATCCACGGCGCGCTGCTCGTCAAGCTCAAGACGAAACTGTGCGACGCCCTGCAGCCGCCCGCCGCGGCCATCCTGGAGAACCCCTCGAACGCGGGCGCCGCCGCCTTACTGGGATAACGCACCATGGAACGCAGCCTCAATCAGGACGAAATCGATTTTCTCTTCCGCGCCGCGCGCGGCCTGCGCACCGGCAGCAAGCGCCGCCCGCGCCAGCTCACCCGCTGCGACTTCCGCCAGGCCGGCCAGCTCACCCGCGAACAGGCGCGCGTCGTCGGCGGCCTGCACGAAAGCTTCGCCCGCAATCTCGCCCACGTCCTGGGCGCGCACCTGCGCAATCATATTGAAGTCACCCTCGTCGCCATCGAGCAATTGGGCTTTGAGGAATTCACCCAGCGGCTGCCGGAAATCTCCTATGTCGCTTCCCTCGCCGTCAACCCCATCGGCGTCAGCGCCGCCTTGCAACTGGATCTCAGCCTGGTTTTCCCCATGATCGACCTGGTCCTGGGTGGCAATGGCAGCAGCGAGCATGCGTCCACCGAAGTCACCGAAATCGAAGAACAGTTGCTGGAAAGCATCGTGGCCATCATCACCCGCGAACTGCAGCAGGTCTGGCAGCCGGTGCTGGATTTGCGTTTCGCCTTCGAGCACCGTCAGCCCATGACCCAGATCGTGCGCCTGATGCCGCCCCACGAAAAAGTGCTGGCCATCAGCTTCGAGCTGCACCTGGCGCACACCCGCGGCTCGCTCAACCTCGCCTTCCCGGCGGTTATCTCCACCGGGCTGCTGCGCAAGCTGTCGGAATCGCCCGTCTACCACCGCCGCCAGGAGGGCTTCGATACCCGCCCGCGCATGCGCGAGCGCCTGCTCGGCGCCGGCTTTCCGGTGGAGCTGGTCTTGCCGCCGGCGAAAATTCCCATCCGCCGCCTGCTGACGCTCGAAGTGGGCGAAGTCCTGCGTTTCGGGCACGGCAGCGAGACCTCAGCCTGGATCAAGGTCGCCGGCCAGCCGGTGGCGGAGGCACACGCCGTCCGCCAGGGCCGCCGCCGCGCCGCGCTGCTTGCCAGCCTGCCGGTTGCGCTGCGGCCGGAGGAAGGAAGCTAAGCCTATGGCAGAGACCAACGAGAACGATCTGCACAACGAAGCGCCGATGGGCGTGCCCGGCGAAGTCCCGGCGCCCACGCCACAGCAGACCTATGCCGATATCTGGGCGGCGGCCTCGCTTGAAATCATCCAGAGCCTGAGCGGCGACACCCGCTGGACCATCGCGCCCGCACCGCCGGAATCCGGCGATGCCGTGATTGAGGTCGTGGCCTTCGTGGAATTGACCGGCGCGCTCGCCGGCATCCAGCAGATCCGGCTGCACCGCACCGAAAGCCGCACCTGGGCGCAGTTGCTCGTGCCCCCCGCCGCCGATGCGCCCCGCACGCGCTCCAGTCCGCTCGATGACGCCGAACGCGATGCCCTCACCGACGTCATCCGCCGCGTCGTCTCCGTCGCCGCCGCCGGCCTCAGCACCAACGGCTGGGGCGAAGTGCTCGGCGACCTGCGCCATCTCGGCCCGCTGCGCCGCACCGCGGAAACCAACACCGAAGGCGACGTGCTGAGCTTCAGCCACCCCGACGGCAACCGCCTCGGCTTCGTCATGGTCTACGACGGCTCGCTGCGCGACCAGATCCAGGCGCACCTCAGCTCCAGCGGCGCCGCCACGCCCACCCGCACGCCTACCGGTCTGCACCCGCCCGCCACCAGCACCGCCCGCTTCGACATGCTGCTCGATGTCGAGCTGGACGTCACGCTCCGCTTCGGCAACCGCCAAATGCTGCTGCACGACATCGCCGAACTTTCGCCCGGCTCCGTGCTGGAGCTGGACCGGCAAATCGACGATCCGGTCGAGCTGCTGGTGGGCGGCAAGATCATCGCCTGGGGCGAAGTGGTCGTCGTCGACGGCAACTACGGCTTGCGCATTAACCGCCTGGTCCACCGGCGCGAGCGCATGGCCGCGGTGGAGGCGGCGCGATGAACCGCGCTTCCGCCTCCGCCGTTGCCCTGCCGCCGCGCCCGCTGGCCTCTGCCGGCGCTGCGGCCGCGGCGCTGCCCGGCTGGCATTCCTGGCGCCGGCGCTGGGAGTGTCTGGGTCCGGATTGCGCCGAGCGCGAAGGGCTGCGCTCCTGGTGCAAACTGCCCGCACGGATCCAATTTCAGCAGGGCTGGTGCTGCGGCCTGGAATGCCTCGAAGCTGCGGTGGAGCTGCACGCCCGCCGCCTGCTGCGCGAGCATGAAACCCACGCGCCCCGGCCGCACCGTATCCCGCTCGGCCTGCTGCTGCTCTCCCACGGCCAGATCACGCAACCGCAGTTGCGCGCCGCGCTGGATGCGCAAAATCTCCACGGCGGCCGCGTGGGCGAATGGCTGGTGCGCCAGGGCGCCGCCAGCGAAGCCGCCATTACCGCCGCCGTCGGCCTGCAATGGGCGCGGCCAACCTTTCCCCTGACCGAAACCCAGGCCTGGCGTCAGTACCGCGGCTGGGTGCCGCAGGCGCTGCTCGAATCCCTGGGCATGCTGCCCCTCTACTTCGCGCCCGCCAGCCGCCGCCTGCACGTGGGCTTCACCCAGATTGTCGACGCCACCGCCCTCGCCGCCCTGCAAACCATGCTCGAATGCAAGCCGCTCGCCTGCATCGTCGCCGATTCTGCCTGGAACGCGGCGATGGAAGAGAGCCGCGGCATCCCCCTGAAGGCCGGCATCGAAAACGTCGCCCTCACCGACGTCGAAGGCCCTGAAGAAGTCGCCGCCATCACCCGCCAGTACGCCCGCGTCGCCGGCGCCCGCGAGATCCGCCTCGCCGCCGCCGGCGGCTATCTCTGGCTCCGCCTCCGCGGCCAGCGCCTCCTCCACCTCACCCTCCGCCCCCGCACGCGCCCCATCAGCCTGTAACTGCCAGCGACGCGTCGCCGACCGCGAGCTGGATCCGGGCCTCGCCGCCGGCTGCCGACACGCTCGTCGGCGTTAGCGCCGACAGCGCAAGCGCCACCACCGGCTGCTCCTGAGCATCGAAAAACGTGAGCCTGCCGCGGCGCACATCTCCCGCCGATCGCCAGGTTGAGAACGCGGCCGCTGCAGAAGCTGGCACGGTGAGCACCAGCGGCCCGAAGCTGACCTGCCGCGCACGTGTACAGGTGAGCGCGCTGACGGAAGTAGCCGTGCCCGCAACGGAGTCCAGTCCGGTGATCCCCATGCGGAAATTGCAGCGCGGCCAACTCCGCGTCGGCCGCGGCGGCAACACCGCCTTGCTCACTCCTTCCGGTCGCGCTTCCGCCAAGGCGATCCGAACCCGCAGGCGCGCCGGCGAGCAATCATCGCGTGATAGCGACGGGAATTCAATTTGCGCGATGCGGCCCCGCCAGCTTTCGGTCGCCATCGGGCGGCCGGCAGCATCCGTCCCGGTAAGGACGCCCGAGCGCCCCTCATCCTCGCCAGAAGCGAGCGACTCCGCCAGCCAAGCGTAAAACTCCGGCGCCATGCCGGCGCCTCCCTCCAGGATGAGGTCGCGAAAGCGGCGCGGCGCCGGAGGCAGCCGCGCGGGATGGCCGGGAACGAAGTCGGGCATGCCCCGGGTCGCGATCTGGCTGCCGCCGGATGCCTGCACCCAGCCGGCGAATTGGCCTTCAAGGAAGAAAGCCGTCTGGAAGCCATGGCTGGCCGCGCTGGCTGGAGCGGCCAGCCGTGGCTGCGACGTGCAGGCGGCAAGCCAGCCCGTTCCCACCCCAGCGGCCAGCAACGTTAGAAAGCTGCGGCGCTCCATCGCTCTACTGTACCGTCAGGGTCAACGCCTGGGAGTGACTCGCCGTGCCGGACGTTCCGGTCACCGTGAGCGTGTACGAGCCGGCGGCAATGCCCGGGTGGGACGGTGGCGCAGGTAGCGGCGGCGCGCTGCCGCCCCCGCCGCCGCACGCGACGGCCAGCAGCAGGCAGCTCAGCACGGCTCCGCCGAGCAGGCGCGGCACCCAGGTCCGGTGATTTTGCTGCCAGGCCAGCAGGCAGGAGCCTGTCAGCCCCGCTGCGAGCAGAAGCAACAGGTAAAACCACAGCCCGCCCCCGTCGAAAGGCCAATTTCCGGGCGCGATCTCGCTGGCCGCCGTGGTGGTGACGGTAACCGTAGCGGACGCACCGCTGGCAGTGGGCGTGACCGGTGTGGGCGCAATCGCACACGTGGCATCAGTGGGTGCGCCCGAGCAGGCCAGGGCAACGGAACCGGAGAAGCCATTGCTGGCGCTCAGCGTGAGCGTATAGGTAGCGCTCTGGCCGGGCGAGATCGACGCCGTGCTGGTTCCAGCGGCCAGTGCAAAATCTTGCACCGTAACCGTGACGGTCTGCGTGGCCGTGATCGCACCACTGGTTCCCGTGAGGGTGACCGTGTTGGCGCCATCTTTCAGCTGCGCGGCGGCGACCGTTACGGTAGCCGTGGCGCCAACGGCAACGCTGCTGGGGCTCACGGTGCAGCCAGTGGAGGGCGCGGTGCAGGCAAGCGCGACCGATCCGGAAAAGCCTGTGCCGGCCTGCGCCGTTACCGTCAACGTCGCCGGCGAACCCGCAACCACGGTCGGCTGTGCCGGCGTGATGGCTAGCGAGAAGCCGCCCGTACCGGTAACCGTAGCCGAAATGGTGTGGGTCACGCCGGCTTCATTGGTCCCCGAGAGCGTGATGGTGTTGGCGCCCGCCGCAACCGCGGTGGTCGCCAGGGTGACGGTGACGGGACTGCCCGCCGCCGCGGATTTAGGCGCGACGCTGCAGCCCGATGCTGGTGCGGTGCAGGCGTAGGTGATCGGGCCGGCTTCCCCGTTTTCTCCCGTGGCCGTCACCGCAAACGTCGCGGCTGTGCCGGTAACCACCTCTTGCGTGGCCGGGTTGGCCGCCAGTGTAAAATCCGGCGTGGGCACCGGCGCAATTTCCCACATGCCCCGGCCATGCGTGGCCGCGGCGAGTTCGCGCGATCCCGACCAGGCGGCCGGCGACAGCGCCAACTGCAGCACCGCCGCATCCGGCAGTCCTCCGCCAACCTGTTCCCACTGCTCGCCGGCTATCCCGCCATCGGTCGCCACAAACACGCCCACATCGGTGGCGACGTATATGTCGTTGTTCGGACCCAGCGGGTCGATCAAAACCCAGTTTGCGGGCGCATCCGGCAAATTCCCGCTGATGTCGGTCCAGCTTTGCCCCGCGTTCGTGGTCTTGAAAACGTGCCCTCCACCAAAGCCCTGCGCGCTGACGTAGACAATGTTGGGATCGATGGGATTGATCGCGACCGAACTCAACGGAATGAAGGACTGGGCATTGGGTAACGGCGCGGCCGCGACGTCGGTCCATCTCGCCGGAGCGCTGGGCGTTGCCGAAGTGAGATTGGTAGTCATCTGAACCTGCGCATCTTCGGTGACCGCCCAGGCAACGTCGGGGTTACTCGCCGAGGCTGCAAGACCGGTGATGTAGTCCCACGGCGTAGTGCAGGCGCTGTTGCCGGTCGTCAGATCATTGCTGTAAGGAAACCATCCACTCGCGCCGAAGACCGGCGCCGAGGTGTTGCCATCGGGTCCGGCCCAGACCCGGCAGGTGCCCAACAGCAGAAGACCGTTTTTGGGCTTGGGCATGAGCAGGTAGGGAACGTAGAAGTCAAAAATAGAGTCGGTGATCACACTGCTGTTGACCACTGGCATCGGACCATTGTTCGGGTCGCTGCCGGCGTCATCGGAACGAACCACGCTGATGCCGTAGAATTCGCTGAAGTACTGCTGGGCATTGGAAGGGTTTGTGGCTGTAAACCCGCCGTCGCCCTCCTCGTAGCGCGTCCAGGTCATGCCCGGACCGGTAAGCTTTTGCGTGCCGTTGTCCTGCGAGCCACCGATCCAGACGCCGGTCGCTTGCTGATCGGGCGCGACACTATGGAACTGGATGTTGCCGACGGTCGCGTTCAGATTTTGCCAGCTCGCGCCCGCGGCAGTGGTGGCCCACGCGCCGCCGTCGTTGCCGACAACCCAGGTCGTGGCGTTGAGTACGGCAATGGCATGCTGGTCGGAGTGCACTTCGTTCACCTGCGTGCCGTAGGAGTTCGTCAGGTCCGTCCAAGCCGTGCTGACGCCGTTGGAAGTCATGGCGGGGATGGTTGTTGTACTCCACAGGTCAAGTCCGCCCGCTATCAGGCCGGTGCCCCCGGCAGGCGCCGCCAAGTCCTGATCGTAGAAGCCCTGGCACGATCCGGGCTCGCAGTACAGGTTCGAAAACTGCCCGGCAGCAGCAGAGACGTCGGGCATGGGAACGGCAGTCCAGGTGCTGCCGCCATCGCTGGACTGGACCAAACCAGTGTCGCAGTTAGGCGAGTTCGCGGAGGTGCAGGCCGTTGGGGTAGCTGGGCGACCGGTGCTGTCGGCGATCAGGGCGTAAACAACACTGCCGCGGACCGCCAGCGACCCGCGGTAGAACTCGACCGTGGTCCCCACAACGTCGCTGGCGGCAATCCCTGCGGCGAAGGGCGAGCCTACGGCCGCCCACGTCTGGCCCTGATCGGTTGATTTATAGATACCCGCCTGGCTCACAGCAGCGTAATAGGTCTTCGAACCCGCATCGTAAACCAGATCGGTAACGCTCCCATCGGTGGGAGCTGGCACGGAGAACACCACCGACCAGGTGGCGCCGTGGTCGGTCGAGCGATAGATGCCCGCAGAGCCTGCACTCTCACCGCTATCACAGCAGGTGTGGTTGGAAGCTGCGGCCAGGACGATCGAGGGACTGGCCACATCGAAAATGATCCGCGAAAAGCCGAGGCCCAGCAGGGTGCGACTGCCCGCCGTGGTCACATCGGTCCAAGTCGTGCCGCCATCCGTGGATTCAAGAATGCCATCGCCGTAGTAGGAGTCACCTGCGCTATTCGGCTCGCCGGTGCCGATGAAAATCGTCTTGGAGTCGCTCGGATCCAAGCCGATAGCGCCGACCGCCAGCGTCGGCTGGTTGTCGGTGAGCGGCGTGAATACCGGCGAACTGCTCATGGCGTTCGTGGATTTCCACAGTCCGCCAAACGCCCCGCCGATATACACGGTGTTGCCGCTGCTGTCACTCGGGGCAATGGCCACCGCACTGACTCGGCCGGAGATATCGCCGTCGTCCTCCGAAGGCAGGCCGCCGAGCAGCGAACCGCTTGTGGCCTGGGGCCGTGGTCCCAGCTCTTTCCAGGTGCCGCTGCCGGTGGGGTTGAACCCGGCCAGATCAGGCGTGGCGCCCGCCGCGGGACGCGGGGCAAGGCGCACCTGCCGCCGCGCGACGAAAGCCTGGCGCAGATGGGCGGCCGCCGGCCGCGGGTCGGGCGAGCGCCGCCCGCGCAGAAACCACGCCGCGCGCGCGGTCGGGTCGTCGTGATGATCGCGCTCTTGCGCCTGCGCCGCCGCCGGCCGCAGCGCGACCAGCAGCGCCACCGCCAGAAGGGCAGGCAGATAAACCCCGGGCCTGGAACTCTGCATAAAGTACCCCACAGAGGTGAAACGCGAAAAACTGAGTAGGATCCTGCCAAGTCAGTGACTTAAATTATTATGTCAGTTCGATCATTGCCGGCAATCGAAAGTCGCCGGACGCGCGGCTATGCACCTGGCGCGGCACTCGGGCGGCAACGGAGCCTAGGGCCCTCCGGCGCAGCGGCCTGGCGGATTGAGAGAGCGGGGGAAACGACGCAGCGCGTCGTTTGCGAGCGTAGCCCGGCTGGGTGGCCGCGCACCCCCAGCGCCATCGCGTCAGCGGAGCCGGGGCGTAGGGGTCCCCGGCGCAGCGGTCTGGCGGCCTTAGAGAGCGGGCCGCGCGGCGCAGCCGCGCTGGGTGCCCGCGATTAGTGGATGGAGGCGCGGGTGAGAATCGAACTCACGAATAAAGGTTTTGCAGACCTCTGCCTTACCACTTGGCTACCGCGCCCAGACCATAAAGTTTAACATTGGGCGGAGGCAGCGCATGCGGTTGACATCGAGATGGGTGGGCATGGGGGCGATGGCGATGATGGCAGCGCTTGCGGCGGGTGCACAGTCGCTGCCACGGGCGCAGCAGACGGCGATCGATGCCGTTTTCCAGGATTTCAACACCCGCACGCCGGGATGCGTCGTCGGCATCAGCGAACACGGCCGCCAGGTGTTCGCGCGCGGCTACGGCATGGCGAGCCTCGAAAGCGCCACGCCGCTTACGCCCGCAAGCGTGCTGGAAATCGGCTCGGTCTCCAAGCAAATCACCGCCGCCAGCATTTTTCTGCTGCAACAGGAGGGCAAGCTCTCGCTCGACGACCCGGCGCAACGCTATCTGCCAGGCATGCCCGTGTACGCACACCCGCTGACCATCCGCGAGCTGCTGCACCACACCAGCGGCGTGCGTGACGTGATCCAGCTCATGCAGATGTCGGGCATCCGCACGAACGACTTCGCCACCATGCCCGACGCGCTGGCGCTGATCGAACGCCAGCGGGCGCTGAATTTTCCGCCCAACACGCGCTACCTGTACAGCAACTCCGGCTACGTGCTGCTGGCCGAAATCGTGCGGCGGGTTTCGGGCGAGCCGCTCAGCACATTTGCGGCCCAGCATATCTTCCAGCCGCTGGGCATGCGCCATTCCCAGATCGTGCTGGACCACCGGCTCGTGATCCCCGGCCGCACGCGCACCTATGCCCCCGCGCCGGGCTCCGGTTGGCGGCTCGAGGTCTCGCCCTGGCAGCAGATCGGCGATGGCGGCGTGAATACCACCGTGGGCGATCTGGAACTGTGGGCGGCGAACTTCTGGCGCCCGCGCGTCGGTGGCGCGCGGCTGATCCAGCAGTTGGAAACGCAGGGCGTGCTCAATGACGGCCGCACCATCGCCTACGCCGGTGGCCTCGAAGTGGACCAATACCGCGGCTTGCAACGCATCGCCCACGGCGGCTCGTGGCAGGGATTCCGGACGCAGTTCACCCTGTTCCCCAAGCCGCAGGTGGCGATCATTACCCTGTGCAACGTCGCCAGTGCCGACCCGGCGCTACGCAGCCGCAAAGTCGCCGACGTTATATTGGGCGATCAACTGGCGCCCGAGCCTGTACCGGCAGCCACGCCAACGCTCAGCGTCGCGCAATTACGTGCCTATGCCGGCTGGTACTGGTCGGCGGCAGATTACGACCTGCGGCAGGTGAGTGTTGACGGCGCCGCATTACGGCTGCGCCAGTGGCCGGGCCCCAGCGTCCGCCTGCAGCCGCTGGGGCAGGGAAAATTCCGCGCCGCCGGCGACACCCTCGTCTTTCAGCCGCTGGCACGTGGCATGCAACTGCGGCTGGAAGCGACGGGCGAGCTCCTGACACGCCAGCCGGCGGCGAGCGGGAACGCGGCCGGCACCCACGCCCTCGTTGGCCGCTATCAATCTCCGGCGCTGCAAGTGAGTTGGACGGTCGCTCAGGACAGCAAGGGCCTGCTGCTGCGCGCCTTCGGCGCCAATCCCAACCGGCTCGACACCGATCATAGCTACCCTGTGCGCCCGGCCATCGCCGGGGTGTTTATTGCCGGGCCCTACCTGCTGCAGTTCGACGGTGCGAGCCTGAAGGTTTCCGCCGGGCGGGCAGAAGGTATACGCTTTCGCAGAGTGACACAGTAAGGCGGTGACCGCGATGCGAGCAACTCCAATCACGCTGGGACTCATGCTGACCGCAGCGGTCGCGCTGGCCGCGCAAACCCCACTGCCAAAGCCGGGGCCCTTGCCCAATCCCGCGGCGCAAATTCCAGCCGAGCCGATCCCCGCTACCGTAAGCGATGGCTTTACCGTGACCGCGGTGGGCGACCTGATCATGGCGCATCCGCAGATGGAGGCGGGCGACGCGGCGTTTTTCCCTGTGGCCAAGCTGATTCAGGGCGCTAGCGTCGGCTTCGGCAACATGGAAAACACCCTCATCGACCGGCGCTACTTCCAGGGCTGGCCGGCCGCGGAAAATGGCGGTGGCGATGAAAATGGCCCGCCCTCAATTGCGCCCGATCTCAAAAAGATGGGCTTCGCGATGCTCGGCCACGCCAACAACCACGACACCGACTGGGGTCTGACGGGCATGGAAGCCACCGACAAGGTGCTGGACGCCGCCGGCCTGGTGCATGCCGGCACCGGCCGCAATCTCGCTGCGGCGCGCGCGCCGCGCTATCTCGAAACCCGCTGGGGGCGCATTGCGCTGGTGGCGGCGACGTCGAGCTTCGAAGCCATGGAGCCGGCGGGCGCCCCGCTGGGAGAGGCGCTCGGCCGTCCGGGCGTGAGCACGCTGCGCACCACGCTCTATCACCTCGTCACCCAGACACAGCTTGACGCCCTGCGTCAGATCTACGACACGCAGCCGGAACATCCCGCTCACCCGCTGCCGGCCAACAGCAAAGGCTTCACCCTGTTCGGCGTGCATTACCGCCTGGGACTAACGCCGGCGCTGCATTACACCATGAACCCCTACGATCTCAGCGGCATTCTCAAGGGCGTGCGCGAGGGCAAGGAAGACGCAAACTTCGCAATCTTCTACATCCACAGCCACCAGCCCGGCAACTGGAGCCCGGTGCCCGCCGATTTCCTGCAGCCGCTGGCCCATGACGTCATTGACGCCGGCGCGGACGAGTTTGTGGCCAGCGGCCCGCATCGGCTGCGCGGCATCGAAATCTACAAGGGCAAGCCGATCTTTTACAGCCTGGGCAATTTCTTTTTCGAGCTCGATGACCTGGAGCTGACCGCGCCCGCCTGGATGCAGCGCGAACATCTCAACGCCGCCACCACCACCGATGGCGAGTACGAGGCCTACCACACCGCGCATAACTTCGGCGCGAACTACTGGTATCAGAGCGTGGTCGCCGTGACCGGCTTCGAGCACGGCAAGCTCAGCGAAATCCGCCTGTACCCGGTAGACCTGGGCTACCACCGCATTCCCCAGGATCGCGGTGTCCCACAGCTCGCGCCGCCCGCCGAAGCCCGCGCGATTCTGGAGCGGCTGCAAAAGCTTTCCCAACCCTACGGCACGCACATCGAAATTCAGGGCAGCGTCGGCATCATTCACGGCTAGGGGGACGGTATGCTCGGCAAGCTGACGGCGACGACTCTGCTGCTGGCGGCAGGATTGATTGCGCAGCAAATGACGGCCAAGCCGGCTCCAGCTACAGCGGCGAAAGGGTTCACGCTGGCCGCAGTCGGCGATCTGATTCAGGCGCATCCGCAAATGGCGGCGGGGGATACAGCCTTTCTGCCTGTCGCCCAACTGGTGCAAGGCGCGGATGTGGGCTTTGGAAATCTGGAAAACAGCCTGCTTGACTGGCATACATTTCCCTACGCGCCCGCAGCGGAAAACGGCGGCGACGAGCTCAACGGCCCGCCCTCCATCGCGCCCGATCTAAAGAAAATGGGCTTCGAGATGCTGGCCCACGCCAACAACCACGACACCGACTGGGGCCTGGCGGGCATGGAAGCCACCGACAAAGCGCTCGACACCGCGGGACTGGTCCATGCCGGCACCGGCCGCAATCTGGCCGCAGCGCAGGCTCCACGTTACCTCGAAACGCACTGGGGAAGGATTGCAGTGGTGGCGACGACATCGAGCTTCGAACCCATGGAAGCCGCCGGCGCGCCGCTGGGCGAGGCGCTCGGCCGCCCAGGCGTAAGCACGCTGCGGACCACGCTCTACCACCTCGTCAACCAGCCGCAGTTCGACGCGCTGCGCCAGATCTACGACACCCAGCCGGAGCGTCCCGCCCACCCGCTGCCGGCCAACATCAAAGATTTCACCCTCTTCGGCGTGCATTATCGCCTGGGCCCTGCGCCCGCGCTCCATTACATGATGAATCCAAACGATCTGAGCGAAATTCTCAAAGGCGTACGCGAAGGCAAGGAAGACGCAAATTTCGAGATTTTCTACATCCATTGCCATCAACCCGGCAACTGGAGCGATCCGCCACCGGATTTTCTGCGCACCCTCGCGCACAGCGCCATCGATGCGGGCGCCGACGAGTTCGTCGCCAGCGGTCCCCATCGGCTGCGCG
Organism: Acidobacteriota bacterium; assembly: GCA_004299485.1. Classification (NCBI taxonomy): domain Bacteria; kingdom Pseudomonadati; phylum Acidobacteriota; species Acidobacteriota bacterium. The sequence continues at coordinate 16,336 of SCQP01000011.1, forward strand.
GTATCGAAATCTATCGCGGTAAGCCGATCTTCTACAGCCTCGGGAACTTTTTCTTTGAGATTGACGATCAGGAGGTCACCGCCGATACCTGGATGGAGCGTACCCACCTCGCTCCGGCGACGACCACCAATCAGGAGTACGAAGCTGTGCACCTCGCCCGCAGCTTCCGCGGCGAGGTGTGGTACCAGAGCGTGGTGGCGATCACGCAATGCGAACACGGCAGGCTGAGCGAAATCCGCCTCTACCCGATAGACCTGGGCTACCACCGCAGTCCCGCGGATCGGGGTGTCCCGCACCTCGCGCCGCCCGCCGAAGCCCGCGTGATTCTGGAGCGGCTGCAAAAGCTTTCCCAGCCCTTCGACACGCAGATCGAAATTCAGGGCAGCGTCGGCATCATCCGTCCCTGACCGGCGCGCTATAATCCAGCTTTGCTTCATTCCTGCCCGCCAAGGACTTCCCGCAGTGCCCAGTTTTGATTCTCAGCCCTCGCACCGCCTCCGTAATCTCGCCGTCGTCATCATCCTTGTCATCCTTATTGCGTTCGGCTACGCCTGGTTCCGCGGCACGGCGCCCAGCATTACCGCCTCCAATCTGCCCGCGGCGATTGGGCAGCACCGGCTGGTGACCTTCGACCTGCAGTCTCCCTCGGGCATCGCCAGCGTCGAAGCGCACTATGTGCAGAACGGCAAAACGATTCCCATCGCCCGCCGCAATTTTGCCGCGCGGCGCTGGTTCTCGACTGGTGACAGCCCCATCGTGGTGCATTTTTCCGTACAGGCGGGCCGCGCGGACACGCCCGGCCTGGAAGATGGCAAAGCCGAGCTGGTGGTGACGGCGCGCACGGCGACGCTCCGCGGCGCCGAGTCCAGCTTCGACCGCATCCTTACGATCTCCACCATCCCGCCCAGCGCCTATGCCATGAGCACGCAGGTTTACCTCAATCAGGGCGGCTCGGCCGTGGTGGTCTATCACACCTCGAAAAGCACCGCCTCGTCGGGCGTGGAGATGGCGGGCACGTTCTTCCCTGGCTACCCGTTGCCCAACGCCGCCCCCAGCAGCTCGGGCACCACCATGTTCGCCTTCTTCGCGTTCCCCTACGATGCGCCCTCAGATTCGCAGCCGCACCTCGTCGCCCGCGATGCCGCCGGCAATCAGGTGACCGCTTCGCTGCCGGTGACCACCTTCCCCAAGCAATTCCGGCATCGCACCCTGGTCATCAGTGATGACTTCATCCAGCGCGTGGTGATGCCCATCATCGCCAACATGGGGCTGAAAAACGAAGGCGACCCGGTGCAGAACTTCCTCGAAGTCAACCGCACCCTGCGCCAGACCGAGACCCAGCAACTGGTGGATGTGTCCAAACAGACCGCGCCCAAAATGCTCTGGCAGGGACCGTTCCTGCAGCTCGGCCACGCCGCGGTCGAAGCGGTGTTTGCCGATTTCCGCACTTATACCTACCATGGCCAGGTCATCGACCATGAAACCCACTTGGGCTACGACCTGGCCGCCGTGCGCCATACGCCGGTCAAGGCAGCCAACGCGGGCCGCGTGGTCTGGACCAAGTATTTCGGCATTTATGGCAATTGCGTCCTGATCGACCACGGCAACGGCCTGATGTCGCTCTACGCCCACCTGAATGACTTCACGGTCAAGCCGGGGGAGATGGTGGCCAAGGGCCAGCTCATCGCCCATAGCGACTCCACCGGCCTGGCCGGCGGCGACCATCTCCACTTCAGCATGCTGCTCGACGGCGTGCAGGTAAACCCGCTCGAATGGTGGGACCCGCACTGGGTCAAGGGCCGCATCGAGGCCAAATTGCAGGAATTTACTGCCGCCGCAACACCCGCCGCCGCCCCGCCTGCTAAGTAGCAGAGCCGACGCGTAGGGAGTGCCCGCGCCCCAGCCCCACGGCAGTAGCGCAGCCGCCGTGTACGGGGCGCCCGCGCACCCCAGCGCCACCGCCGCAGCGGAGCCGGGGCGTAGGGGCCCCCGGCGCAGCGGTCTCACGGCCTTAGAGAGCGGGCCGCGCGGCGCAGTCCGTCGTTTGCGGGCGTTGCCCGGCTGGCCGCCCGCGCACCCCAGCGCCACCGCCGCAGCGGAG